>JBGAOB010000169.1:0-10941 GCA_044222045.1 Candidatus Eiseniibacteriota bacterium
GGGGCCCCAGCACGCACTGTGTCCGATCAGCTCGGTGTGGCACGCGTCGTACGTCACGCCGACGCGCTTCCAGAACAGCTGCGCGAACACGCGCGCCTTCTCGGCGGCGTCGGGCGCCGAAATGATGATGGAGCCGCTCGCCTTCCAGCCGTCCGCGTACGCGGCGCTCACCTTGAGCGAGCCGGGCGCCGGCCGGCCCTTCACGCCCCACACGCGCACGCGATCGCGGCCCGCCTGCTCCAGCCGGATCGTGCCGAAGTCGGCGATCACGTCGGGCGTGATGTAGCCGCGCGGGTCGCCCATCTCGTACACGAGTTGTTCCTTCACCGTGCGCACCGTCACCGCGCCGCCCGTGCCGCGGTGCTTCGTCACCACGAACGAGCCGTCGGGGTACACCTCGATCAGCGGGTAGCCGATGCCGGGGAAGTCCTTCATGCGCCGCCAGTCGGTGAAGTTGCCGCCGGTGCTCTGCGCGCCGCACTCCACGATGTGGCCGGCCACGATGCCGGCGGCGAGGCGGTCCCAGTCGTCCGCGGCCCAGCCGAACGCGTGGATCATCGGCGCCAGCGTGATGCCGGTGTCGGTGCAGCGCCCGGTCACCACGATCTGCGCGCCGCTCGCGAGCGCCTCCACCACGGGCCACGCGCCGTAGTAGGCGTTCGCGCTGCTCACGCGCTCGCGAATCGGCGCGAACTTCGCGCCGTCCTCCATGTTGTCCAGCGAGGCGCCCGCGGCCACCAGCTCGTCGAGCCGGTCCATCAGGTCGTCGCCGAGCACCGCGGCCACGTCGAGCGTGCGGCCGTGCCTCGCGGCCATCGCCAGCAGCGCCTCGCGGCACGCCATCGGGTTCACGCCGCCGGCGTTGGTGATCACGCGCGTGCCGCGCTCCACCAGCAGGTCGAGCGTCTGCTCCACCTGCACCACGAAGTCGCGCGCGTAGCCCAGCTTGGGGTCGCGGGCGCGCTGCTTCTGCATGATGGACATCGTGATCTCGGCCAGGAAGTCGAGCGTCACGAAGTCGACCGGGCCCAGCTCGACCTGGCGGCGGAACTGCCCGAGGTCGTCGCCCCAGTAACCGCCGGCGTTGGCGATGCGGATCATGTCGCGCATGGAAGGCATCCCGTGGGTAGGGCGCGCACCCGCGGACGGCGCGGTGCGGCGCGTGCGAGAACGTTGGCGCGCGGCACGTTAGCACAGCGGCCCGCGGCGCCCACCGGCCGACCCGGGCGCCAAGGGGACCCGCCGCCGGGGTCCGCGCGCGCGCCCGCCCGTGGTGAACGCGAACGCGTGCGCATCGCCCGTCGGGCGGGATTGAACGGGCGTGCGCCGGCGTTCGTGTTCCGGCCCATCGCTCCTTCCGGAGGCTCCCCATGTTCGTCCGCAGGTCGCCTGCTCTCGCCTTCGCCTCGTTGCTCTTCGTCCTGTCCGCACCACGGTCGTTCGCGGCATGGCCGACTTCGGCGCTCACCCCGGTTCCCGTGTGCGTGGCGCCCGGCAGCCAGGACGCCCTCGCCGCGGTGCCCGACGGCTCGGGGGGCGCGTTCGTGGCGTGGCTCGACCCGCGCGGGGGTGGCGTCAGCGACATCTACCTGAACCGGATCGCCGACGGCGCCGTCTTCCCGGGCTGGCCGGCGAACGGGATCGCGGTGGAGTCCACGCCCGTCGCGGTGAGCGCACCGGTGCTCGTGCCCGGCACGCAGGGCGACGTCTGGGTGGTGTGGTCCGACGCGCGCACCGGCAACGATGACGTGTGGGCCACGCGCGTGCTGGGAGACGGCACGATCGCGCCCGGGTTCCCCACGAGCGGTGTCGCGCTCACGGCCCTGAACCGCGCCGAGCTCGCACCGAGCGCGTGTCCCGACGGCGCGGGCGGCGTCTACGTGACGTGGCTGCTCGAGTACACGCCCGGAAGCGACTACGACGTGTACGCGACGCACCTGAACGCCGACGGGACGTTCGCCACGGGATTCGGCGTGGGCGGTGTGCCGATCAACGCCGGGCTCGGGATCCAGGGTTTCCCCATCGTTGCCGAAGACGGCGCCGGCAGCGCGGTGGTGGCGTACATCGAGCGCAACGGCGAACCCAACCCGGCGGTCTGGGCGCAGAAGCTGGGTCCGAATGGCGAACGCCCGTGGGGGTCGCCCACCGCGGGTGTCCGCGTGAGCTACCTCACGAACGCGCAGGCCAACCCGCGAGTCGTCCCCGACGGCCGGGGGGGCGCCCTGATCGCGTACGAAGTCACCGTGGGCACGGACGTCACGCTGAGCGTGAGCGGCCTCGACGCCGCCGGAACGCTGCGGTCTTCGGGCTCCACGAGCACGCCCGGGCACTGGATCCTCCGGAGCTTCGTCGCCGACGGTGTGGGCGGCGCCTGGATCGAAGCCGCGAAGTTCGGTACTCCCGTGACGCACCAGCTGTACCACTTCGATCCGAGCGGCCAGATCCTCGCGCGGGCGGGCGTGACGATCGTGTCGAGCAATCCCGACCAGTTCGTCGGGCTGGCCACCGACACGGACGGCACGGCCTTCGCGGTCTGGTCCTCGCAGGCGACGAACGCGATGGTCGGCCAGCACTACGGCACCGATCTGTCGGCGCTCTGGTCCGCGCCCGTGACGTGCGGCACGGGGCCGGGCTGGATGCAGGACGCCGTCGCCGTGTCCGACGGCCGGGGCGGCGTCATCGCGGTGTGGCGCGACAATCGCAACGGCAACCTCGATCTCTACGCGGCGCGGCTGGACGCGTTCGGAGCGCTCGGCGACGCCGCACCGCGGATCACGGGTGTCGCCGACGTGCCGAACGACCAGGGCGGTTTCGTGAACGTGACGTGGGCGGCGAGCTACAAGGACGTGCGCCCGACCTTCCCCATCGTGCGCTACTCGATCTGGCGCCGCGTGCCCACGGGGCTCGCCGCGAAGCGCGCGGCGGCTGGCGTTCGCGTGCTCGCCGCGGGCGAGCCGCGGCCCGACGGTGTCGGGAGCGTGCTGCGCGTGCAGCACGCGATGACCACCGACGTGTACTGGGAGTACGTCTCGACGACGCCCGCGCGCGGCTACGCGGGCTATGCCGCCGTGGTCGCCACGACCGGCGACTCCCTGCCGGGCGCGAACCCACGCACGTGGTTCCAGGTCGAAGCCGAAACCGCGAACGGCATTCCGTTCTGGGACTCCGCGCCCGATTCGGGTTACTCCGTGGACAACCTGCCGCCGCTCGCGCCCGCGCCGTTCACGGGCACGTACTCCGCCGGAGCGAGCACGCTCGCCTGGGGCGCGAACGTGGAAGCGGACCTGCGGGGCTACCGCCTCTACCGCGGCTCGTCGCCGTCGTTCGTGCCCTCGCCCGCGAACCGCGTCGTCGAGCCCGCCTCCACGGCGTACGTGGATCCGGCCGGTGCTCCGTACTGGTACAAGGTGTCGGCTGTCGACGTCCACGGCAACGAGAGCAGCGTCGCCACGGTGCTGCCGTCGTTCACCACCGGCGCGGACGACGCGATGCTGCCGCGCGAGCTGTCGCTGGCGGCGCCGCAGCCGAACCCGGCGCCGGGCGCGACCACGCTGCGGTTCGCGTTGCCGCGCGCGGGCGCGGTGTCGCTGGCGGTGTTCGATCCGAATGGCCGCCGCGTGCGCACGCTGGCCGAAGGCGAGCGGCCGGCGGGCGAGCAGTCGGTGCGCTGGGACGGTCGGGGCGAGTCGGGCGATCGCGTGGGCGCGGGGCTGTACTTCGTGCGGCTGCAGTCGGACGGCCGCGTGCTGCAGCGGAGGGTCGCGCTGCTGCCGTGAGGCCTCGCGGGAACGAACGCGGCCGCTTCGGGCGACGGGGTGGCCGCGATGTTCCGGGTTCGGCGTGCGTTCGGGGGGGAAGTCGGGATTGAAGGCGTGGGGGCCACGCCGCCGGCGGCCCCCGGCGTTCCATTCACCCGGGGGTCCTCCATGCGCACGGCCGTTTCCGCTCTGCTCCTCGCGGCGTCGTTGTCGACGATCGCCTCCACGCACGCGCTGGCCGCGTGGCCCACGTCGGCGTCCACCTCGGTCGTCGTCTGCGCCGCGGCCGACGATCCGTTCCGGCCGGGCGTCCTCGGCGACGGGACCGGCGGTGCGTACATCGGCTGGATCGATCGTCGCAGCGGGTCCGACAACGATCTCTACGTGACGCGCATCGTGGATGGGGCGCCGGCGGCCGGGTGGCCCGTGAACGGCCTCGCGGTCTGCGCGGTCCCCGGCACGGTCGGATCGTTCTCGCTGATCCCCGGAGCCTCCGGCGACCTGTTCGTGTTGTGGCAGGACGAGCGCGCCGGCAACAACGACGTCTACCTGCAGCGCGTACTCTCCAACGGTGTCGTGGCGCCGGGCTGGCCGGCGAACGGCCTCGCGCTGGCGAACTCGAGCCGGGCGGAGATCTCCTCCCGCGGATGCATCGACGGAGCGGGAGGCGTGTACGTGGCCTGGACGCTCGAGTACGCACCGAGCACCGACTACGACGTCTACGCCACGCGCGTCCTGCCGACGGGCGCGTTCGGGCCGGGCTTCGTCGCCCAGGGTATCCCCATCAACGCGGCCACGCTGAACCAGCTCAGCCCCGACATCGCCGCCGACGGCGCGGGCAACGCGATCATCGGCTACACCAGCTTCGACGGCTCCAACGTGCCCACCATCTGGGCGCAGAAGCTCACGCCCACCGCGGGGCGCGCGTGGGGAAACCCGCTGACCGGCGTGAGCGCGAGCCCGCTCGGCAACCGCCAGCAGAACTGTCGCGTCATCGCCGACGGGCACGGCGGCGCGCTCATCGCGCGCGACGTCACCGTGGCGCTGGACATCTTCCCGACCGTGGTGGCCATGGGCCCCGACGGGGACGTCCTGGGTTCCGCCGAGGCGTACGCCCCGGGGGGCTATTCGATCCAGGGCATGACTCCCGACGGTCGCGGCGGAGCATGGATCGTCACGGTCCAGGGCCTCGCGCCCGCGAGCTACTACCTCGGGCACCTGGACGCCACCTTCACGTTCCCGAATCCCGCCCTGCCCGGCGTGTTCGTCGGGACCAGCAGCACGAGCACCGGCATCGTCGCCGCCGTGAACTCCGAGGGCAGCGCCACCGTGGCCTGGATGCCGACCGGTGCGACCGGCGTGGTGGGTGGCCAGGCGTACGGCATGGACCAGGTCGCGCTCTGGGGCGCGCTCGTTCCGCTCGGGGGAGGTCCGGGATTCCGATCCGACGCCGTGTGTGGTTCGGATGGCCGGGACGGCACGATCGTGGCCTGGGCCGACGCGCGGAGCGGATCCTCCGTGCGCGACATCCTGTGCACGCGCGTCGACCGCTTCGGCGCGCTGGGGGACGCGGCGCCGCGCATCACGCGCATCGCCGACGTGCCGAACGACCAGGGCGGCTCGGTGTCGCTGCAGTGGACCGCGAGCTACAGGGACGTGGGGCCGAGCTATCCGATCGCGCGCTACTCGGTGTGGCGCCGCGTGCCCGGCGGGCTCGCCGCGATGCGTGCGGGGGAACGCGCGACCGTGCTCGCGCCCGGCGAGGCGCGCCCCGCGGACGCCACGCGCGTGTGGCGCGAGGAACCGAACGCGACGAGCGTCGTGTACTGGGAGTACGTGACGGCCGTGCCGGGGCGCGGTTTCCCGGGCTACAGCGCGGTCGTGCCCACCCCGTCGGACTCGATGCCGGGCTCCAATCCACGCACGGCGTTCCGGATCGAGGCCGAGACGTTCTACGGTGTGCCGTACTGGGACTCGGCGCCGGACTCGGCTTACTCGGTGGACAACCTGCCGCCGCTGCCGCCGGCGCCGTTCGCGGGCACGTACGCAGCGGGCACCACCACGCTGACGTGCGCGAACGCGGAGCCTGACCTGCGCGGCTACCGGCTGTATCGCGGCTCTCGTCGCTGGCCGTTCGTGCCCTCGCCCGCGAATCGCGTCGCTGAGCCGGCATCCGCCGGGTACGTGGATGTGGCGGGCGCGCCGTACGTCTACAAACTCTCGGCGGTCGACGTGCACGGCAACGAGAGCGCGTACGCCACGCTGGTGCCGAACGGCGTGACGGGCGCGGACGACGCGACGCTGCCGCGCGAGCAGTCGCTGGCCGCGCCTCGGCCGAACCTGGCGCCGGGCGCGACGATGCTGCGTTTTTCGCGCTGCCGCGCGTTGGCGCGGTGTCGCTGGCGGTGTACGACGCGTCGGGCCGCCGCGTGCGCACGCTGGCCGCGGGCGAGTGGCCGGCGGGCGAGCAGTCGGTGCGCTGGGACGGTCGCGACGAGTCGGGCGATCGCGTGGGCGCGGGGCTGTACTTCGTGCGGCTGCAGGCGGGCGGCCGCGTGCTGCAGCGGAGGATCGCGCTGCTGCCGTGACGCCGGGCCGAAGTGCGTGCGGCCGCTCCGAGTTCGGGGCGGCCGCTCGCGTTTCGGCGGCCACCCGGCGAGCGCTCGCCGCTCAGCGCTTCACGCGCACGGCCAGCGTGGCGAGAGCGCGGCGCACGCGTGCGGCGGCTGCGGTGTCGCGCGACGCGAACACTTCGAGCATCGCCTGCAGCGTCGCGGAGTCGCCGGCGGCCTCGATCACGGGTCGCCACGCATCGGCGGCACGCGCGTCGTCGCGCCGCGCGCGGTGGATGCGACCCACCCCGATCCGCGCGCCCGCGCTGCCCGGCTGGATCGCCGACGCGCGGCCGTACGCCTCGCGCGCGCCGTCCAGGTCGCCCGCGGCCACGCGCAGGTCGCCGGTCATCACCCATCCGCGCGTGTCGGCGGGGCGGCCGCGCGTCATCGCCTCGGCGTGCGCGAGCGCGTCGGCCCAGTCGCCCGCGCGCCGCGCGGCCTGAGCGAGCACGGCGTGCGCTTCCCAGCAGTCGCGGTCCTCCAGCGCGCGCACCTGCCCGCGCGCCACGTGCAGCGCGGCCTGCGACGAGTCCGCCATCCACGCGGGCTCGCGGCCGAGCTCCGGCCCGATCCGGTACAGCACCGCCGCGGGCTCCACCACGCTCGCGATGCGCTCGAGCCCCGGCACGACGGCCGTGGTGTCGAGCAGGTACCAGAACTCGGGGCGCAGCATGCCCTCGTACCACGAGTAGTAGAGGAAGCGCGCGCGGTTCTCTCGCGCGTGCGCCGCCAACTCCGCGAGCGTGCTCACGCGCGGGAACGGCACCGTGCGCACGTCGGCCTGCCACGCGAGCGCGCCCTTGCGCGAGATCAGCGCGTCGCCGGGCCGGCGTTCGGCGCGCAGCGCGGGCGCGGTGGCCAGTACGTCGCGCGGCAGCTGCGAGTGCACGAAGCGCTGCACGCGCACGTTCGCCTGCAGCGACGCTGCCAGCGGCCACGCCACCAGTGCGAGCGGCACCCACGCGGCCGCACGCCCCGCCCACGCCGACAGGCGCGGCGACGCCACCGCCGCGCCCGCGAACGCCAGGTAGCCGGGCAGCACCGCGAGCGAGTACCGATCGCTGTAGAACACCGGCACCAGCGCCGCGAACGCGAGCACCACGTTCGCCGACAGCGGCAGCCAGGCGCGGCGCTCGCGCGACAGCGCCGCCGCGGCCGCGCCCAGCAGCACGAGCACCGCCGCGGGCCAGCCGAGCAGCTGCCGCGCGTCGTCGTGCAGGTGCGCGGGCACGTTCGCCAGCGCGCGGGCGAGCGCACCCGACCGCACGGCTTCGCCACCGCCGGCCTCGCCCGCATCGCGAGCGTCCTGGGCGTTGCGCGCGGCGGCCGAGGAGCTCGCGAAGAACGACGCGTTGGCGAACAGCGCCTCGCCCGGCCAGTGCCCGTTCAGCCGCGATACCGCGGTCCACGGCAGCAGCACGATCGTGAACGCCGCGAACCACGCGACCAGCGCGCGGCGCCGCGCGGGCGCGTCGCGTTCCGGGTCCAGCAGCATCGCCGCCACGGCGCCCGGCAGCAGGAACGCCGAGTTGTAGCGCGTGAGCACGGCCAGCGCCGCCGCCGCCCCCGCCACCCATGGCGCGGCGCGATGCCGCCACGCCAGCAGCGCCCACAGCGCCACCGCCTGCAGCGCCACCGCGGGCACGTCGGTGGTGGACGAATAGCCGTAGCGGAAGAACACGGCGTTCGCACCGAGCAGCGTCACCGTGACGAGCGCCGCGAGGCCGCCCGCGCGCCGGCGCACGATCGCGAGCCACGCCAGCATCACCACGGCAGCGCATGCCACCGACAGCGCCTTCGCGAACCCGAACGCCGACACGCCGAGCAACGCGGGCACCGCCATCAGGCACTCGTACACGGGCCCGATCACGCTCCAGCGCCCGAAGTCCACCACGCCGCGCGCGATCAGCCGGCCGCCGGTCGCGTAGTTGTAGAAGTCACTCTCGGTGAAGTGATCGCCGATCGGGTGCCATGCGAAGCCCACGACGAGCAGCGCGAGCGTGGCGAGCGCCACCACGCCGAGTGCCGCGGGCAGAGCCCACGTCGGATCGGGGTTCCAGGTCGGAGCCGACGCCGCGGGCTTCCGCGCGCGGCTGTCGCGGTCGGGTCGCTTCGGGTTCTGCCGGGGCATCGGTGTCTGGGGGGCTTCCGGGGGTGACGCGGCCGACCCGCGGGTCGGGGTGGATGCAGGCGGCCGGCAGTCTAGGCGGCTCGTGCCCGGTCACGGCAGGAGAAGTTGTCCGCCGGAGCCGGGCCGATGCCGCAACGGCTTGCAGGCCAATGCGCAGGCGGCCGATCGTGGTGCCGTCGCCCGCCGCCGACGGCTCCGGGTGATCGTGCACGATCGCGTCTCGCGGCCGGTTTCCACTGCATTTCGCACTCATGCCCGACTGGTCCCGCGCCGATCTGCACAGGTGGAACCCTCGATGGGCAGGCGCGGGTTCCTCGCGCACCGACACCACCCCACGAGTGGAACGGCGGCGCGATCGCGAGGGAGGGCCGCTGTCCTCGACGGGGTCCTCCTGCCCGAGGTGACGGCATGCGACGACTGGTCCCTTCGACGTTGCGCACCCGACTGCAGCTGCTGGTGGCCGCCGTGGTGCTGGCCACCATGGCCGTCATGGTGGTCGGCCTGGTGCACCAGCGCCGCCTGGCCGTGGAGCGCGCGGGCGACGAGGTGCGGCGGCTCTCGCAGATGGCGGCCGCGCAGGATCACCAGGCCGTGGAGGCGGCGCGCCAGCTGCTGCGCAGCCTCGCGCACACCGGCGAGGTCGAGCGCCTGGACGGCGTGGAGTGCTCGCGCCTGTTCCGCCAGCTCATGCGCGAGAACTCGTCGTTCTCCACCGTGTCGGCGGCGCGCGTGGACGGCCGCGTGTTCGCCAGTTCGCACGCGCTCGCCGAGCCCGTGCACGTGCGCGAGGCGCCGTGGTTCGCGCGCGCGCTGCAGTCCGACGAGATGGTGGTGGGCGGCTACCAGATCGGCGCGCTCACCGGCGAGCCCACGTTCAAGTGCGCGTTCGCGGCGCGCGATTCGCAGGGCACGGCGCGCGCGGTGCTGTTCGTGGACATGGACCTTCGCGGCTTCTCGCGGCTCGCGTCGCGGTTGCGGCTGCCGCCCGAGGCGTCGCTCGTGGTGCTCGACCGCTGGGGCGTCGTGGTGAGCCGCTGGCCCGAGCCGCAGGACTGGGTCGGACGGCACTTCCTGGCGCCCGCCGACGCGCACACCCTGCTGGCTTCCGGCGAGGGCGTGCGCGAGGTCGCGGGCCTCGACGACATCCCGCGCATCACCGGCTTCACGGCGATCGGCGATCCGGCGCAGCGCGCCATGCTCGTGGGCGTGGGCGTGCCGCGGCGCGTGGTCGTGGCGGCCGCGAGCCGCGAACTGGTGGCGAGCCTGCTCGGGCTGCTGCTGCTGGGCTTCGGCGTGCTCGTGGCCGCCGGCCGTGTGCTCGATCGCCTGGTGGTGCAGCCGGTGGAGTCGCTCGTGCGCGTGACGCGGCGCGTGGGCCGCGGGGATTTCGACGCGCGATTCCCGTCCACCGACGACCCGGGCGAGCTGGGTGAGCTGGCGCGCGCGCTGGAGGCGATGACGCGACGCCTGTCGCGGCACCGCGTGCGCCAGGCGCGCTGGGCCGAGAGCATGCGTGCGAGCGAAGCGCGCAAGGCCGCCGTGCTCGAAGGAGCGCTCGACGCCATCTTCACGTTCGACGATCTCGGTCGTGTGCTGGAGTTCAACCCGGCGGCCGAACGGCTGTTCGGCCGCAGCGCGGACTCCGTGCTGGGCCAGCCCGCGGCCGGGCTCGTGCTGCCGCCGGGCGTGGTGGAGCCCAACACCGACGCCGACGCGCCGCTGCGTCCGTTCCGCCTGCCGCCGGGCCGCGTGGTGGAGACGGTGGCGGTGCGCGCGGACCACACCGAGTTCCCGGTCGAGGTGGCCGTCGCCGACGCCGGCCTGCTCGACGGGCACCGGCACTACACGGTGTTCCTGCGCGACATCTCCGAGCGCGTGCGCCACGAAGAAGCGTTGCGCACGCTGAGCCTGGTCGATCCGCTGACCGGCCTGTACAACCGCCGCGGATTCCTCACGTTCGCGGGCCAGCAGCTGCGGCTCGCCGAGCGCACGGGCTCGGTGGTGACGATGCTGTTCGCCGACCTCGACGGCCTCAAGCAGATCAACGACACGCACGGTCACGCGGCGGGTGATCGCGCGATCCGCGACGCGGCCGGGGTGCTGCGCGAGACGTTCCGCGAGTCGGACGTCATCGGCCGGCTGGGCGGCGACGAGTTCGCGGTGCTGGCGATCGACCCGGCAGGCACGCCGTCGGGACGCCTGATCGCGCGGCTGCTGCGGGCGGCCGACGCCCGCAACGAGGTGCACGCCGACCTGCCGCCGGTGAGCTTCAGCGTGGGCGTGGTGCAGCGGCCTCCGGGCGAGACGACCACGTTCTCGGAGCTGCTGCAGCGCGGCGACGAGTTGATGTACGCCCACAAGCGCGCCAAGAAGCGCGAACTGCGCGCGGCGTAAGGCGGGCGCGGCGGGCGGGCGTGGCCACGAGGCGCGCCGGCGG
>JBGAOB010000170.1:0-10359 GCA_044222045.1 Candidatus Eiseniibacteriota bacterium
GCTGCACGCGCTCTTCCCCGGGGCGCGCACGTACGTGGGCCCTGCGGCGAGCGAGCAGCGGTTCCGCGCCGAGCTCGGCCGCGCGCGTGCGCTGCACGTGGCGGCGCACGGCTTCGCCGACGACCGGCACCCGGAGTTCTCCGGACTCGTGCTCGCGCCCGACCGGCGCGAGGACGATGGGCTCGTGCAGGCGTGGGAGCTGCTCGACCAGCGCGGCCGGCTCGACCTGGTCACGTTGTCGGCGTGCGAAACCGGCCGCGGCAAGCTGCTGCGCGGCGAGGGGCTGCTCGGCCTGTCGCGCGCGTTCGCGATCGCGGGCGCACGCCAGCTCGTGGTCACGCTGTGGAAGGTGGACGACGCGGCGACCGCCGACCTGATGGTGGACTTCTACACGCGCCTGCGCGCCGGGCGCTCGGCGGCCGCGGCGCTGCGCGAGGCGCGGCTCGCGATGCTGCGCGGCGGCGACGCGCCGACGGGCGACCGCGACCGGGGCGTGAGCGTGACCACCGAGTCGTCCGCACGTTCGCACCCGTCGGTGTGGGCGCCGTTCGTGCTGCAGGCGACGCGCCTGCGCTGAACGCATCGCGGGCACGCCGGGGCGGATCGCGTACGGCCGATCCGCCCCGGGCGCTCCGGCGTCAGCGGGCGATCACGAGCCGTCGCGACACGCTCCCCGAGCGCGTCTCGAGCCTCGCGAAGTACAGCCCCGCCGGCGCAGCGCGACCGTCGCCGTCGCGCCCGTCCCATGTCACGGCGTGCGGCCCGGGGCCGAACACGCCGCCTGCCAGCTCGCGCACGCGCCGCCCGCCCAGGTCGTACACGCTCAGCCGCACGGCGTCGCGCGTGGGCAGCGTGAACGCGAGCCGCACCGGGCCGGTGGTCGGATTCGGCGTGGGCGAGGCCAGGGCCAGCGCGTGCACCGCCGGGGACTCCGGCGCGTCCACGTTGCCGCCGCCACTGCCGCCGACCCATTCGAGGTCGTCGTTGTAGCCGAGCATCGGCACCTGCACGAGGCCCCACGGCGAGCGCGACAGGTGCACGAGACTGCCGTAGTCGAACGACGTCCAGAGCGTGCTGTCCCCGGCCACGGCCACGTTCGTGAGCGGCGAGCCGAACGACTGCAGCGCACTCACGTCGCCGATCGTGGTGAACGCGCCGGTCGCCAGGTCCACGCGCGCCGCGCGGCCGGGCGTCAGCGCCGGCAGCACGGTTTCGATCACGAGCGGGCGCCCGTCGAAGTCCAGCGCGAGCGCGTTCAGGTCGCCCCAGCCGGTGGCGGGCCACTCGTGGATCGTGGACGGCGTGGCCGGCTCGATCCACAGCACGCGCGCGCCGCTCGTCATCACCACGCGGCGCTGCGGGTCGATCTTCACCTGCGCCGTGATCGCGTAGTGCGAGTTGCTCTCGGACCACATGGGCGTGGCCACGCGCGTGACCGGATTCCAGCGCGCCACGCGCAGGCCGCGCCCGCCCTTGTAGCCGGCGAACACCAGCGTGCCGTCACCGGCGTCCCAGGCCACGTCGAACGCCAGTTCCATGTCCATCGACGTCAGCACGCTCGCGGGCAGCACCTCGAACACGCCGGTGGCCGGGTTCGCGTGCCAGCACGGCGTGCCCACGACCCACAGGTCGCCCGCCGGCGTGCGCGTGAAGCCCGTCTGCGTGTCGCTGCCGAACCCGACGATGCGCCTCTTGGACGTGTCGACGCCCGGCCGGTGCGACCAGATGCCCTCGTAGCGGCTCAGCGCCAGCAGGTGCGCGCCGGCCGGTTCGGGCGACAGGCCCACGAGCGAGAGCTGGTAGGCGAGCGCATTCGGGCAGGCGCCCACGTCGCCCGTTGCGGAAAGCGTTCCGTACGACGCGCCCGTCGTGTCGACGCGCGCACGGAACGTCACGCGCACGCTGTCGTGCGCGGGCACGGTGCCGGTCCACGTGATCGTCTTCGTGAGCGAGTCCCACGTGGTGGTGGCGGGCGGCGTGCCGACGAACGGCGGGTTGCCCACGGGGAACACGCCGCCACCCGCGGTGACACGCGCGGTCACGGGGTCGCTCGCGGTGTCGGCGGAGTTCGAAACGCGCAGCACCACGTCCGCGGGGCCGCCGCTGGCGAGCCCGATCGCACCGCCGCCCGTGACGGGCTGCACCGGGCCCAGCGCGGGCGCCGACAGCGCCAGGCTCACCGGTGGCGGCGCGAGCCACAGCGTGTCGGCGGGCGTCGTGAATCCGACCGTGACGTTGCACGGGTTGCGCAGCGTCAGCGCCGCGCCGGCGTTCAGCCGGTCGGGAGTGAGCGCGGCCGGACGGCACTCCTTCACGCGCGTGTCGAAGACGAGCGTGACCGCCTGCGCCGCGGCCACGGTGCCCGTCCACGTGAGGAAGTCGCCGCTGATCGTGGCCGTGCCGGCGGTGGCGCCGACCACGGCGTCCATCGTGCACCACGCGCCGGCGCGGATCGACAGCGTCAGCCCCGGGCGCGGCACGCCGAGCGTGTTCTGGAACGTGATCGTGTGGCGCGCCTTCGCACCGGCGCCGAGCGGCATCGGCGCCTGCGCCACGGACGACACGGACATCGGCATGTTCGTGGTCGGATGGGCGAACAGCGTGGTCACCACGGTGCCCGTGCCGTTCACCAGGCCGCCCGGCGTGCCCTGGATCGTGACGCCCGTGTTCGTGACCGACGTGCCGGTGCATGGGGCGCGCACGAACAGCGAGCAGGTGCCCGCGGCGGAGGGCGCGAGCGTGCCCAGGTTCCACTGCGCGAGCCCGATCGTGCCGAAGCCGCCCGCGGACGCGCGTACGAACGTGGCGCCCGTGGGGATCGGGCACTGCACGATCACGCTGTTCGCCGACAGGCTGCCGCTGTTTCCATAGGTCACGACGTACGCGATCACGTCGCCCTGGTTCGCGCTCGAGGGGCCGCTGAGAGCCGCGTCCAGGTGCGGCGCGGGCGGCGGCGGGCAGCCCGCGGTGGCGCACACGCTGCCCGCTCCTTTCCACGTACCGCCCAGCGCGGCGCAGTCGCCGGACGTGGTGCTGTTGCGGCAGTTCGGATTCCCCGGCAGGCAGCAGGCGCCCAGCGTGGGCGGCGGCGAGCAGTCGGTGAGCGCGTCGCGCGAGCGCTCGGTGGCCGGGTCGGGATAGTGGATCACGCCCTCCAGCCCACCGGCGCCGGTCACGACTTCAGCGGTGATCGACACGAAACCGGGTCCGCTCAGGACCAGGTGCTGCGTGTTGAACGGCGCGATCACGGTGCCCAGGTTGGCTGAGCACAGGTTCACCCACGCGAAGTTCGCGTCGGTGGTGGCGTTCGCGCCCGACTTCACGTACGCCGCGATGCCCGAGCGCGTGAACCGCACGCTCTCGATGCTCGGCGTGAACGGCAGCGACGACCACGAGGTGACGCCGGAGTTGAGATCCACCCACAGGATGTTCTGCTGCCCCGACACCGAGTTCGCCACCAGGAACGCGACCTTCTGCGTCCACGCGCCGGTGGCCGTGGAGTCGAAGAACCCCATGAACGCGATGCCGCCCGGGATGCACAGCGAGTCGGCGATCGGCACGAGCGGCGCGCCGTTCGTGGCGGGGATCGCGAAGAATCGCGCGATCGCTCCGGGGGGCGTGCAGTTGCCGCGGCCGCCGGTCGACGCGTAGAGCACGGTGCGCGACGGCGACAGGCGGAGGTTCGCGGAGCCGGTCGCGGCCGCGGGCAGCGGGTGGTGGTTGTCGCTCGCTTCGAGCAGTCCGTCGCCGTCCGTGTCGATGGTGAGGATGCCGCTCGCGAGCGAGACGCCGATCGAGCCGTTCGGCGCGAGCCACCAGTTGTTCAGCGCCGCCGCGGTGACGGGGCCGGTCTGTGCGCGGGCGGCCGTGGGGAGCACGCCGAACGCGAACGTGAGCAGCAGCGCGGCCAGCGCCGGGCGGAGCAGGGAAGCGGGCGACGGCATGGGCAGTCCTCCTCGGCGGAAGGCGGGATGGGCGCGCGGTGCGCCGCACGAGCGGTCCGTCCGGGGCGGCATCCCGGGGGACCCCCGGGGAAGACGGCCGTGCTCCCGCGAGGAGTTACAGCGCGATCAGCGGTGTTCGATCGCGAGCCGGATCACGTCCGGGGTGGCGCGCCGGAGGGCGGCTTCCAGCGCCTCCAGCCGGGCCTCGGGGCCCTGCGCGCCGGCGACGGCGGCCCGCGCGGCCGCCGTCAGCGCCGCGACGTCGGCCGTGTCCGGCAATGCCGCGACCACGAACGTCTCGCGGCCCGCCGGCCCCTCGAACGCCCAGCGCGTGCCGGATTTCGGGTCGGGCAGCCGGACGTCGCCCGCCGGGCGCAGCCGCAGCGGTTCGCCGTCGGCGGGGTGGAGCCGTGCGACGCCGCCGCTCGCGTCGAGCAGGAACACGGCGGGCGCCGCGGGCGTGGCCAGCCGGAACCGAAGCACGAACGCGTCGCCGGAGCGCCACGCGCGCGGCGCTCCGCCGCGCATCTCGGCGGCGGGTTCGATCGCGAGCGCCGCCAGCGCGGGCGCGCGCGCGGGGGCGCCGGTGGCCGGCGCGGAGGCGGGCGGCGGCGGCATCACCGCGCCGCGCGGCCAGAACGCGATCGCGATCACCGCCGCGGCCGCGGCCATCGCCGGCACGAGCCACACGCGCCGCGCCGTGCTCCTCGCCGGTCGCAGCGGCAGCACCTCGTGCACCGCGACGCCGGCGCGCTGGAGCAGCGCGTGGCGGGCCGCGGCCTCGCCGGCGCGGCCCGCCGCGTCGAGCGGCAACTCCGGCCAGCGCTCGGCTTCGGGCAACTCGCCGCGCAGCCGTGCGCGCCGTTCGCGTTCGAGCAGCGCGTCCCGCAGCGCGCGCAGTTCCGGCGAGCGGGCCAGCTCCGCGTCGATCTCGGCTCGCGCGGCGTCGTCGAGGTGCTCGTACCCGAGCACCTGCTCGATGCGCGTCCGTGGCGTCTCGCTCATGCCGTCCTCCTCGCCCCAAAGACGGGTCCACGCCGCGCGGAGTTACGCACCGTCGCCGCCCTCGGCGGGCACGAGCCCCCATCGCTGCGCCAGGCAGCGCCGCAGTGCGATGCGGCCACGCAAGATCCACACGCGCACGCTGTTGATCGGCGCCCCGATCGTCTCGGCGATCGCCTGGTAGGCCAGTTCCTCGTGCAGCAGCAGCCGCAGCGAACGGCGCTGCTCCAGGTGGGGAATCCGCTCGAGGCAGTCCTCCACCGCGGCGGCCACCTCCACGCGCTCGAACTCGTCGCTCGCGTCGCCCGGGGCGCCGTACTCGGCGAGGTCCATCGCCGTGTCGGCGTCGGCCGAGGGCTCGCGGCGCTGCCGCGTCAGCGCGCGCCGGCGCTCGTCGAGCAGCCGGAAGTAGACGCGCTTGCGGAACCACGCCCAGAAGCTGCCGGGGCGCCGGTACTCGAAGCGGCCGCGCTTCAGGTCGTCGAGGATGCCGAGCAGCGCGTTGCTCGACCAGTCGCGGCGTTCGTCGGCGTCGCGCGTGACACGGCACGCGAGGCACCACGCGGGGTGGTGCGTCCGCTCGAGGAAGCGCCGCACCGCCGCCGCGTCGCCGGCGAGCAGCCCGTCGACGAGCGCGCGCTCGTCGAGCGCGGCGTCGGCGGGCGTCGTGTCGGTCTCGGCCATGACGTGCGCGCGTTCCGGCGAGCGGCGCCGGCGGCGCGTCAGCCCTTCGCCGCCGTGGGGTTCTCGCCCGCGCGGCCGGCGCTGAAGTACGCCTCCTTCAGGCGCTTCATCACGTCGGCGCGGCGGTCGTACAACCGCTTGCGCGTGCGCGGTGCGTGCTTCGCGAGCGCGTACGCCGTGAGCAGCGGCAGGCCGATCGTGGAGTCGGTGTAGCAGATCACCGTTCCCGGCAGCTGGTCGGGATCGATCTTGCCCCAGCTCACGGCCTCGGCCGGCGTGGCGCCCGACAGTCCGCCCGTGTCGGGGCGCGCGTCGGTCACGGCGAGGAAGTAGTCGTGACCCTTCTCGGCGATGCCGAGCACTTCCTGGATCTGCGGCTCGGTCTGGAGCAGGAAGTTCTTGGGGCTGCCGCCGCCCAGGATCCACACCGCGCTCTTGCCGCCCGACGACTTGGCGTCCCACACGATGCCGGCCGTCTCGTTGACGTCGGCGTTCACGTCGATCAGGCACTGGTTGCCCTCGAGCGCCTTCGCCGCCACGTTCATGCCGATGCTCGAGTCGCCCGGCGACGACGTGTAGATGGGCACGCCGTACTCCCACGCCGCCGCGAGCAGCGAGTGCGACTTCAGGCCCAGCGCCTGCTCGCGCGCGCGCAGGTACTTGCCGCACAGGTGGTGGAACTCGGCGCTGCTCATGGTGCGTTGGAACTCGGGGCCCGAGATCACCTCGCGGAAGAACGCGTCGGTGTTCAGCAGGACCTCGTAGTCGAAGAAGATGTCGTAGATGCGCACCACGCCCTTGTCGCGCAGCTCCACGTCGTCCACGGCGAAGGTGCCCTGGTGCATCGGCAGGCCCAGCCCGAAGTGCGCGTCGTGGTACAGGTTCGCGCCCGTCGACACGATCCAGTCGACGAAGCCCGCCTCCATCAGCGGGATGATCGCGCTCATGCCGAGCCCGGCGGGCGTCAGCGCGCCGGTCACGCTCAGCGCCACCGTGACGTCGTCCTTCAGCATGCGCTCGGTCAGCAGCCGCGCCCCTTCGCGCAGCCGCGCGCCGTTGTAGGCGCAGAACGCCTGGTCGATCAGCTCGGCGGCCGATTCGCGGCCGGTGATGGCGGGCGGAAGGATGCGCGCGCCGGAGAGATAGCGGGCGGAGGGCTTCGGAGTCATGCGGCGGGCCTCGATCGTGCGGGAGTCGACGTGCGGACGGCCCGCAGCATAGCGAGCACGCGCGAGGCTGAGAAGGGCGCGCACGGCGCGCGCCGGGCCGGTCAGCGCGTGCGGACGGCGTTCGGCGAGGTGAGCGCGGCGGCCGCGTTCAGCATGCCGGCGCCCAGGCGGTTCCGCTGCGCGTCGCTCGCACCCACGATCGGCGTGGCCGTGGCCGCGAGTTGGTCCACGATGTCGCGCGTCGTCCACGCGGGGTGCGCCGCACGCAGCAGAGCCGCGGCGCCGGCCACGAGCGGTGTGCTCATCGACGAGCCGCTCCACAGCCGGTAGCCGCCGCCCGGGTACGCGCTGCGCAACGCCACGCCCGGCGCCGACAGCGCCACGTAGCCCGCGAACGACGTGAACGCGGCCGGGTGCGCGGCGGTGTCGCACGCGGCGATCGCGTACGCCTTGCTCGAGCGCGCGGGGTACTCCTGCGGCTGCTCCGCGCCCCAGTTGCCGACCGACGCGAACACGGCCACGCCCTGTGACTCGGCGGCCTCGAGCGCGTTCTGGATCGCGTCGCTCGACTTGAGCGAGCCCAGGCTGAGGTTGATCACCGTCGCGCCGTGAGCCACCGCCCAGCGCACGCCGGCGGCCACCTTCTGCACGTCGCCGCGGCCGTCGGCGTCGAGCACGCGCACCGGCAGCAGCTGCGCGTCGGGAGCGACCAGCGCCACGATCCCGGCCACGTGCGTGCCGTGCCCCCACGCTTCGTCCACGTGCCCGTCGGAGTCGTCGTCGAGGCCGTTCGTCACGTCGGTGGGGTCGGTGTCGTCCGACACGAAGTCGTGCCCGGCCAGCAGTCGGCCCGTGAACGCGGGGTGCGCCGGATCGATGCCCGTGTCGAGCACCGCCACGATCACGCCCGAGCCGGTGCTCACTCCGTGCGCGGCGGCCAGCCCGATCGCGCGCCCGGCGGACTGTTCGGCGTAGTTCTGCGGCGTGCCCGCGCCGTCGTCGAACGCGAAGCTCTGCTGGCGCGACTCGGCGGGCTCGAACGCGCCGTTCTCCTCGCACGTCACCACGCGCGAGTCGCCGCGCACCATCGCCAGGAAGATCGCGGTGGTCGTGTTCGAAGGGGGCGCGAGCGTCACGGTGCGTTCGTCGGCGTCCCAGTCGAGCACCGTGGCGCCGAAGTCCGAGGCGAGCGCGGCCGGGTCGGCGCCGGGCGCGAGCGTGAGCACGACCTGCCCGGCGATCACGTCGGTTCCGAACGCGGGCGGCGGCGTCACGGGGGCGTTCGGCGCGTCCTTGCCGCAACCGGTGGCGAGCGCGAGGCACACGGCGAGCGCGAGGGCTCGCGGCGGCAGGCTGTTCCGCATCGTCAGCGTCCGCGACGGAGGATCTGGCCCGGCCCCGGGTCGGTCGCGACGCTCTGCATGTCGGGTCGCACGGCGGCAGCCAGGTCGAGCATGCCGGCGCCGAGCTTGTTGTGCATGGGCTGCGGCACGTTCTGCAGCGGCCGCACCGAGTCCCCGAGCCGAGTCATCACGTCCGTGGTGGTCCACGTCGGGTGCAGGCCCAGCAGCACGGCCGCGGCGCCCGACACGAGCGGCGCCGACATCGACGTGCCGCTCCACAACCGCCAGCCGCCGCCCGGGAACGCGCTGCGCACGCCGACGCCCGGCGCGGACATCTGCACGTAACGGGCGTACGAGGTGAACGAGGCGGGCTCGCCGTTCGCGTTGCACGCGGCGATCGCGATGGCGTGGCTCGAGCGCGCGGGGAACTCCTGCGGCTGCTCCAGTCCCCAGTTGCCGGCGGACGCCACCAGCACGACGCCGGCGTTCTCGGCTTCTTCCATGGCGTCCTGCACCGCGTCGCTCGCCTTGAGCGAGCCGAGGCTCATGTTGATGACCTTCGCGCCGTGCGCGACGGCCCAGCGGATGCCGGCGGCCACGCACAGGATGTCGCCGCGGCCGTCGGAGTCGAGCGCGCGCACGATCAGCAGCTCCGCGTCGGGCGCGGCCAGCGCCACGAGCCCGGCCACGTGCGTGCCGTGGCCGTACGCCTCGTCGATGTGGCCGTCACCGTCGTTGTCGATCCCGTCGGTGGTTTCGCTCGCGTCGTAGTCGGCGCCCACGAGGTCGTAGTCACCCACGATCCGGCCCGCGAGCGCGGGGTGCGTGAGGTCGGCGCCCGTGTCGATGATCGCCACGCGCACGCCGTGCCCGCCGCCCACCGCGTGCGCCGCGTCGAGGCCCAGCGCTTCGGCCGTCGGCTGCTCGAGGAACGTCTGCGCGGAGCCGAGCCCGTCGTCGAACGCGAAGCTCTGCTGGCGCGTCTCGGCGGACTCGAGCAGCGAGTTCTGTTCGGAGGTGATCACGCGCGGGTCGGCGGCGAGCACCTGCGCGAAGTCCAGCGCCGTCTGCCCGGCCGGCGGCAGGTACGCCGCCTGGCGCTCGTACACCTCGCCACCCACGAGCGTCGCGCCGTAGTCCGTGGCGACCACGTGACCGTCGACGCCCGGCTGCAACGTCACCACGACTTCGCTGTCGACCTCCCCGCCGCCGTAGCGCGCGGGCTGGGCGCCCTCGCGGATCGGCCGGGCGCCGGCGCTCGTGCCCGCGGGTGCGGTCGGCAGCTGGCGCGAGCACGCACCCGCCGTGAGCAACAGGGCGAGCGCACCCGTGCACAGGACGAGTCGGCGGACGAGCGTGGCGGGAACGTGCATCAGGGAAGCCTCCGGAACGGCTGGGAGTCTATCGCAGGCGATGTGTGTTTGGACGTGCAATCAAGGGCGGAGTCGGAGAAAACTCCGGCCGTCCGTGGCTGGGTTTCGCGACCCAAAACCGACCGCGGTCGCGGGCGGGACGTCGCACGGCGCCCGGCGGCGCCCGCCGTGGCCCACGCGGCGGGCCCGCCCAGCACGACGAAGCCGGCCCACTCGTAGGGGTGGCGGCCGGCCTCGGCCCAGGCCGACTGGGCGGTCGCGAGCGCTGCCGGCAGCGCATGCCCCGCGGCCAGAAGGGGATAGAGCGCCGCCATCAGTTCGGCGGTGACCTCGTCCTCGACGTCCCACTGCGTGGCCACGACGGCACCGGCGCCCGCGAGCAGGAACGCCCGGGCCAGCCCGAACCACTCCTCGCCGGGACGCACGAGCGCCCGCGCGGTGTGGCACGCCGACAGGGTCACGAACCGCGCACCCAGCGAGAGTTCGGCGATCTCGCTGGCCAGCAGCCAGCGATCGTGCAGTCGCAGTCCCGAGGCGTGCGGCTCGTCGGCGCGCCAGCCGCCGTGCCCCGCGAAGTGGATCCACGACGCCTCGCCCGCCAGCGCGACGAATCGCTCCGCCGTGGCCTCGGCGCCCGCGAGCACGCGCGCGCCCGGGAACGCGCGCGCGACGGCTTCGACTTCGGCGCGTACCGCGGCGAGGTCGCCGGAATCCGCGGCCACCAGCAGCGGCGCGCCCGCGGCCGGCAGGCCGGGACGCGTCAGCGCCAGCCGCAGACCCGGCGCCACGAGCAGTTCGTGAGCCTGGCAGAGCGCGCGGCCGTCGGGGCGCGGCAGCGCCGCCC
>JBGAOB010000171.1:0-10600 GCA_044222045.1 Candidatus Eiseniibacteriota bacterium
GGAGCATCCAGCACGCCGCCGGAGCCCACGAAGGTGGTGCCGTAGACGTCGAGGCCGGAGACGGCGACGTTGCGGGCGTCCACCCACGCCACGAACATCCCGCCATCGGCGGCCAGCTGCACGACGGGTGCGGTCTCGTTCCCTTCGGCGTAGGCGGCGCGTTGTCCGTTCGCGGTCCACATGCCCGGAGGGAGCGAACCGTCGGTCCGGCGCTCCGAGACGTAGATCCGGGAGGTGCCGTCGCGGCGATCGGCCCAGGCGAATCTCGCGAGCCCGTTGCCGTCCATGTCGACGACCGCGTCTTCCTGCCGGCCCGGAGCGGTGCAGAGCGCCAGTCCCGCGGCTGGCCAGCCCGCGAAACGACGCCCGGCACCGTCCACGCGCTGTGCGTAGAGATCGCAACCGTTCTCGGCGGTTGCCGAGCGCGTGTCGGTCCACACCACGACGAGACCACCACCCGCGTAGTCGCAAAACGAGGACTGCAGGTGCTCGACCGCATTCCCGGAGGTGAGCACGACGCCCGTCTCGGGCCACGACGAATCGACCTCGCCGTTCAGATCGAAGCCACGGGCGACCAGTGAACACCCCGTGCCGAAACGCCCGCCTCGCTCTTCCCACACCACCCGGGGCCACGCGGCCCACCACGTCGACATGCTGCGCGTACACGTCCACGCCGCCGTTCCGCTCGTCCTCCCACACGATCACCGTGCTCCCGTCCGCCAGCCGCACGGCATCGGGACGGCGTTGCGCGAACGCCGTGGGCGCGATCGCGACTCCGTGTTGTCCCCAGAGGCGCGTCCCCGAAGGTCCCAACCGCTGCGCGCGAACCTGCGGCACTCCGTCGCGATCGTCGCTCCATG
The DNA here is from genome assembly GCA_044222045.1 of Candidatus Eiseniibacteriota bacterium. Taxonomy (GTDB): domain Bacteria; phylum Eisenbacteria; class RBG-16-71-46; order RBG-16-71-46; family RBG-16-71-46; genus JBGAMH01. Next base: position 861 of record JBGAOB010000171.1, read on the forward strand.
CCAGGAACACTTCGGACGTATCCCCTGGCGCAAGGGGCACCGACCCCACCGCGCACAGGTCGCTTCGCCCCGACGGGCCGGCGGCCCCTTCGTCGACGATCCAGCGAGCCCCGCCCATGCTCGCGTAGACGACGCGTTCCGCTGCCCCGAAGGCCTCGATCCATGCGGGCGCGCTGGTCGCGTACGGAAAGCAGCCGGGAGACGTCTCATCGCTTCCGTAGGCCTGGTGTGCCAGTACCAGCTCGCGGATGCCGACCGACCGCGTCGGAACGCCCGAGCAGGGCCACCAGTATGCGACCGGAAGGACCACCGTGTACCCGATGTCGTCCGCCGTCGGGGTCCGCGACACCCACCAGAGCGGCAGCTCGGCACCGCAGCCGTTCGAGAGCTGCGCGAGTCCGGACTGATCGCCGGGCGCCGTGCACAGGGGGGCGCCGGCCGCTGGCCAGCGCGTGACGGCGGCGGCCGGGGCCGAGCACACGAGCACCACCAGCGCGCAGGCAGTCGGGAGTTTCATGATCTCTCCGGGCCCGGCGGCACGAGGTCCACGACCGGGCGAAGGTCCTCACGGCAACGCCTCCACGAGCGGGTCCGTCGACTGCGGGGGGCGCCGGCGGCTCCTCGGACCACGCGCGGGGCGCACGACACGAGTATCCGGCTGCCGCCCCGGTCGACGTCCATCCGATTGTCGCGGATGCCCTCCCGGTGGAGAGCGTCCCCCAAACACACCGGGCGGCCCCTCGCGGAGCCGCCCGGCGGATGCTGCGCGCGACGATCGTTGGCGGGCTACTCGTCCACCATCATGTCGTCGGCCTTGTCCTTCACCTTCGGGCCGGGATCCTCGGCCGGCGGGTTGGCGGCGATGCGCGCACGAATCTGGTTGCGCTTCGACGTCCACTCGGCCAGCGCGATGTCGTCCTGCTCGGTGAGCCACGCCTTCACGCTCAGGATGAGCCGATGGTTCGGCACGTCCACGCGCGTGACCTTCATGGTCAGCGTCTCGCCCACCTCGAACGCGTCGTTCGGACGCTTCAGGTCGTCGATGCCCAGCTGCGACAGCGGCACGAAGCCCTCGATGCCGTCGCCCACGTCCACGATCGCGCCGCGATCGAACAGGCGGTTGACGGCGCCCGAGACTTCCATGCCCGAAGGGAACCGATCGGCGAGCAGCGGCCACGGATCGTCCGAGACCTGCTTCAGGCCCAGGCTGATCCGGCGGTGCTCCTTGTCGATCGCGAGCACGACCACCTCGACCGCATCACCCTTCTTGAGCACTTCGCTCGGGTGCGCGACGCGCTTGGTCCACGACATGTCGGACACGTGCACGAGGCCGTCGATGCCCTCTTCGAGTTCCACGAACGCGCCGAAGTTGGTCAGGTTGCGGACCTTGCCCTTGACCTTCATGCCCGGCGGGTACTTCTGGTCGAGCGTCAGCCACGGATCCGGCTCCACCTGCTTCAGGCCGAGCGAGATCTTCTCGTTCGCCTTGTCGACCTTCAGCACCACGGCCTCGATGATGTCGCCGATGTTGACGACCTTGGACGGGTGCCGCACGTGGCGCGTCCACGACATCTCGGAGACGTGGATCAGGCCTTCGATGCCCTTCTCCAGCTCCACGAATGCGCCGTAATCCGTGATCGACACGACCTTGCCCTGGATGCGGTCGCCGACCTTGTACTTCTCGTCGACGCCTTCCCACGGGTAGGGCTCGAGCTGCTTCAGGCCGAGCGAGATGCGCTCCTTCTCGGGATCGAAGTTCAACACCTTCACGCGCACCTTGTCGCCGATCTTGACCAGCTCGCTCGGGTGCTGCACCCGACCCCACGACATGTCGGTGATGTGCAGCAGGCCGTCGATGCCGCCCAGATCCACGAACGCGCCGAAGTCGGTGATGTTCTTGACCACGCCCTCGCGGATCTGGTCTTTCGCCAGGTCCTTCAGGATGGTGGCCTTCATGCGATCGCGCTCCTCCTCGAGGACGGCGCGACGCGACACCACGATGTTCCGGCGGCGCTTGTTCAGCTTGATGATCTTGACCGAAACGGTCTGCCCCAGCAGGGCATCCACGTTCTGGACCTGACGGAGCGCGATCTGCGATCCGGGCAGGAACGCCTCGACCCCGTACAGGTCGACGACGACGCCACCCTTGATCTTGCGGACCAGCTTGCCCTCGACGACCTGGCCGTTGTCGTGGGCCTCCTTGACGCGATCCCAGACGCGCACGAAGTCGGCGCGCTGCTTGGAGAGGACGACGAGCCCGTCCTGGTTCTCCATCTTCTCGAGGAACACCTCGAGCACGTCACCGACCTTGATGCTCGTGGGGTCGGGGAACTCGGACAGCGAGATCACGCCTTCGCTCTTGAATCCCACGTCCACCAGGACGTCCTTGTCGTCGATCGAAAGGACCGTGCCGCGCACGATCTCCCCTTCGCCGATCGACCGCATGGACTCCTCGTACTGCCCGAACAGCTCTTGCCGTTGTTCGGGAGTGAGTTCCTCCTCTTCCTCGTAGTTGAGGGGAACCTTCGGCAACGCGGGTGCCCGCCTCGGCGACTCCGACGCGGGGTTGAGGTTGTGCTCCGTCGTCTCCAACATGGAAAGAAGACCTCCTGATATGGGAATCGGAAGCGGCGTCAGGCCGCTCCCCGTGAAGCCGAATTCATCTGGCCGGCCTTGAGCGCCGCGATCTCGCGCATCACGCCGTCGCCCACGCCCTGGTAGAGCGCACGCCCCGGCGCCTGATCGGCCGCCTCGCCAGCCAGTTCCCTCCAGTGCTTCGCTTCGCCGAACCACACGCGCAACGGCCCGCGACGCAGGAGGAACTTCCCGGGCCTCTGACTGCCCGAGATGTAGCACGGCACGATGGAGCAATCGGCGTTCACCGCCAGCATGCCCACACCCGGCCGCGCCGTGTGCAACTCGCCGTCGCGCATCCGGGTCCCTTCCGGGAACATGATGAGCGCACGACCGCCCTTGAGGATCTCGATGGCGCGTGCGAGCCCCGAGAGGTCCGCCACGCCCCGACGAATCGGGATCGCGTTGTACGCGCGGATCAGGCCCCCGAGCACCGGCACGCGGAAGAGCTCCTCCTTCGCCATGAAGTGGAGTTCCCGCATGGCCGCCGTCCCGACGAGCGGCGGGTCCCAGAAGGACACGTGGTTGGAAGCCACGATCAGGCCGCCGGTCCGGGGAATCTTCTCCCGGCCGCGCACCTCCCAACCGCTCAGGGCACCGATCAGTCCACCGAGCAAAAACCGGGACGCACTGTAATGCAGGCTCAAGACATCTCCAAGTCGGACGACCCCGGAACGAAGGCCGGGTGGGGCGAAACGGCGGGTCAGACTAGCGCACATGCCCCGCGGGGCGCACCTGCGGACGGCTGCCGGACCGCCTCCCTATCGGCAGGCCGGGCCGGGTCCGCTACGGGCTCGTGCCCCGCTCCATCCGCGCCCCGGGCGGGCAGCCCGGGTGGGCGCGAACCACCTCGAGCACGGCCTCCAGCTGCTGCTCCAGCGTCATGCCGCTGGTGTCGATCCGGCGCGCGTCCGGGGCGGGCTCCAGCGGGCTGTCCGCCCGGGACCGGTCCCGGGCGTCCCGCCGCTCGAGATCCTGCTTCATCAGGTCCAGCGTCACGCCGATCCCGCGCGCCTGCATCTCGCTGGCCCGGCGCCGGGCGCGGGTCTCGAGGTCGGCGTCCAGGAAGATCTTCACCTCGGCGTCGGGGAACACGACCGTGCCGAGGTCCCGCCCCTCGCCCACGAGCGGGCCGGACTCGCGCAGCGATCGCTGCTGCGCCACGAGCAGGCGCCGCACCTCGGGCAGCGCCGCGATGCGCGACGCCAGCTCGCTCACCTCGGGCGTACGGATGCGGTCGCTCACGTCCTCGCCGTCCACGCGCACGTGGTAGTCGTGCGGCGAGCCGGACACTTCGATGCGCGTGCTGGCCGCCAGCGCCTGCGCCCGCGGTGCGTCGTCGGGGCTGACGCCCGCCTCGTGCAGTCGCAGCGCGAGCGCGCGGTAGAAGGCGCCGGTGTCCACGTACTGGAAACCGAGCCGCTCGGCGAGCGCTCGGGCGGTGGTGCTCTTGCCCGCCGCGGCGGGCCCGTCCAAGGTGACCACGAAACTCATCGGGGGCGCTCCGGATCGAGGGCGCCCGGGATCACGTCGGCGCCGAGTCCGATCAACACGCGGAAGTAGTCGGGAAACGAAGTCAGCGCGCTCGACGCGTCGTCGAACGTGATGCCGGCGTCGCTGCGCGCGCCCAGCGCGCCGAACGCCATGACGATGCGATGGTCGAGGTGGGCTTCGATCCTGCCGCCCCCCACCGGGCCACCCTCCACTTCGAGCCCGTCGGGAAGTTCGCGCGCACGCACGCCCACCCGCGCGAGCCCGGCCGCCAGCGCGGCGATGCGGTCGCTCTCCTTCACGCGCAGCTCCGCCGCGCCGGTCAGCCGCGACGTGCCGCGGGCGGCGCTCGCCACCACCACCCACGCGGGCGCTTCGTCCACGAGGCGCGGCACCCACTCCGGTGGCACGTCGAACGCGCGCAGCGCCTCGGGGCCCCCCACCGTCACGTCGCCCACCGGTTCGCCGGCGTCCACCCGCTCGCGCTCCACCGTGACGACCGCGCCCATCTCGCGCAGCACGTCGAGAAAGCCCGTGCGCGTGGGATTCAGGTTCACGTCCGCGGCGGTCACACGCGCCCCCGGCGTGGCGGCCGCAGCCGCCAGCAGGAACGCGGCCGACGAGAAGTCGCCGGGCACGCGCACTTCCGTGGCCCGCAGGGTGGCCGCCTTCTCGAGCGTGACGCGGCGCCCGCCGCCCGCGAGCGGCTCCACGTGCAGCGGCACGCCGAACGCGGGCAGCATGCGCTCGGTGTGGTCGCGCGCGGGTCCGGGCAGGCTCACGCGCGTCGTGCCCTCGGCCGCGAGCCCGGCCAGCAGCACGGCCGTGGCGACCTGCGCGCTGGCCACGGGCACGTCGTAGTCGATGCCGCGCAGGCGCCCGCCGCGAACGCGCAGCGGCGGCGTGCGCCCCCCACCCGCGGCTTCGAACACGGCGCCCATGCGCGTGAGCGGTTCGATCACGCGCGCCACGGGGCGGCGGTTCAGCGACGCGTCGCCCGACAGCGTGACGTCGAGCGGCTGGCCCGCGAGCACGCCGGCGAGCAGGCGCAGCGTGGTGCCGGAGTTGCCGCAGTCGAGTTGAGCGCCCGCGGCCGCGGTGAGCCGGCCGGCGCGCCCGGCGATCGCGACGTGCGCCCCTTCCCCGTGCACCTGCGCACCGAGCGCGACGGCGCACGCGGCGCTCGACTCGCAGTCCTCGCCCGGGTTCGCGTGCTCGGTCGTCGTGCGGCCTTCGGCGAGCAGGCCGAACAGGATCGCGCGATGCGTGATCGACTTGTCGCCCGGCGGCCGGAAACGACCGTGCACCGGTCGCCCGCGACGCACGACCGGTGCACCGAAGGGGGACGGTTCGGTCATGGTCTCGCGGGCACGGGCGCCGACGCGTCGCGCAGGGCCACGCGCAGCGCCTCGATCAGCCGGCGATTCTCCTCCGCCGTTCCGTAGGTGATGCGCACGTAGTCGGGCGTCAGGCCGAACGGCTGCAGCGGGCGCACGATCAGGCCGTGCTTCTCGAGCGCGGCGCACACCGGCCGCATGTCGAGCGGAAAACGGCAGAACACGAAGTTGCCGTGGCCGGGACGCACGTCCGCGCCGAGTTCGCGAAGCGCCGGGTCGAGGAACGCCCGCTGCTCGCGCACGAGCGCCACGCTGCGTCGCACCTGCTCGGGATCGCCGAGGCTCGCGAGCGCCGCCGCCTGCGCGATGCCGTTGACGTTGAACGGCTGCCGGATCCGATCGAACACCGAGATCAACTCCGGGTGCGACACACCGTAGCCCACGCGCAGCGACGCCAGCGCGTGCGCCTTGGAGAACGTGCGCAGCACGAGGATCGGGCGGTCGGGGTGCTTCGCGAGCAACGGGATCGCCGTGCCGTAGGCCGGATCCTCCACGAACTCGCAGTACGCCTCGTCCATCACCACCAGCACGTCGGGCGGCAGCGCTTCCACGAACCGCGCCACGGCTTCGAACGGCACGATGTCGCCGGTCGGGTTGTTCGGGTTGCACACGATCACCATGCGCGTGCGCGGCCCCACGGCCTCCGCGACCGCGGACAGGTGGATGCCGAGGTCGGCCCGGCGGGCCTTCACCATGCGCCCGCCGAACGAGCGCACCGCGATGTCGTACATGAGGAACGACGGGTCGTGCACGACCACTTCGTCGTCCGGGCGCAGGAACGCCTGGCACGCGAGCAGGATCATCTCGTTGCTGCCGCACGTGGGCAGCACCTGCGCCGGCGCGAGCCCGAGGTGCGCCGCGATCGCCTCGCGCAGCGCCACCGAGCCGGCGTCCGCGTAGCGATGCAGGTTCGCGGCGGCCTCGCGCGCGGCGTCGATCGCCCTCGGCGACGGCCCCAGCGGATTCTCGTTGGACGCGTACTTCAGGACTTCGGAGACGCCCGTCTCGCGCAGCAGCGTTTCGATGGGCTTGCCCGGGACGTAGGCGGCGATGCCGAGCAGTTCGGGACGGACCAGCTGGGTGAGCGGTCGGCTCATGCTCCGGTTCTGGCGCGCTTCGTCGTGCGCTTGCGCGCCCCTCGCGCGGCCGTGGTGGTGACCCGGCGCGCGGCTTTGCGCACCGTGGTCTTCTTGCGGGCGGGTCCGACCGCTGCGCGGGTCGCCTGGCGCAGGGCCTGGAGGTTCCGCCACGTGACGAACTCCTCGATGCGCGCGCGTCGCGTGGCGTCGAGGTCCGAGAACATGCAGGCGAGCTGGTACGAGCGATCGGCGCCGCGGCGCGACGAGGTCTCGTCGCAGCGGATCACGATGCCTTCGCACTTCACCAGTTCCTTCACCGCGCGCGAGCTGGGCAGTTTCGGCAGCACGATGGTGAGCTGCACCTTGGAAAGCGGCGCCAGGTACTGCGAGCAGTTGCAGTACACGCCGCTCGCCGAGATGTTCTGGGACTCGGTCACGATGTGCGGCGACGCGACGACGCCCGGCTCCACCCGCATGCTCAGCCGCGCATCCGCACGCGCGTGTCCACGGCGCTCGCGCCGACGAACCGCCTTCCTCACAGCCATCCATGCCTCCCCTGCGTGCGGCGGCCCCGCCGCCGGTCCGTCGGCTCCAGTGCGAAGTCGCACTCTCGAGCCGGTACGTCCACGCGCGCCACGACGACGCGCACCGAATCTCCGAGGGTGTAGCGACGCCGCGAACGACGGCCCACCAGGCGCACGCCGGCCGCATCCAGATCGAACCGCTCGTCCGTTTCCTGGCCGAGCCGCACGAATCCATCCACGGGCGCATCGTCGAGTTCCACGAAGAAGCCCCGCGGCGTCAGGCCGGAGATACTACCCGAAGCGGCCTCCCCGAGTCGCGCCTCCAGCAGGCGCAGTCCCTTGACCCGGACGGCCTCTCGCTCGGCGTCGGTGGCGTCCTGTTCGGTCGCCGTGCAGAGGTCGGCCAGGCCCGCCAGTTCGTGCGGGTCCCACGCCGCGTCGCGGCGGCGGTCGAGCCACTCGCGGACCCGCCGGTGATTGTGCAGGTCGGGATAGCGCCGGATCGGCGACGTGAAGTGGCAGTACTCCCGGGTCGCCAGGCCGAAGTGCCCGGTGTCACGCTCGAGATATCGCGCTCTGGCGAGGGATCGCAGCGCCAGCCGGTGCACGAGGCGCTTCTTCGGCGGGTCCAGCGGCACGGCCAGCAGCGCCTGCAGCGCACGGTGCGGATCGTCGAGCCGGCCCAGCCGTGGCAACCCGAGCGCGCGCAGCATCTCGTCGAGCTTCTCGATCTTCGGGATCGCCGGCAGGTCGTGCACCCGCCAGAGCAGACCCGCGCCCCGCACCGCGCCCGCCTCGCCGACGCAGCGGTTCGCGAGCAGCATGAACTCCTCGATCAGCTCGTGACTTTCGAGGTGCTCGCGACGGTCGAGGCGGACCACCTGCCCCACTTCGTCCACGACGGCCTTCACCTCGGCGGACTCGATCGCGAGCGCACCCACCGCATGCCGGCGCCGGCGCAGTTCGCGCGCGAGCTGCATGAGCTTCTCGACCGGTGCCTGCAGCCCGCCCGGCAGCGGCTCGCCACCGTCCAGCGCGGTCTGCACCTGCTCGTACGAGAGTCGCGCCGGCTGCGGAGGACCGTCGCCGCGAAACGGTACTCGTGCAGCTGCCCGCGGTCGTCCAGCTCCGCCAGCACCGAGAGCGCCAGGCGATCGCGGTCCTCGCGCAGCGAGCACAAGTCGGACGACAGGCGTTCCGGCAACATGGGCACGACGCCGCCGGGCAGGTAGCAGCTCGTGCCGCGGGCGCGCGCCTCGGCGTCGAGCGCGCCGATCCCGGCGGACGTACCACGAGACGTCCGCGATGTGGATGCCCACCTGCCAGCGGCTTGGCCGCAGTTCCCCCAGGCTCAGGGCATCGTCGTGATCGCGCGTCGGACGGGTCGATCGTGACGACGGCCAGGTCACGCAGGTCGAGCCGGCCGTGACGCTCCGCAGCTCCGGGTTCCCCGAATGCCTGCGCTTCCGCCTCGCAGGCCGCCGGGAACCGCTGCCGCAGCCGGTATTGCGAGGCGACGGCGTGATCGTCCCACTGCGGACGATCGTCGGCCCCGAGGACCTCCACCAGGTGTGCCGGACCTTCGTCCGGCACCTCGGCGATGCAGAAGTCCCCGTCCTCGGGAGTGATGTGGCCGCGCCACACCAGTTCGCGAATCCCACCCGCCCAGCGTCGGGCGGGGTCGAAGCTCCAACGGCCGCGCGCGGTGCGCAGCCGAAACCGGCTGCGGATCGGTTCCGCGTCGCGGGAGCGACGATCAGCGGATGCGCTTCTTATGACGATTCTTCCGAAGGCGCTTCTTCCGCTTGTGCGTTGCGATCTTCTTGCGCTTCCGCTTCTTTCCAGAACCCATTCCGGCTCCTCTCGCGTCGCCTACGAGGCGACGGTCTCCACGGCCTTCGACTCATCCAGCACCAGAGCCTTGAGCTCCTTGCTGGGCTTGAAAACGGGGACCAGCTTGGCCGGCACCTGCACTTCGGTGCCGCTTCGCGGGTTGCGCGCGCGACGGGCACGGCGCTCGCGAACCTTGAACGTGCCGAAGCCGCGAATCTCGAGGTGCTTGCCCTCGCTCAACGCGCGGCCGACCGCGTCCAAAAGGTGGTCCACGACCAACGTCCTGAAGCCGCGGGAGGCCCGTGCGTCCCGCGATGTCCTCGACCAGATCCGCCTTCGTCATGGTGCGCCCTCCCTGTTCACCCCCGAGCCGGTCCAGTCGCCGGCGGCTGCCCACGCGTCGGACCTTCCACAGGGCCCCGGCGACGCCGCCGGGACCGCGACACTGCGAAAACGCTCAGCCGCCGCTCACGCGGCCACCGCACCCGGGCAGTCGGGTGTAGGGTCGCTCGGTGGAAGTCAGCGATTCGAAGTCCCGTCCACAGGACAGCGGGCAGTAATGTGTCGAACAGAGCATGAGGTTCGATGGTAGACCACGCGACAATCTGAGGTTCGAGGCCTTGCTCCAGCGCCCCGTCTTCCCCGGGAGAAGCAGGCCTCGCCCAGGTGCTGCACGTCGTCCACCACGCCCACGATCACGGTCCGGACGGGACCCCGCGGCCGGCGCAGCACCTGGCCCGCCCCGTTGCCCTCGTCCAGCACGATCACGCGGTCGCCGGGGC
>JBGAOB010000172.1:0-10368 GCA_044222045.1 Candidatus Eiseniibacteriota bacterium
GACTCGTGGATCTCCCGCATCGCCCGCACCGCGTCGCCCACCACCCGGCCACCCTTCTCCGCCACCTCCCGTGCCCCGTCCGCCAGCTGGTTCGCCTGCGCCGCGCTGTCCGCGTTCTGGCGCACCGTCGACGTCATCTGCTGCAGCGTCGCCGACGTCTCTTCCAGGCTCGACGCCTGCGTCTGGGCGCTCGACGAGATCGTGGCCGACGCCCCCTGCAGCTCCTGCGCCGCGCGCGCGACGCGCTCCGCGTTCGCGCGGACACCGGCGACCACGCCGTGCATGTTCGACAGGAACGTGTTGAACGCCCGCGCCAGCTCGGCGAGCTCGTCGTGGCCGTCGGCCGGCAGCTCCCGCGTCAGGTCGCCTTCGCCGCTCGCCACCTCGTGCATCGCGTTCACCGTGCCGTCGAGCCGGCCGAGCACGTTGCGCACCACGTTCCACGCCAGCAACACCAGCGTGATCGAGGCCAGCAGGGCGAGCACCACCAGCATCAGCACGACGCGCCGCTCCGCCCCGGCCGCGAGCTTCTCGGTGGCGTCACCGTGCGCCGTCATGAGTTCGCTCAGCGTCTCCATGCGGCCTTCGAGGTCCTTGAACGCCGCGAGGAACCCGGGCAGGCGCGACAGCGCCTGTGCGCGATCCCGGCCCGCGGTCTCGACGAGGGCCTGCGCGGAAGCCACGTACGCGTCGAGCGCCGGGCGCGCGTCCGCGAAGGCGCGGTCGAACTCCGCCCCCAGGTGACGACCCTCGTTCGCCGCGAGCTCTGCCCGGATCGACGCCGCATGCTCCTCGACGTCCGAGCGGGCCTGCTGGAGTTCGGCCGCGGACTGCGCCTGCAGTGCTGCGAACACGTCCCCGCGCAGGGCGTCGTGCATCATGTCCGCCTGCATGTGCGACTGGATGGCCTTGCTCGCGACGTTCAGCGCGGTCACGCGCCCGCCCACCTCGCGAAGACCCTGGATGCCGACCGCGCACACCAGCACGGTGACCACGATCGGCCCGATCCCCAGCACCTGCAGCTTTCGGCGAATGTTCCAGCTCACGGTTCCCTCCACTGCGACCGACCTCCCCGGACTCCGGGGCCGCCGATGCTCCCGACCTCAGGCGGCCCGTCGTCGCTCGACGGCCGCCGCCGAAACACTTTCACCGCTCCCCGAGGCCAGCCGGAACTGGCTGACGAGAGACATCACTTCGCGCGCGCGGTCCGACAGCGTGCCCGCGGTGGCGGTCAGTTCTTCCGTCTGCGCGGCACTCGACTGGGTCACGCGGTCCATCTGCGCCACCGCCCGGTTCACCTCGTCCACGCCGCTCGACTGCTCGCGCGACGCCGCCGTGATCTCCGCCACGATGTCCGTCACCCGCTTCACCGACGTCACGATCTCGCCCAGCGTCGACCCCGACCGGTTCACCAGCTCCGCCCCGCTCTCCACCTTCTTCACCGAGTCGTCGATCAGCTCCTTGATCTCGCGCGCCGCGCTCGCACTCCGCTGCGCCAGGTTCCGCACCTCCGACGCCACCACCGCGAACCCGCGACCCTGCTCGCCCGCCCGCGCCGCTTCCACCGCCGCGTTCAGCGCCAGCAGGTTCGTCTGGAACGCGATCTCGTCGATCGTCGTCGTGATGTCCGCGATCTTCCGCGACGACTCGTGGATCTCCCGCATCGCCCGCACCGCGTCGCCCACCACCCGGCCACCCTTCTCCGCCACCTCCCGTGCCCCGTCCGCCAGCTGGTTCGCCTGCGCCGCGCTGTCCGCGTTCTGGCGCACCGTCGACGTCATCTGGTGCAGCGTCGCCGACGTCTCCTCCAGGCTCGACGCCTGCGTCTGCGACGCCTCCGAGATCACCGACGACGCCGAGTGCAGTTCCTGCGCCGACTGCGTCATCTGCACGGCGCTCTCGCGCACACGCGAGATGATCTCGTGCAGCTTGCCCATGAACGTGTTGAACGACCGCCCCAGGCGGGCCAGTTCGTCGTTCCCGTGCGCGTCGAGCCGGTGCGTGAGGTCGCCCTCGCCGCGCGCCAGTTCCGCGAGCGCCGCCTCGGCGCGCTCGATCGGCCGCACCATCCGGCGGCTGAGCACGTTCGCGAACGCCGCGATGCCCACGGCCAGCAGCAGCGCGAGCAGGATCGTGAACAGCCGGAGCGAGTTCGCGGCGGCGAGCGCCTCGTCCTGGTCCACGCGCACGAGCACGCCCCAGCCGTAGCCGGGGAAGCCGAGCACGCCGGCGGAAGTCGCGTAGCCGTTCAGCTGCGTGCGCCGTGCGCCGCGCTCGCGCTCCTGCGTCCAGCCGCTGCGCGCGGCCTTCACGCCCGCCGCCGCCGCCAGTCCCGCCTCGGACAGGTTCACGCGGAAGCTCCGTTTCGCGTCCTGGTCGTGCAGCAGGAGCCCCTCGCGGGACACGAGCTGGGTCTGCACGGTGCGCAGACCGAGATCGCGCAGGTGGGCCCGCGTGTCGTCCAGGATCTCGCCCACGATGCGCTCGGGAGACGCGCGGTTCGACCACACGCGCACCACCCGACCGTCGGCGTCGAACACGGGGGCGGAGAAGTTCAGCGAGCGGGCGTCCGTGCGGCCGAGATGCTGCTGCTCGGCGTCGGGCGCGATGTCCGCGAAGTACGACTGGCCGCGCGTGACGCGACCACTCACGCACTCGCGGAACCAGGCCTCGTCGCGCACGCTGCGACCCACGAGGGTGCCCGTGGCGACGGGCTTGCCGTCCTTGTCCACGGAGTTCACGGCCACGATCGTGCCGTTCGCGTCGGCGACGATCATGAGGTCGTACAGCGAATACGCGCGCATGTAGAAGTCGGCCGCCCGGGTGATGTCGGCCGCACCACCGCGGGCCGCCGGGTTGAAGGCGAAGGCCTGGACGTCGCCGTATCGCTCATAGAGGTTGCGGTACAGCTTGTCGAGCGCGTCCGTGGCGGTCGCCTGCATGCTGCGGCCGGCGTCCTCGCGCAGGGCGTGGGACGCCTTGAAGTAGGCGAGCGTCGCGAGCAGGAGCGCCGGGATCAGCCCGACGGCGAGGAAACCCGCCACGAGCCGCTCCTTCAGGCCCCAGCGACCGACATCCAGTCCGAGAGACATTTCTTCCACCTCCGTTGCGGCCGGCACGCAGGTGCCGTCAGGCCGCGGTCAGTTCCGCACCCACGACCGTGTCCACGTCCAGCAGCGAGATCAGGCGGTTCTCGTGGCGCGCGATGCCCGAGAGCACGCGCGTGTCGACGTGGCCGCCCAGGTCCACGTCGCGCTCGATCTCGGCCTCGGGCAGGTCGAGCACGTCCGAGACCGCGTCCACGACCATGCCGACCACGCGCGTGCCCACGGTCACGACCACGATCACCGTGAAGCGGTCGTACGCGGGCGTGTCGAGCCCGAACTTGATGCGCAGGTCCAGGATCGGCACCACCGTGCCGCGCAGGTTCATGACGCCCTTCACGTAGGCGGGCGCGTTCGGGATCGGCGTCACCGCCGACCAGCCCTTGATCTCCTGCACGCGCAGGATCTCGACGGCGTACTCCTCCTTGCCGAGCGCGAACGTCAGGTACTGGGCGGCGCCGTCGCGCGCCGCATCCGTGTGTTCGGACACCGTGGTGGGATTCATGCCGCTTCCTCCATGACCGAGACCGCGTCGTCGGACGCCGCCGTCTGCCGTTCGCCGGAGTCGCCCCGGCGACGCATGGCCACACGGTGCAGTTCCGAAAGATCCACGATGAAGGCGACCCGCCCGTCTCCCAGGATCGTCGCCCCCATCACCGCCTCCACGCGCTTCCAGTTCTTCTCGAGGTTCTTGACCACGACCTGCTGCTGACCCACGACGTCGTCCACGAGCAGCCCGAACGCCTCGCCGTCGTTCTCCGCGACCACGATGATCGCGCGCGTCGGATCGGTCTGCGCGTCGGGGACGCCGAAGACGTTCGCCAGCCGCACGAGCGGCAGCTGTTCGCCGCGGAGCAGGAACACCTCGCCGCGGCCACCGAGCACCGTGCGCACGTCCTCCGGGCGCGGGCAGATCGACTGCCGCACCGCGAGAAGCGGCAGGATGTAGGTCTGCCCGCCGGTGCGCGTGGCGAGCCCGTCGAGGATCGCCAGCGTCAGCGGCAGCCGGATGCGGAATTTCGTCCCCTTCCCGGCGCGCGTCTGCATCGCGATCGTGCCATTCAGGCTCTCCACGTTCCGCTTGACCACGTCCATGCCCACACCGCGGCCGGACACGTCGCTCACGACGGTGGCGGTGCTGAAGCCCGGCGCGAAGATCAGCTCGGTGATCAGCGCGTCGTCGAGCACCGCGTCGGGCCGAACGAGGCCCTTCTCCAGCGCCTTCGCGCGGATCCGCTCCGCGTCCAGGCCCTTGCCGTCGTCCTCGATCTCGATCACGACGTTGCCGCCCTCGTGGTACGCGCGCAGCGTCACCACGCCCTCGGCGGGCTTGCCCGCGGCGGTGCGGTCGTCGGGCATCTCGATGCCGTGGTCGACGGAGTTGCGGATCAGGTGCGTCAGCGGGTCGCCGAGCTGTTCGAGCACGCTCTTGTCCAGCTCGGTCTCGGCGCCGGCGATGTCGAGCCGCACGCGCTTGCCGAGCTGGTCGCCGAGGTCGCGCACGAGCCGCGGGAAGCGATGGAACACCGAGCCCACCGGCAGCATGCGGATGCCCATCACGTGTTCCTGCAGCTCGCGCGTGCTGCGCTGCACCACGCCGAGCGCCTCTTCGAACGCCGCCCGGTCGTCGCGTGCCCACGACTGCATGGCCATGGCCTGCGAGATCACCAGCTCGCCCACCAGGTTGATGAGCGCGTCCACCTTGCCGATCGGCACCTTCAGCGTTCCCGCGTCCACGCGCCGGTCCGAGCTGCCGCGGCGCTCCGCGGCGGCGCTCGTGGCCGCGTGCTCCACGGCCGCCTCGGCGACGCGCGCGTGCTCGTCCACGATCTCGACCTGGCAGGCGTCCTCCACGAACAGGAACACCTCGCGCATCTGCGTCTCGGTCGCGGCCGTGCGCAGCGACACCGTCCATCGCAGGTGGCAGCTCTCCGGATCGAGCGTCTCCAGGTCGGGCACGCCCGACACGTCGCAGGCGACGCGAGCGTCGGAACCCATGTTCGACAGCTCTTCGATCAGCAGCAGCGCGTCCTGCGCCTGCAGGAAGAAGCGCTCGTCGGGCTCGAAGCGCAGCGTCACCGCGCGCGGCCCCGCCGTGGCCCGCGGTGCCGACGGCGCGGCGGTTGCCGTGCCGGCCGCCCCCGGATCGAGCATCGCGCCGAGCGCGCGCTCGACCTCGTCGCGCTGCACGCCGGAGGCGTCCCCCGCGCGCGTCGCCGCGAGCAGCTCACCCAGCACGTCGGCCGAGCGCAGCAGCAGCCGCGTCAGCTCGGGCTGCACGGCGAGCCGGCCCGACCGCAGCCGGTCGAGCACGTTCTCGAGCACGTGCGTGAAGTGCGAAACCTCCGTGAACCCGAAGCTCCCGGCGCCTCCCTTGATGGAGTGCGCGGCGCGGAAGATGGTGTTCAGCAGTTCCGGCTCCGGCCCCTCGGCCTCGAGCTGCAGGAGTCCCGTCTCGAGCGACGCCACGTGATCCGTGGCTTCCTCGAAGAACGTCTCCTGGAATCTCCGGACGTCGATGTCCATCGCGGCTCCCCCTCGGCGCGCTCAGCGCGCCGCCTCCACCGAGGCCAGCGCGGCCCCCAGGCCGTACTTCTCCAGGCGTCCGCGCACGTCCTCCGGCGGGCCCTGCCACGCCAGCGGCACGCCGCGCGAGCGGCAACTGAGCTGCAGTGCCAGCAGCACCTGTGCGGCGGCCGGGTCCACCCACGTCACCTGGCGGGCGTCCAGCGTGAGCTTGCGCCCGGTCGCCAGCGAAGCCAGCGCCGCGTCGCGCAGCGCGCGCGCGTTCGCCACGCCCACGTTTCCGTTCAGGCAGATCCGGTCGCCGCTCTTGCGGGCCACCCGCTCCACCACCGGCTTCGCTTCGCTCATGACGTTCTCCCCTCGTCGTTCAGAACAGCACGTCGTCCACCGAGCCACCCGCCGCCGCCGCCGCCCCCGGGACGCTGGCGCCGCCCGACGCCTCGTCACCGGTGTGCGATTCCTGCGACGTGAAGCCCAGGCCGATCGTCGTCTGGTCCACGCGCAGCGAAATGCGCAGCATCTCGCCACCGGCTCCGCGCAACACGCACGTGTCGTCGGGCTCGGGCGTCGCCTCGCCGGACTCGATCACGCGCGTCTCGGGCAGTCCCATCTTCAGGTCGAGCCCGCGCGACAGCAGGCTCGCGCGCATGCGGCCCGCCACCGTGTTCACCAGCTCGCCGAGCACCTCGTTCGCGCCTTCCTCGAACGTGATCTGTCGGCGCAGGATCTTGCTGCCCATCGTCTCCACCTGGGCGCGCCCGGAGTACACCTCCACGAGCAGGCGCACGCCCTGCGTGTCGTCCGACAGCGCGAGCGATGCGACGATCTCGGCGGGGCACGCCTCCGCCTCCTCGCCCAGCACCTCCGCCACCTCGGTGCCCATCATGACGCCCGCGGTCTGCTGCGCGGCCGAGACGAGCTCCACGTGCAGCGACTCGTGCACCAGCCGGCGCAGGCGTTCGATCGCGCTCTGCTCGCGCAGCACCACGCGCCGGAACTCGTCCACGAACTGCTGGGGCACGAACGACTTCTTCACGATGCCGGCGTACTTCGCCGCCTTCTCGGGCGCCACGTGCTCGCCGTGCGCCAGCAGGTAGAACTGCGGCGGCGACGCGCCCTCGTCGACCGCCATGCGGCGGATGACGTCCACGAGCAGGTCCTCGTTCATCAGCGGCAGGCCCTCGGCCAGGCAGATCACCGTCGGGCGTCGCGGCGCGTCGCGATAGGTCATCGCGGCCACCGTGCTGGAATTCGCCTGGTGCACCTCGAACGAGGTCTCGAGCAGCGGCTTCACGAAAGCGAGGAAGTTCGGATCCGCGTCCACGATCAGCAGGCCGCTGATCGTCCTCGCGGACTGGCGCTGGCGCCACTGCGCCGCGCGCTGCACGAGCGCCTTGATCCGCGGCAGCACCTCGACCGGGTTGATCGGCTTGACGAGGTAGTCCACCACGCCGAGGCCCACCATCCGCATCACGTGCTCGCGACGGCCGGAAGCGGACACGGCGATCGCGGGGACGTCGGGGCGGTCGGGCGACTGGCGCACCGCGGCGAGCATGTCGGGCCCCGACAGGATCGGCATCTCCACTTCGAGCACGACGAAGTCCGGGTCCACCTCGGACAGCATGTTCAGGCCCACGAGGCCGTTGTCCGCCTCGGCGCACTCCACGTTCACGTGGCTCAGCAGGCGCTTCATCGCGCCGCGACTCACGCGATCGGGGTCCACGATCAGGGCCTTCACGCCGGGGCCCGGTTCAGAAGAGCTCGATGGCGCCGGCGTCCAGCGATTCCTGCTGGATCGCCTTCCGTCGCATCTCGCTCATCTCGATCTGGTAGCACTCCAGGACGTTCTGGAGACGCACCAGCGCTTCGGAGCGCGCCTCGGTGTGGAGCGGGGTCTTGACCGTGTCCAGGGACAGCGCCGCCATGTCCTTGGAGAACGCCTCCACCAGGTCGAGCCGGCGCCGCACGTGCGCGAGCAACTGCGTCGCCATGTCCTCGAACTGGAGCGACTGGATCGTGCTGCCGGCGTTCCCCGCGATGCGGGCCGCGGCGCTCACGACGTCCTCGAGGCGCGCGGGCGCTTCGCCCTCGGACCGCGCCTGCATCAGGGATTCGATCTCGGCCGAGGCGTGCGTCATGTCGCGGAACGCCGTCGACAGCCGGTTCGCCGCGTCGGAGAGCAGGCCGCGCAGTTGCTCCAGGTCGTCGGTGACGGACAGGAATTCGCGATTCAGCGTGTGATGGACCGAGTCACGGAGCGTGTGGATGATCCGCGAGCGATCCGTGAAGTCCTCATCGGGAGCCGGAACGGGAACGGACCCGGGGTCCCCCGCGTTGACCGGCTGCGACGCCTGCACACGTTCGTCCGACACCTTTGCCATCCATTTCCGAGGAGAGTGGAACGAAGGACGGGGCGCTTCCCCGCGACGGGTTCCCGTGCGGGCCCGCGGCCGTCACTTGTTGGGGACGACCTTGGCGATCACCTGCATCAGCATTTCCGGGTTGAACGGCTTCACGAGCCATCCCGTGGCGCCGACGGCCTTGCCCTTCTGCTTCATGTCCGTCTGGGCCTCGGTCGTCAGCATCAGGATGGGCGTGAACTTGTATTCGTCGCGCGCCCGAACGGCCGCGATGAACGCGAGACCATCCATCACCGGCATGTTGAGGTCGGTGATGATGAGGTCCACCGGTTGCCCGGTCAGGCGCTCGAGACCCTCCTGGCCGTTGCCACCGGTCAGAGGCTCGAAACCCGCCTGTTTCAGCGTGTACGACACCATCTCCCGCATCGTCGCGGAGTCGTCCACCACCAGTGCGGTCCTGCTCACGGCACGAGTTCTCCTCGCTCGGGAGGTGGCGCCGGAGTGAGGCGCCGGCCACGAAGCCGCCCGGCCCGAGTCCGGACGGCGGTTCCTGAGTCAGTGTCGCTCGCGGCCGCCCCGACTTGAGGGGCGCCGCCTCGATCGTGGACGCGTGCGCCCGTGCGATCGTCAACCACGGTCCCCTCCCTTCGTGACCAGCTTGAGCACGGCTTCCGAGACCTGGTTCAGCGGCAGCACCTGCTCGGCCCCGCCCTGGGCGATCGCCTCGCGCGGCATGCCGAACACGACGCAGCTCGCCTCGTCCTGCGCGATCGTGTGCGCGCCGGCCTGTCGCATCGCCTTGAGCCCGCGTGCGCCGTCGTCGCCCATGCCGGTCAGGATCACGCCCACGGCGTTGCCGCCGAGTTCCCGGGCGCACGAGTCGAACAGCACGTCCACGGACGGCCGGTGGCGGTTGACGGGCGGGTCCTGCACCACGCGCACCGCGTAGTTCGCGCCGCTGCGCACCACCGACAGCTGGTAGTCCCCGGGCGCCACGAGCACGTGCCCCGGCAACACGCGGTCGCCGTCGGACGCCTCCTTCACCACCATCGAGCACAAGCTGTCCAGCCGGTTCGCGAACGCGCGCGTGAACGACGCCGGCATGTGCTGCACGACCACCACGCCCGGCGTGTCGGCCGGCAGGCGCGTCAGCACCTCGCGCAGCGCTTCCGTGCCACCGGTGGACGCGCCGATCGCGATCACCTTGTGCGTGAGCGCGAGCCCCGCGAGTCCCGCCACGACCGGGCGCGTCGCGCCGCCGGCCGCCGCGGTGGACGCCGGGAGCGGTCGCACGTGCGCGCGGGCCGCCGCCTTCACCTTCGCCACGATCTCGCCGGCCAGTTCGAGCGTGCCGCGCGTGACGTCCAGCTTCGGCTTCGTGACGAAGTCCACCGCGCCCAGCTCGAGCGCGCGGAGCGTCGTCTCGCAGCCGCGTTCGGTGAGCGACGACACCATGACCACCGGCATCGGGTGGCCGCGCATCAGCTTCTCGAGGAACGCGAGCCCGTCCATGCGCGGCATCTCGACGTCGAGCGTGATCACGTCGGGATTGAGCTGCTTGATCTTGTCGCGGGCGATGTACGGATCCGACGCCTGCGCCACCACCTCGATGTCCGGGTCGCGGGCGAGGATCTGCGTGAGCAGCTGCCGCATCACCGCCGAGTCGTCGACCACCACCACTCTCGTCCTGCCCGCCACCGTGTCCCCCCCTTGTCAGAACAGCTCGACGCTGCCTTCGGCCGGCTTGACCAGCTTCCGGCTGACCTCGAGCTCGTACTGCGTCTCCTCGCGCGCCAGGTCGCGGGCCGCGGAGTCGCCGAGGCCGCGCGCGAGCGCACGCCCCGTGTCCGACTCGAACAGCACTTCGACGGGCGCACTGCCCCCGAGCCGCGAGGACAGGATCGGAATCCCTTCCCGGCCGAGGAACTTCTTCACGAACTCGGCGTTCTTGCGCGGCACGTCGGCCGACATACCGGCGTCGGCCAGTACGTGCGCGGCCCCGAACACCTTCGCCTGGAAGCGCCGGCGATCGGCGCCCAGCTTGAGCATGTCGTTGATCAGCATTTCCATCGCGTTCACGCCGTAGCGCGTGGACGCGTCGGAGTCGCCGCTGTCGGGCAGCAGGAAGTGGTTCATGCCGCCGATGTGCGCCACCGGATCGAACAGGCACGCCGCGACGCACGACCCGAGCAGCGTGCGGAGTTGCACCGGCTCCCGGCTCGCGCGGACGCCGCCGATGATGATGTTGACGCGCGTGCGCTCGCCGTCGACGGGAGCCGCTCGGCGAGCGGGCGGGTTCGCGGCGGGCGGCGCCGCGCCGCCGCGCGCCGGCGCCCCGAGGCCCGGTCCGCTCACGCCCACCGTCGGGCGCGGCGCGG
>JBGAOB010000173.1:0-10640 GCA_044222045.1 Candidatus Eiseniibacteriota bacterium
AACGAGATGCGCTCCCATGTCCAGTTTATTGTGGTGTCAAGCTACTTGACAGCTCGCTCCTCGTCGATGCGCAGCCGGCGGAGTTTCTCGATGAGGCCCTGGCGCGAAATGCCCAGGATGCGCGCGGCGCGACTCTTGTTGCCCGCAGTCATGCGCAGCACCTCGCTGATGTGATCCGCCTCGATCTGCGCGAGCGTCGGCAGCCCGAGGACGTCGCGCACCGCGGCCGCGGCGCTGCTCGCCGGCGCCGAGCGGCGGCCGAGCAGTTCCGGCGGAAAGTGCTCGGCGTCGACGAGATCGCCTTCCTCGAGCAGCACGACGCGCTCGACCAGGTTGCGCAGCTCGCGCACGTTGCCGGGCCAGGGGTACTCGAGCAGGACGCGCTGCGCTTCGGGCGTGAAGTCGTGGAAGGTCTTCTGGAACTTGCGCGAGAACTCCTTCATGAAGTGCCGGGCCAGCAGGAGCACGTCGTCTCCGCGCTCGCGCAGCGACGGCAACGTGATCGACACGACCTTCAGGCGGAAGTAGAGGTCGCTGCGGAACCGTCCGGCGCGCACCTCTTCTTCGACGCTCTTGTTGGTCGCGGCCACGATGCGGATGTCGACGGAGATGTCCTGCGCGCCGCCGACCCGCTTGAAGTTGCGATGGTCGATGAAGCGCAGCAGCTTGGCCTGGGTGGGCAGCGGCATGTCCGCAACTTCGTCCAGGAACAGGGTGCCGCCGTCGCAGAGCTCGACCAGGCCCTTCTTGGTGTCCGTGGCGTCGGTGAACGCGCCCTTCTCGTGGCCGAACAGCTCGTTCTCGAGCAGGGACTCCTGGAACGAGGAGCAGTTCACTTCCATCAGCGGAGCCTGGGCGCGATCGCTGCGGTAGTGCACCGCGCGCGCGACCAGCTCCTTGCCCGTACCGCTCTCCCCCGAGATGAGCACCGAGGTCGCCTTGCTGCGCACCACCTTGTCGATGAGGCCGCGGACTTCGCGCATCGGGCCGGACTGGCCGATGATCTCCTCGCCCGAGTAGTGCTGCCAGGCGCGGCGGCGGTAGAGGTCGAGTTCGGTGGCCTGGCGGAAGGTGCGCCCGGCCGATTCGACCGCGAGGACGATGTCCTCCAGTTCGTAGGGCTTGCGGACGAAGTCGCACGCACCGTGCTTCATGGCGTCGACCGCGGTCTGCACGTCCCCGAACGCGGTGATGATGATGACCTGCAGCAACGGATCGATCTGGCGGGCGCGGCGCAGCACGCTGAGGCCGTCGGTGTCCGGCAGGCGCATGTCGAGGATCATGACCTGGGGTCGGACCTCGCCCACCTTCTCGAGCCCTTCGGCGCCCGAGCTGGCGACTTCGACGGCGTAGCCGCGCGCCCTCAGGACCTTGCCCAGCGACTTGCGGATGAGCAGTTCGTCGTCGACCACGAGCACGGAGGTCTTCACGACGTCACTCCTCCGCCGTCTTGCCCGGCGGCTCGGCGGGCAGCGGCAGGGACACGCGGAGCGTCGCCCCGCCGCCCGGGTTGTTCTTGGCGGTCACCACACCGCCGCTGTCGCGCACGATCTGCACCGAGATCGGCAACCCGAGCCCGGTGCCCATGGAACGCGTGGTGAAGAACGGGTCGAAGATCTTCTCCATCAGGTCGCGCGGGATCCCGACGCCGGTGTCCTTGATGGACACGTCGACGAGCGAGCGGCGGGTCCGGTAGCGCCGCACCCCGGTCGAAATGCTGAGCGTGCCGCCCTCCGGCATGGCCTGCACCGCGTTCAGGCACAGGTTGAGGAACACCTGCTGCATGAGGTCGGGGTCGGCTTCGACCAGCGGCAGCTCGTCCATGAACTCCCGGAGCACGTTCACGTTGGAGTCCGAGAGCTGCAGCTCCATCAGGTCGAGCGTCCGTTCGAGCACCTGGTGCAGGTCGCACGGTTGCGGGCGTGCCTGCGGCGGACGCGCGAACAGGAGCAGCCCCGTGATGATCTGCTCGATGCGGTCGAGTTCCTTGATGACGTCGTCGAGGTCTTCGCGACGGGGGTCGCGCGGCTTGAACTTGGACGCCACGAACTGGACGGTCGTGCGGATGCCCGTGAGCGGGTTGCGGATCTCGTGCGCCACGTACGCCGACAGCTCGCCCAGCGACACCAGCCGGTCGATCTTCTTCTGGAACTCGCCGTCCTCGGTCTCGGCGATCGCCTCGGCCAGCACGACCGACCCCACGAGGTCGCCGTCCTCGTCGCGCATGGGCAGCGACTCGGCCTTCAACGTGAGTTCGCGCCCCTCGGACTCGATCCGGAACTCGCGCGCCTCGCGCGTGGAGCCCTTCAGCCAGCGCGCGTCTGCCCCCGGGAACACGCGGGCGCCCGCGGCGCCGTCCAGCGTGCCCGGCTCGGCGCTGAGCAGCTCCTCGATGCGGCGGTTGGCGTACACCACCCGGCGCTCACGATCGAGCGCCACCACGCCCTGTTCGAGCGTGTCGAGCACCATCTCGGGCAGTCCGGACGGCCGGGCGGCTTCCTCTGCCTCGGCGGGCCGGGGGACGACTTCGGGGCGCAATCCGCTCCTCCTGTGAGCGCGGGAACGCGGCCGGAGGCCCGGCGGAGCCCCACGCGTGGGAGCGCCGGCACACCGGTGACGCGACGAAGGCTACTGGTAGCACGCGAAACCGGCGGCGTCCATGGCTGGCTGCGTCTCCGGGCCGCTTTTTGCGCGGGTCGGACGCGCGTCGGAGGCGGGCGCGCGCGCTCCCGCGGGCGGGCGTCCCGGGTCTCGAGACTGGTCCCCGAGGTTGTGCCTGTCGCGAAGCCGCTGCTAAACTCCGCCGCCTCTTTCCAACCCCGCACTCCGTTCCATTCCGGGAGTTCCCATGCTCGGTTACCTGCGCTCGGGCAACAAGCGCGTCAAGACCATCTGGTGGGCGCTGACCATCGTCACGGTGATCACGTTCGTCGGCGGCTTCATCTTCCTCGCCGGCGTCGGCCGCGATCAGGCCGCGAACGCGCGCGCGAGCGGCGCGTACGGTGTCGTGGGCGACACCAAGATCACGCGGAGCATGTGGCAGAACGCTTTCGACGAAGCGCGCGCCAACTTCCGCCGCCAGTACGGCGCCGACCCGCAGGACCGCGACCTCAAGATGGTCGAGCAGCAGGCGTGGCGCGGGCTCGTGGCCCAGACGCTGCTGGCCGAGCAGGCCCGCAAGGCGGGGCTCAAGGCGACCGACGGCGAGGTGGTGCAGGTGTTCCAGACGAACCCGCCGGCCGCGCTCATGAACATGCCGGACTTCCAGACGAACGGGCAGTTCGACCCGCAGAAGTACGTGGCGGCCATCCGCAACCCGCAGGCCGACTGGTCGCAGTGGGAAGACCTCGTGCGCCAGCAGCTGCCGGTGCAGAAGCTCGAGACGCGCCTGCTCGCGTCGCTCAAGCTGTCGCAGGCCGAGCTGAACCAGGCGTTCCGCGACCGCTTCGAGCGCCTGACGGCCGTGGTGGTGCAGGTGCCGCCCGCCGACACGGGCACGGCTGGCGGCGGTGACGCCGAGCTGCAGCGCGTGTACGAGAAGTACAAGGACCGCATGGTCACCGGCCCGCGCACCCAGCTCGAGGTGCTGCGCGTGCCGAAGAAATTCTCGCCCGAGGAGATCAAGGCCCAGACCGACGTCGCGAGCAGCCTGGCCGAGCGCGCCATGCGCGGCGAGGACTTCGCCCAGCTCGCGCGCGACTACTCCGAAGGCCCCGGCGCGGATCGGGGCGGCGTCATCGACCGCGCGTTCAATCCGGCCGAGCTCGCGCCGATCCTGGCGGGCCACACGGGCCCGCTCGTGCCGGGCACGATCCTCCGCCCCTACGTCGAGGGCAGCCGCGTCACGCTGTTCAAGATCATCGACCCGGCGCAGGACACCACGAGCAAGGCACCGGTCGCTCCGGGCCAGGTCAAGCTCGCGCAGATCGTGCTCAAGGTGCGCCCGAGCACCGAGTCGCTGCGCCAGCAGTACGCCGACCTCGTGAAGATCCGCGACCGCGCCCGCACCGTGGGCCTGGCGAAGGCGGCCACCGAGAAGGCGCTGAGCACGTCGAAGACCAGCTTCTTCAACCTCGACAACGAGCCGCAGGAGCTGTTCCAGACGCCCGAGGCCGGCGACTGGGGCGTGTCGCACAAGGTGAAGGAAGTCAGCCCGGTGTTCGAGGGCGCCGACGAGTTCGTGGTGGTGGAGGTGGCCTCGCAGCACGCATCCGGCCCACCCACGCGCGAGGAGCTCGGCGAGCAGCTCAAGCAGGTCGCCGACCTCGAGCATCGCGTGACCATGGCGAAGCCGCGCGCCGAGCAGGTGGCGGCGGCGCTCAAGGCGGGCCAGTCGCTGGAGGACGCGGCGAAGGCGGCCGGCCTGCTGGCGGTGGACGTGCAGCTGACTCGCGCGCAGCCCGATCCGCGGCTGATGGGCGCTCCCGAGGTGCAGGGCGCGATGTGGGCCGCGAAGCCCGGGCAGGTGATCGGGCCGCTGCGCACGACCGCCGGCTGGATCTTCGTGCGCGTGACCGGTGTGACGCCGGCGGACATGGCCATGTTCACGCCCGAGATGAAGGGCCAGCTCACCACGCAGATCCTGCAGCAGCGCCAGCAGACGTTCTTCAACGGGCTGGTGCAGAAGCTGCGTTCGTCCGCGAAGATCCAGGACTACCGCTCGGGCGAAGGGCAGCTCTGAGCCGATCTCGCCTCGCACGCTGCGCGCGAACGGCGCGGACCTCGCGGTCCGCGCCGTTCGTGTGTGCACGCCGTCGCCCGAGCCGGATCCGTCCCCCGGCGCTTCGCGGCACGCCTTGGCGGCGCGCCCGCGGGTTCAGTTGACGGGCTTGTTGTCGGGAGGATTCGGCGGCGGGTTCTGACGCGCCGTCTCCTCGCGGTTCATCTCGTCCGAGATCTCGCGCTTCGCCTTCTGGAACTCGCGAAGCGCCGCCCCAGGCCGCGGGCCATCTTGGGAATCTGGCTCGGCCCGAACAGCAGGAACAGGACGAGGAAGATGAGCATCGTCTCGAACGGACCCAAGCCGAACACGTGAATTCCTCCGGATGAGAGTCGCGGCTGCGCGCCGTCGCGCGCGCCACCTACGGGACTCGCGGGCTCCAGAGCTGGCTGCGATCGCTGCCGATGAGCACGGTGACGTCCGCCAGTTCCGAATCCCAGGCCTGCCGCAGGAGCGGCGGGCCGCCGAGATAATGCGACACCACGCGCGGGCGAAGGTCTTCAACTGGCGGCCACCGCAGGCTGGCGAAGTAATCGGAGCGGTCGGCGTTGCGGATGTCCACCACCTGGAAGCCACCAGCGCAGGTACGAGGGCCACGCGTGCCCGCCGGGCTCTCCCGAGCCGTTCAGCACCTGCACGCGCACGATCCTCTGCCCCTCGTGACGGGCCGCGGCGCCGCGCCCGGGCCGCCGGGACCACGCCCACGAGCCCAGCAGCGCCAGCACGAGCACGGCGAAGACGCCGATGGCCACGCCCTGGCCGCGGGCCGCGGACTTACGCGCCACGGCGCCTTCCCCGCGCGGAGGTCGCCGGCAGCGCCTCGATCGCGCGCCGGAGCCGCTGCCATGTGCGCGCCAGCGACTCGGGCAACACGCGCGACTCGGCCACCGCGGTCATGAAATTGGTGTCGCCGTCCCAGCGCGGCACCAGGTGCAGGTGCAGGTGCCCGGGGAATCCGGCGCCCGCCACGCGGCCCACGTTGAGGCCGTAGTTCACACCGTGCGGCCGGTACTCCGCGGTCAGCGCGCGCTCCGCGAGCGCGGTGAGCGCCAGCAGGTCCTCGCGCTCGGCGGCGTCGAGCTCGTGGAACTGCGCCTTGTGCGCGTTCACCGCCACCATCAGGTGCGCCGACGTGTACGGGTAGCGGTTCAGCATGAGCAGGGCCTTGCCCCGGCGCGCCAGCACGAGATCGCGCCGATCGGCCCGGGCCTTCGCGACGCGGCAGAACAGGCATCCGGCCGGCTCGTGCGCGCGCGCGATGTACTCCATGCGCCACGGCGCGGCGAGCCGCGCGAGGCCCGTCGCCGCAACGGCGGCGCCCGTCGCGCGTCGCGACGTCGCGCGCTTCGTGCCGGCGCCGCGCTTCGCCCTCGGCGCGGCCATGCGGCGGCGCGGGGTCGTCACGGCCGCTCGCCCTTCGCGCGCAGGTCGCGCCAGATCGCCTCGGCCTCGGCGAGCTGGTCCACCGTGTTGATGCCGCGCAGCTCGCGCTCGTCGGGCGCCAGCTCCACCGCGGCGCGGCGGCCGGCGGCCTGCAGCAGCGTGACGGTGTCCGTCAGGTAGTACTCGCGCTGCGCGTTGTTCGTGGACAGCTTCGACAGCACGGCGCGCAGCGCCGGCCAGTCGAACGCGTAGATGCCGGAGTTCACTTCGTCGAGCGCGCG
This sequence comes from Candidatus Eiseniibacteriota bacterium, assembly GCA_044222045.1. GTDB lineage: Bacteria > Eisenbacteria > RBG-16-71-46 > RBG-16-71-46 > RBG-16-71-46 > JBGAMH01. Next base: position 6,385 of record JBGAOB010000173.1, read on the forward strand.
GATCTCCGGCGACGCGTCCTTCTCCTCCACGATGCGCTCGATGCCCGCTCCGTCCGGCGTGCGCACCACGCGCCCGTAGCCCTTCGGGTCGGGCAGCCGCATGCTCAACACCGTCACCGCGGCGCCCGAGCGGCGGTGCGTCTGGAGCAACGCGTGCAGCGTGGCGGCGCCCAGCAGCGGCGTGTCGCCGCACACCACCAGCAGCGTGCCCTCGAACGCGGCCAGGTTCGGCTCGGCCATCATCACGGCGTGCCCCGTACCGCACTGCTCGGCCTGCACGGCCCAATCCAGCCCGGCGCGGCCCTCGAACGCGGCGATCACGCGCTCGCGCTGGTGCCCCACCACCACCACGCGGCGGCCCACACCCAGGTCGTCGAGGCAGTCCAGCACGTGCGCGAGCAGCGGCTGGCCCGCCATCGGGTGAAGCACCTTGGCGAGGTCGCTGTTCATGCGCTTGCCCATGCCGGCGGCCAGCACCAGCGCGGTCACGTCGGGATGCGAGTAGCGGCTCATCGGGTGGTCCACTCCAGGTTGTCGATCAGGCGCGCGGGGCCCACCCGCGCGGCCACGGCGATCAGNACGAAGTCGCCCAGCGACGGCTCGGCCATCATGCACGCGTGGCCGGTGCCGCGCTGCTCGGCCTGCACCGCCCACTCGAGGTCGCTGCGGTCCGCGAACGCCGCGCGCACCTTCTCGCGCTGGTGGCCGATCACGACGACCTTGCGGCCGACACCGAGCCCATCGAGCGTGTCGAGCACGTGGCCGAGCAGCGGCTGGCCCGCCATCGGGTGCAGGACCTTCGCGAGATCGCTGTTCATGCGCTTGCCCATGCCGGCGGCGAGCACCAGCGCGGCGACGTCGGGGTGTGACGGTCGGCTCATCGGCCACTCCATTCGAGGTTGTCGATCAGTCGCGCCGGGCCGACGCGCGCGGCCACGGCCACGAGCACGCGTCCCCGGACGGTGCGCAGCGGTTCCATGGTGCCGGCGTCGACGACGGCGATGTAGTCCTCGCGCACGAGGGGATAGCGCTCCCACACGCCGCGAACCGCGGCGATCACGCGTGTCGCCGAACGCTCGCCCGCGGCGAGCTTCGCGCGCGCCGCGCGCAGCCCCTGCCACAGCGCCACGGCCTGCGCGCGCTCCTCGCGCCCGAGGTAGACGTTGCGCGAGCTCATCGCGAGCCCGTCCTTCTCGCGCACCGTCGCACCGCGCTTCACGCGCACCGGCACGAGCAGGTCGCGGCACATGCGCTCGAGCACGGTCGCCTGCTGCGCGTCCTTCTGCCCCAGCCACAGCACGTCGGGCTGCACGGCGTGCAGCAGCCGCGCGACCACGGTGGTCACGCCCTCGAAGTGCGTGGGGCGCGAGGCGCCCTCGAGCACGTCGGTCAGGCCGTGCACGCGCACGCGCGTGCGGTCGCCGGCCGGGTAGATGTCCGGCAGGCGCGGCTCCCACAGCAGGTCCAGCCCCACCGCCGCGAACGACTCGCGGTCCTGTTTCACCGGCCTCGGGTAGCGGGTGTAGTCCTCGCGCGGGCCGAACTGCAGCGGGTTCACGAAGATGCTCGCCACCACGCGGTCGGCCGACGCGCGCGCGCGCGTGACCAGGCTCAGGTGGCCCGCGTGGATCGCGCCCATCGTGGGCACGAACGCCACCACGAGGCCCTCGCGCTTCCACGCCGCCACCACGCGGCGCAGCGCGGGCACGGCGTGCACGCGGCGCATCGGGCGGTGTCGCGTGGCGCGTTTCACGTCAGTACGACTCGTCGTCGCCCGGGAACCGCCGCGCCTTCACGTCGGCCACCCAGCGCGCGTAGGCGTCGCGCGTGACCGCGGCCAGTTCGGCGTAGCGGCGCACGAACTTCGGCTGGCGCCCCAGGAAGAGCCCGAGCAGGTCGTGCTCCACCAGCACCTGGCCGTCGCAGCCCACGCCGGCGCCGATGCCGATCGTCGGGATCGCCAGCTCGCGCGACACCATCACGCCCAGCTTGGCGGGAATGCCCTCGAGCACGATCGCGAAGCAGCCCGCTTCCTGCAGCAGCTTCGCCTCGCGCACCAGGCGCTCCTGGTCGGCCTCGCCGCGCGCCTGCACCTTGTAGCCGCCGAACGCCAGCACCGACTGCGGCGTGAGGCCCAGGTGACCCACCACGGGAATGCCCGTCTCCACGATGCGGCGGATCGCCGGGGCGACGCGCTCGCCGCCCTCGAGCTTGATCGCGTCGGCGCCGCCTTCCTGCACGAAACGCCCGGCGTTCGCCACGGCCTGCTCCACGCTCACCTGGTAGCTCATGAACGGCATGTCGCCCACCACGAGCGCGCTCGTGCGCGCGCGGACCACCGCCTTCACGTGGTGCAGCATGTCGTCCATCGTCACGGGCAGCGTGCTGTCGTAGCCCAGCATCACCGTGCCCACGCTGTCGCCCACCAGCAGCACGTCGACGCCCGCCTCCTCGGCGAGCCGCGCGTGCGGCGTGTCGTAGGCGGTCAGCATCACGATCGGCTCGTTGCGCCGCTTCATCTCGACGATCGCCGGGGCGGTGATCTTGGCCCGCGGGGCGCCGCCCGCGCGCAGGGTCTTCTCGTCGCTCATGGCGTGGCGTCCTTCTCCATCGGCGTGTAATAGGTCGTGCCCGCGTGGTGCGACTGGATCCGCTTGAGCAGGTCCTCGAAGTCGTCGGGGCGGTTCACGAAGTCGATGCCGTTCGTGTTCACCACCAGCAGCGGCGTCTCGGCGTAGTGGAAGAAGTAGTGGTTGTACGCCTCGCCGAGCTGGCGGATGTAGTCCTTGTCCATGTCCTTCTCGAACGTGCGCCCGCGCCGGGCGATGCGCTCCATCAGCACGTCCGGATGCGCCTGCAGGTACACGACGATGTCCGGCTTGACCACGTCCAGTTCGAGCCAGCCCACGAGCCGCTCGTACAGCGCCATCTCGCGGTCCTTCAGGTTCAGGCTCGCGAAGATGCGGTCCTTCTGGAACAGGTAGTCCGACACCATGCGCTCGGAGAACAGGTCCAGCTGCCGCATGTCGCGCTGCTGCTGGTAGCGGCTGAACAGGAAGTGCATCTGGGTCTGGAATCCGAACCGTTCGCGGTCGCGGTAGAAGTCCTTGAGGAACGGGTTCTCCTCGACCTCCTCCAGCACCAGCTTGGCCTGCAGGCGCTCGGTGAGCATGCGCGCCAGCGAGGTCTTGCCGGCGCCGATCACGCCCTCGACGACGATGTATCGGTTCTCAGGCACGCTGCGGGCTCCGGAGGGCGCGACGCGTGATCGGGGTTCCGCGCGGACGGCTCCGGCGGCGGGGGCTCGGGTTCATGCGGCGTTCAGTTCCAGAGCCGGGTGCCGCGCTTGACCGGCGGCCGCGATCCCAGCCGTGACAGGTGGGCGAGCATGGTCTCCGTGGTCACGGGGTGCACGAGCCCGGGATCCAGCTCCACGAGCGGCACCAGCACGAACGACCGCCGCGTGATCTCGGGATGCGGCACGCGCAGGTCGTCCTCCTCGATCACCACGTCGCCGAAGAGCAGCAGGTCGAGGTCGATCGTGCGCGGGCCCCAGCGCTGCGTGCGCACGCGGCCCAGGCGCTTCTCGATCAGCATCAGGTTCCACAGCAGCTGGCGCGCGGTGAGCCCGGTGTCGAGCTGCGCGACCGCGTTCAGGAAGTTCGGCTGGTCCTCCACCCCCACCGGCTCGGTGTCGTACAGCGACGAGGCGCGCACGAGCACCGTGTCGGGCAGGCGCGCCAGCTCGTCGAGGGCGGCGCGGATCATGGACTCGCGCTCGCCGAGGTTCGAGCCCAGGCCGATGTAGGCCTTCACGCGCGACGCTCCCGCGTGACCTCGATCACCGCCCGGCCGCCCGTGGTCCAGCCCAGGTTCTGCTTGGCGATCCGCACGGTGACGCGCCGGATGCGGTGGCGCTCGAGGATGGCCTCGGCCAGCGTGGCGGCGAGCGCCTCGAGCAGGTGGAAGCTGCGACCTTCCACGATCTCGCGAACCGTGTGGTAGAGCTGGTCGTAGTCGACCGTGTCCGCCAACCGGTCGCTGGTCTCGCCGCGGTCGTCCACGGGGTCGAGCACCAGGTCCACTTCGAGCCGCTGCCCGGCTTCCTTCTCGTACGGACGGGCGCCGTGGTGCCCGAACACCGAGAGCCCTTCCAGCCGGATCGTGGCCACCGAGAACCTCCCGCGAAGTGGAACGGGCGCCCGCACTTCGGGCGCCGAGGCGGGCGAGGATAGGCAGGCGGTTCGCGGCGGGTC
>JBGAOB010000174.1:0-10217 GCA_044222045.1 Candidatus Eiseniibacteriota bacterium
TCGCGTGGCTCGCGCGCGCGGGCGCCGACGTGTCGCAGAGCGCGCCCGACGCGATCGGCGCGAAGGAATCGCAGGCGGCGTTCGCGGTGCCCGACTGGCGCTGGGGCGCGCTCGCGCTCACGTGGCGGCAGTTCGGCGTGGACGGCATCGACGGACGCGACGACCGCGGCGCGCCCACGGCGTCGTTCTCGGATCGCGAGAGCGAGCTGGGCGTGGCGTACGGGCGCACGGTGACCGACGCGCTCGGGCTGGGCCTGGCGGTGAAGATGCGCCGGCACCAGCTCGCCGGGCATTCCGGCGGCGGGCTGGGCGCCGATCTCGGCGCGTCGTTCCACCTGTCCGCGCTGTCCGGCGAGCGCGAAGGCTGGTGGCGCGACCTGGCCGTGGGCGTGCGCGCCGCGAACGTGCTGCGTCCGAGCGTGCGGCTCGACCAGGAAGAAGTCGCCGAACCCTCCGCGCTGAGCGCCGGCCTCGCGTGGCATCGCGCGTCCACCGTCACGTCGTGGACGCTGGCGGCCGACGTCGAGCGCGTGGACGGGCTGACGGCGCGCCCGCGGCTGGGCGCCGAGTTCGGTCTGCTCGGCGCGCTCGACCTGCGTGCCGGCTGGGACGGCGAGCGCCTGTCGGCGGGCAGCGGCCTGCGCTGGCGCGGGCTCGACGTGACGTGGGCGTACCGAAACCAGCCGCTCGGCGACGAGCAGCGCGTGAGCCTGGGCTGGCGTTTCGGACGCACGGTGGCGCAGGCGCGCGAGCAGTTCGCCGCCGAGCGCGAGCAGGAAGTGCAGCGCCGACTGCAGGTCGCGACCGACGAGGACCTGGCGCGCCGCGGCCGCGAACTGGCCGAGGCGTCGCGGCAGTCGCTGGCCGCCGGCGACCTGGACGACGCGTACGAGAAGGCGTCCGTGCTGAACGCGATCTCGCCCGGCACCGTGGCCACCGACCTGCTCGTGCGCATCACGGCGGCGCGTGCGGCGCGGCTCGAGAAGGCCGGCGACTGGGACGGCGCCGTGGTCGAGTACCAGAAGGCGCTGGCCGACCAGCCGACGAGCTTCGAGCTGACCTCCGGTCTCGCCCGCTGCCGTGCCGAGAGCGAACGGCGCTCGCGCCGCGGCGCCGACCAGCGCCGGCTCTACGACGGCGTGCTGCGCGGCATCGCCGCGGGCGACGCCCGCGCCGCGCGCGCGCGGCTCGACTCGCTGCGCGTGGCGGGCCTCGCCGACAGTTCGCTGGCGCCGCTCGTGCTGCGACTGGAACGCATGACCGCCGCCCAGCTGGACGGACGGCTCGAGCAGTTCACGCAGATGCTGCAGGCGGGCCTGCTCGACGACGCCGCGAGCGCGCTGGACCGCGCCCGCGCCCTGGCTCCCGACGCACCCGCCGTGGCCCGTGCACGCGACCAGCTCGCTCGCGCCCGCCAGGCCACCGCGCGTACGACCGCCGCCGTGCCGGCGCCGCGCGCGAGCGCCGCGCCCGCGGTGAGCGCCGCCAGCCGCCGCGAGGCGGAGCAGCTCTACCAGGAAGGCCTCACGGCCATGCGCTCGAACAAGGGCGACGTCGCGCTGCGGGCGTGGGAACTGGCCGTGGCCAAGGACCCGTCGCACGCACGGGCGAAGGAACAGCTCAAGCGCGAGTACCAGACGCGCGGCCTGCAGTCGTTCGCGGGCGGCCACCTGTCGGACGCCGAGAACCTGTGGCGGCGCGCGCTGCAGCTGGACCCGGCCGACGCCCGCACGCGCAGTTACCTCGAACGCGCGCAAGAGCACCTGTCGCGCTCGGCCGAGCTGGGAGTTTCGCGGTGACGCCGGCGCCTTCCCGCGGATCGGCCAGCGTGCCGCGCACCGCGCGCGTCAGCCTGCGGCTCGTCGTGCCCGCCGTGTCGGCGCTGCTGCTGGCGGCCGCGCTGCTGACGAGCGCGTTCGTGGCCGAGCGCCAGACGCGCGCGTTGCTCGCCGCCGAGGCGCGCTCGCGCCTGGCGCTCGAGGCGGAGCTGCTCGCGCGCGCGAGCGCGAGCCCGATGCTGGAAGGATTCCCCGAGCTGACACTGCAGCCGATGGTGCTGGAGCTGCTGAAGGGCCGCGACGATCTCGCGTCGGCCATGGTGCTCGACCGGGACGGCCGCGTGCTCGCGCACCCGGACGCCCGGCGCATCGGCACACACGAGAGCCTGCCGGCCGGAGACGGGGAGAAGGCCGGCGCCGCGACGATCGTGCCGGGCGCGGGCACGCTGACGGCGGTGGTGCCGGTGCGTCACGCGACCGGCGCGACGCTCGGCCACGCGATCGTGTCGATTCCACGCGCGCCGCTCGAGCGCGCGCTCGCGGCCGCACGCGCGCGACAGTGGTGGATCGCGGCGGGCCTGCTGCTGGTGAGCGCCACGCTCACGTTCGCGCTGATGTCGGGCCTGCTGCGGCCGATCTCGCGCCTGCGCGAAGGCCTCGAGCGCATCGGCCGCGGCGATCTCGACACGCGCCTGGCGCTGCGCGACCGCACCGAGCTGGGCATGCTGGCCGACACGCTCGACGACATGGCGGGGCGGCTGTCCGACGCGCAGCGCGCGCAGATCGAACAGCAGCGCATGTCCGCCGAGCTGGAAGCGGCCGGACGGATCCAGGCGTCGCTGCACCTTCGCGGCACGCTGCAGCGCGGCGCGTACGAGGTGCTCGGCCACCAGCGCCCCGCCGCGGAAGTGGGTGGCGACTACTTCGACGCTTTCGAACTGGTGGACGGCCGCGTGGGCATGGTGGTGGCGGACGTCTCGGGCAAGGGACTGTCGGGCTGCCTCGTGACGTTCATGCTGGCCGCGCTCGTGCGCGCCACGCGCGACCGGCTGCTGTCACCGCGCGAACTGCTGCTGGAGGTGGACCGCAACCTGCGGCCCGTGCTGGAGCGTGGCGCGTTCGTCACCGTGTGGTACGGCGTGCTCGATCCGCTGACCGGCCGCGTCACGTTCGCGTCGGCCGGCCACCTGCCCACGGTGATCCGGCGTGCGGACGGGCGGCTCGAACGCCACGCCACGCGCGGCATTCCGCTGGGCCTTCTGAACGCCGACGTGCTGGCGCGCGGACTACGCGACGCCACGGTGCAGCTCGAGGAAGGCGACGCGCTGCTGCAGGTGACCGACGGTTTCACCGAGGCCGTGCTGCCGGACGGCGTGACGCAGTTCGGCCTGGAGCGCGTGGAAGAGGTGCTGACGGCCGATCCGGCGTCGTCGGGGCGGGCGATCGTCGACGAGCTGTGCACGCGCGTGGAGACGTGGACCGAGGGGGCGATGCCCGACGACGACCAGACCGTGCTGGTGCTGCGCCGCTCGGCCGCGCCGCCCGCGTGGGCGGGGCTCGAGGATCTCGAGGCCATCACGTGGATCGCGCGTGCGCGCGCCTCGGAACACCACCTGTGCGTTCCGGCGTCGCTGCCCGAGTTGGAGCGCCTCGGCTCGTGGCTCGACTCGATCGAGGCGCTCGTCGCGCTTCCCGACCACACGCGCACGCTGCTGGAGGCCGCCCTGTACGAGGTCTGCGCCAACATCGTGGAGCACGGCTACGCGAACTCGGGGACCGACCACGTGGACCTGTGGTGGCTGCCCGGCGACGGCGCTGTCGACGGCGAGGTGCGCGGGCAGTTCGCGATCCTGGAGCGCGGCCGCGTGTTCGACCCGTCCACCGCCCAGCCGTCCGATCTCACCGATCGTCGCGCGCGCCTGAAGGGCCGCGGCCTCGGCATCGCCATGATCCGCCGCCTGATGCCCGGCATCGCGTACCGCCCGGGGACGCCGGACGGCAACCTGACCCTGCTGGATTTCGACTCGGCCCTGATGTGCCGCGTGTACACGGGAGACGCCCATGAACGAATCGCTTGAGATCACCAGCGCCACGGGACCCGGGGGTGTGCGCATCGTGCGCGTGACCGGCCGGCTCGACTCGCGCGGTACACCGCAGTTCGTCCGCGAGTGCGGACTCGAATCCGGACCCGGCACGTCGATGGTGCTGAACCTGTCCGGCGTGACGTTCCTGTCGTCGAGCGGCGTCGGCGCCCTGCTGGCGCTCTCGGAGCGCGCGCGCGAATCCGGCCACGACGTGCGGCTGGCGTCGCCGGCACCCGTGGTGCAGGCCACGCTCAACCTGCTGAACCTCGGCGAGTACCTCACGATCTGCGCGTCCGAGGACGAAGCGCTGCGCAAGGCCGCCTGACCCCGCACGGATCTCCGTTCCCCCCGAGCATGGAAGAGCCCACGGGCCCGCCGGCCCGAACCGCGCCGACCTCCGCCGCCCCCGACCGGGCGGCCGTGCTCGAACACAGCCTGATGGCGCTGTCCGAGCTGAGCCGGGCGCTCGACCTGAGCCTCGACGAGCGCGGGCTCGCGCAGCTGACGCTGCTGAACCTGATGGGCCACTTCGGCTCGCCGCGCGGCGTGCTGTGGCTGTTCGACGAATCGCACGGCCGGCTCGTGCCCGCCGCGGCGGCCGGAGTCACCGACGGCGCGGCGGCGGCGATGGCGGCGGCGCTCGACTCGGAAGCCGAGGGCCTGCGGACGCAGGACGTCGTGACGATCGGCGAGGCACCCGCGCTGGGGCACTTCGCGCCGCTGGCGGGCGCGCACGGGCTGGTGGCGCTCGCGCGCTTCGAGACGCCGCGCGCCCGGCTGGGCTGGGTCGCGCTCGGCGGACGGCATCCGGGCGGAACCGCGCGCGCCGACGAACGCGAGCTGCTGGCCGCGTCGATGGGCATCGTGGCCGCGGCGTTCGAGAACCAGCGGCTGGTGCGATCGCTGCGCCGCGGGCACGAGGAGCTGGCCGCCGCGAACGCGCAGCTGCGCGAACTCGACCGGCTGCGCTCCCAGCTGCTGCAGAACCTCAGCCACGAGTTCCGCACGCCGGTGGCGGTGATCCTGGGCGCCGCGAGCTGCCTGCACGACCTGCCCGATGCCGACGCGCGCCGCACCGAGCTGCTGGCCATGATCGAATCGCAGGCCGCGATCGTGCGCGACATGGTGGCGATGCTGCTGGACCACGCCGAACTGATGAGCCCGAACGCCTCGATCGCGTGCGAGCCCACCGACCTCCGATCGATGCTGCACGAGTCGGTGCGCGCGTGGACCGAGCGACTGCAGGCGGCGCCGCGCGTGATCGACGTGAAGCTTCCCGACGAGCGCATGCGCGTGCAGGCCGACCCCATCCGGCTGCGCCGCGTGATCGACGAGCTGGTGACGAACGCGGTCAAGTTCAGCCCGCCGGGTTCGCCGCTGGCGATCCACGCCGACCGGCGACCCGCCCCCGGCGGCTGGCGGGTGGAGCTGCGCGTGTGCGACCTGGGCCGCGGCATGAGCGCCGACGAGCTGGCCACGGCGTTCGAGCCGTTCCGCCAGGGCGACGGCACGTCCACGCGGCGCACGGGCGGGCTCGGCATGGGCCTGACCGCCTGCCATCGCGTGGTCGAGCTGATGGGCGGTGACATGACGCTGGACTCGGCGCCCGGGCAGGGCACCACGGTCCGCGTGGGACTGCGCGCCGCCTGACCCGGACCGGTCGTGGCTCGCCCGGCCGCGGGAATTGGGGTGATCCGGCGCCCTCCGGTAGACTTCCCGCCGTTCCGACGCACCCCACGTCCCCGTCCCCGGGATGGCACTTCCATGAGAATCCGCACCTCGCTCTTCCTGGTGCCGCTGCTGCTGGCATGCGCGGCCTCGCTCGTGATCGCACGCAGCACGGGACCTCTCGCCAGCGTCACCGGCGCACCCGCGATCGGCGGCAAGCTCGCCGAGAAGAACTGCAACCAGACCGGCTGCCACAGTGACCTCGGCCTCAACCTTCCGGGCGCCACGCTCACGCTGCTGGACGTGCCCACGACGTACTGGCCCGACTCCACGTACACGATCCGCGTGCGCATGACGTCGACGTTCACGCCCGTGGGCTCCGGGCGCCGCTGGGGCTTCCAGCTGGTGGCGATCAACGCCGCGACCGGCGACAGCGCCGGCACGCTGCTGAACGTGAACGCGAATACGCAGGCGCTGTACGGCACCGCGAGCTACGTGGGCCGGCGCTACATCGAGCACACGCTGGCCGGCACGTTCGCCGGCAACAACGGCCCGGTGGAGTGGTCGGTGCGCTGGAAGGCGCCGAGCACGCCCGTGGCGCGCGTGATCTTCTGCGCCGCCGGCAACGCCTCGAACAACAGCGACAGCAACTCGGGCGACCACATCTACACGACGCGCGACACGTCGGATCTCGACGTGAACGTGGGCGCGCCGGCGCCGGCCACGGGAGCACTCGCGCTGTCGGCGGCGCCGAACCCCTCGCGCGGCCAGACGCGACTGTCGTACGTGCTGCCCGCGGCGGCGCGCGTGGCGCTGGACGTGCTCGACGTGCAGGGCCGCGTCGTGCGCACACTCGAGCGCGGCGAGCGCGCCGCGGGTCCGCAGGTGGCGACGTGGGACGGCCGTCGCGACGACGGCGGCGCGGCGGCGGCGGGCGTCTACTTCGCGCGCCTCGTGGTGGACGGCGCCGCGCCGCGCACGGTGCGCGTGACGCTCGAACTCTGAGCAAGGCTTCTCGATCGCGGCCCGGGCGCCCGAACCAGCGCTCGGGCCGGGTCGTTTCGAGGGGACGTCTCGCCCGCGCCTGACGCGCGCACGAGGGGGGCCGCGCCCGACGCGCGTGCAGGCGGAGTTCGTCCCGGGCGATCCTCGCGTCACGCGAGTGCACGAGGAGGGCGGTGCCGGGGGACTGATTCGGGGCAATCCCGGAAAGCGATGGAGCCATGGACCGGCGATCGCTTTCCGGGCTTAGGCCGGAGGCGGCAGGATGCCGCGGGACTGATTCGGGGCAATCCCGGAAAGCGATGGAGCCATGGACCGGCGATCGCTTTCCGGGCTTAGGCCGGAGGCGGCAGGATGCCGCTGGAGGCCGGCCCCGAATCAGTCCCCCGGCACCGCCCTCCGCCCGGGATCGGAGTGAGCCGGGTTCGGTTTTCCGGGCGCGGTGCGACACCCGCGGCGAGAGCGGCTGATCCGCCGGTACCCGGCCTCCAAGACGTCCGCTCCGCAACGAATCCGCGTCGGTCGTGCCGTTGCCGCATCCGACGGAGCGACCGTTTCGCGCCCTCCGCGCCAGCGCGTACGATGCGCGCTCGACTTCCTCCCGGAGACCCATCCCGCATGAGCACGTCCCTCGCGCCCGATCGCGGCGCGCGCGCCACCGCCGGCGCGCAGCGGCCCGGCCCGCCCAAGGCCGCCGAAGACAAGAAGCCCCTGAACCTGAAGGCCGTGTGGCCCGAAGTGTGGGCGTTGATCGCCCCCCGGCGCGGCCTGCTCGCGCTCGGTTTCGTCCTGATGGTGTTCAACCGCGTCTCCGGCCTCGTGCTGCCCGCCAGCACCAAGTACCTGATCGACGACGTCGTCGGGAAACGCCGCGTCGACCTGCTGCTGCCGCTCGTGGGCATCGTCGTGCTCGCCACCGCGCTGCAGGGCGTCACCTCGTTCGCGCTGACGCAGCTGCTGTCCAAGGAAGCCCAGCGCCTGATCGCCGAAATGCGCCGGCGCGTGCAGACCCACATCAGCCGGCTGCCCGTGTCGTACTACGACTCCAACAAGACCGGCGCGCTCGTGTCGCGCATCATGAGCGACGTCGAAGGCGTGCGGAACCTGATCGGCACCGGGCTCGTGGAGTTCGCCGGCGGCCTGCTGACCGCCGCGATCTCGCTCGTCGTGCTGCTGCGCATCAACGCCACCATGACGCTGCTCACCGCCGCCGTGCTCGTGGGGTTCATGGTCATCCTGAACCGGGCGTTCACCGTGATGCGGCCCATCTTCCGCGAGCGCGGCAAGATCTACGCGGACGTCACCGGCCGGCTCACCGAGTCGCTCGGCGCCGTGCGCGTGGTGAAGGGCTACCACGCCGAGGAGCGCGAACAGAACGTGTTCGCCGGCGGCGTGGCACGCCTGCTCGACAACGTGCTCAAGACGCTCACCGCGCAGTCCGTGATGGGCCTGTCGTCGTCCGTGCTGCTCGGCGCGGTCGGCGCGGTGATCATGTACGTGGGCGCGCGTCACATCCTGGACGGCACGCTCACGCTGGGCTCGTACTTCACCTACACCATGTTCCTGGGCTTCCTGATCGCGCCCATGGTGCAGATCGTGGCCATCGGCACGCAGCTCACCGAGGCGCTCGCCGGGCTCGAGCGCACGCGCGAGGTGCTGAGCGAGCGGCCCGAAGACGCCGACCCGCGCCGCACCGTGGCGATGCCCGCGCTGACGGGCGACGTGCGGTTCGAGCACGTGGACTTCGCGTACGAGGCCGACAAGCCCGTGCTGCACGACGTGTCGTTCGACTCGCCCGCCGGCACCGTGACCGCGCTGGTGGGCTCGTCGGGCTCGGGCAAGAGCACCATCATCGGGCTGATCTCGGCGTTCCACACGCCCACCGCCGGCGTGGTGCGCGTGGACGGCGTGGACCTGTCCACCGCGCGGCTGAACAGCTACCGCACGCAGCTCGGCGTGGTGCTGCAGGACACGTTCCTGTTCGCCGGCTCGATCCGCGAGAACGTGGCGTTCTCACGCCCCGACGCCACCGAGGAGCAGATCCGCGACGCGTGCCGCATCGCGCGCGTGGACGAGTTCGCGGACCGCTTCCCCGAAGGGCTCGACACCATCGTGGGCGAGCGCGGCGTGAAGCTGTCGGGCGGCCAGCGCCAGCGCGTGGCGATCGCGCGCGCGATCCTCGCCGATCCGCGCGTGCTGATCCTGGACGAAGCCACGTCGAGCCTCGACAGCGAGTCGGAAGCGCTGATCCAGGCGGGCCTGCAGCACCTCATGCAGGGGCGCACCACGTTCGTGATCGCGCACCGGCTGAGCACCATCCGCCGCGCGGACCAGATCCTCGTGGTCGAGGACGGCCGCATCGTGGAGCGCGGGCCGCACGAGGCGCTGTACGCGAACGCCGGCCGCTACCGCGAGCTGTACGACCGCCAGCACGGGCTCGAGCAGAACCTGTTCCTGGCCCCGGGCGAGGGCGACGCGGTGCCCGACGGAGAAGAGCGCGGCGCGCGCGGCGCGGCCGTGCCGGGCATGCTCGACCTGATGCAGGGCGGCGGGCGGTAGGCGGCCTCCGGAGCCCACGGCACGGGCGCCGGCCGCGCCCGACTCACTTCGGCGTGGGTGCGCCCTCGAGTTCGTAACCCCATTCGAAGCTCGGCGGTTCGAGCATGCGGGTGCCGGCCAGGGGATGCGCGCCGCGCGTGAGCCAGTGCACGTCCGCCGTCCGTTGCACGCGATGTCCCGCGAAACGGAAGCGGACGACGTCGGTAAGCCCCGACCCCGCGGGCGGGAAGAACGCCTGCGCGCCGGCCGATCCCATCCCGCCCTCCGGCGATCCCGCCGGAGTCGCGGCCAGGGTGATCTCGAGCCCGTCGGCCCGAACGCGGCCCCGCCATCCACCGGAGGCCTCGCGTTGCAGCCGCACGTCCCCGTAGCGCGCGAAGTAGCCACGCTCGCGCATGTGCGCGACGTACGCGCGATCGGGCATCCAGAAGTCGAGCACGAGGAAGGGCTGGCCCTCGCCCAGATCGTCGGTCGAGTCGGCGGCGGCGACACGGGCGCACCAGAGCGCCGCCGCTCCATGCCTCGGCCACCGCGGCTCCCGGCCGTCGATCGCGAACGTGCCCGCACGCACGACTTCCACGAACGAGACGCCCCACGTCGCGTTGCCCGGGCTCTCGAGCAGCAGCGCCCGCGCCCAGGGCACGTCTCCGGCCGCGAGCTCGCCGATCGTGACGAAGCGCAGGCGCGACGGCAGCCGATCCGCGACCTGCGACGGGTCGAACGCGACCCATCCGACGAACTCCTCGGGTCGGGCGACGCGCCAGCCGGCAGTCGCGTTCTCCGGGGGCACGGCGAGCGCGGGCGTCGCACCTGCCTGGACGCAGGCGCACACCAGGAACGTCGCCCACAGCCGTCCACTTCGCATCTGGCTCTCCCATGCATCGCACGCGGCCCCGAGCGGTCGCGAGGCGAGCAGGCTACCGCACGCGACGACGCGGGGCCCGAATCGCTCCGGGCCCCGCGCCTCTCACCGCCCGGTCCGGAGCGCGTGTGGTGAAGTTGTCGCGGCGGCCACGAAGGCCGCCGCGTGCCGCCGCCGCGCTCCCCAGTGCGAACGGCAGCTCGATGCGGGCCCCCGCGCGGGCCGACGCGCGCTGCGCGACGCACGCCGGCCACGGCGGGGAGG
>JBGAOB010000175.1:0-10150 GCA_044222045.1 Candidatus Eiseniibacteriota bacterium
GTCGTCACGACGGTCACCTTCGAAGCACGCGAGGGCAGGACGCTGCTGACGCTGCACGAACGGCATCCGTCGAAGGAAGCGCTCGACGCCGCCATGGAATCGGGCGCGATGGCGGGAACCCCCGAGCAGTGGGATCAACTGGAGGAGTTCGTCGTCACCGTGCTGTCCTGAGCGCGGGGGCCGGATCGCCCCCGCGTGGAAGGGTCTCCCCCCACCTGCGCCGGGACCGGAGGTCCCGGCTGGAAAAGCCCGTCCCGCGACGCACTGGACCCTCCGGGCGCGGGTTCCGGGGCCCGTCGTAGACGTGCGGTTGTGCCCCCTCGCCGCCGATAACGCCCGGACGGCGGCCGTCACCCCCGGCGGCCCCGCGGAGGCTCACGGATGGGCAAGCAACTCCAGTTCGACGAGGCGGCTCGCCGCGCCCTGTGGACGGGCGTGGACCAGCTCGCCAGCGCGGTGCGCGTGACGCTGGGCCCGCGCGGTCGCGCCGTGCTGCTGGATCGCGCGCACGGCTGGCCCACGATCACGCGCGACGGCATCGCCGTGGCGCAGGAGATCGAGCTGCCCGACCCGTTCGCGAACCTCGGCGTGCACATGCTGCGCGAGGCCGCGTTCCGCACCGCGGCCGACGCCGGCGACGGCACCACCACCGCCACCGTGCTGGCGCACCGGCTGGTGGGCGACGGGCTCAAGGCGATCGAGGCGCGGCACAACCCCGTGGCCGTGCGCCGCGGCATGGACCGCGCCGCCGCCACGGCGCTGCAGGCGTTGCGCGCGGGCGCGCGACCGGTGGAACACACGCGCGACCTTGCCCGCGTGGCCATGCTCGCCTCGGGCGACCCTGCGATCGGAGAAATGGTCGCCGAAGCGCTGGAGCGCGTGGGCCGCCACGGCGTGGTGACGGTGGAGGAGGGCCGCGGCCTCGACACCACGCTCGACGTGGTGGAGGGCGTGCGCTTCCAGGGCGGCTACGCGAGCGCGTACTTCGTGACCGACCCCGAGGACATGGAAGCCTCGTTCGACCATCCGCTGGTGTTCCTGGTGGACGGCCCGCTCGTGCGCGCGCAGGACGTGGTGTCCGCGCTCGAGCACGCCGCGCGGCTGTCGCGGCCGTTGCTCGTGGTCTGCGAGAACATCGAGGGCGACGCGCTGTCGGTGCTCGTGGTCAACCGGCTGCGCGGCACCGCGCCGTCGGTGGCCGTGAAGGTGGAAGGCAGCGCCCGCCGGCGTCGCGAGCTGCTGGACGACCTGGCGGTGGTCACCGGCGCGACGCTGTTCGCCGAGGACACCGGCCGCTCGCCCGAGCGCTGCGAGCCGGGCGCGCTCGGCCGCGCGCGGCACGTGACCGTGGATCTCAAGCAGACGACGCTGCGGCAGGGCGGCGGGCGTTCCGAGACCGTGCGCAGCGCGATGGTGCAGCTGTCGCGCGAGCTGGGTTCGGCCACGCACGAGTCCGATCGCCGCCGCATCCGCGAGCGCATCGCGCGCGTGTCGGGCGGCGTGGCCGTGGTGCGCGTGGGCGGCGCGACGGAGTCCGAGATGCACGAGCGGCGCTCGCGCGTGGAAGACGCGCTGGCCGCCACGCGCGCCGCGGTGGAAGAGGGCGTGGTGCCCGGCGGCGGCGTGGCGCTGCTGCGTGCCGAAAGCGCCGTGCGCGCGCTGAACCTGACCGGCGCCGAGAGCGTGGGCCGCGAGATCCTGGTGGCCGCGCTGAGCGAGCCCACGCGGCAGATCGCCGTGAACGCCGGCGAGGACCCGCAGGTGGTGCTGTCGCGCCTGCGCACGGGCGAAGGGGCGTTCGGCTGGAACGCAGTCACCGGCCACTACGGCGACCTCGTGGCCGAGGGCGTGATGGACCCCGTGAAGGTGCTGCGCTACGCGCTCAGCAACGCCGTCAGCCTGGGCGCGCTCGTGCTCACGACCGAAGTGATCGTGATCGACGAGGGCCCCGACGCCGCGAAGGAAGAGGGCGAGAGCGCGGCGTAGGGGCGGGCACGCCCGCTCGACGGAGCTGCCCAGCTCCGGCTCGGTCCGCGTGTTTGGGGATGCGCCCGGCCCGCCGCTTCGGCGAGAATGCCGCGCCCCGTCGCGCCGTCCCGAACACCTCGCCACCCGGAGAGCCGCATGCGCCGACTCGCCTGCATCACCGCCGCACTCGCGTGCCTCGCCGCCTGCACGCGGACCGCGCGGGACCCGGTCGCCGACGTTGCAGCCGTGAAGGCGCTGGTCCACGACCGCCTCGCCGCGGCGCTCGAGGGCGACACGGCGCGCTGGCACGCGCAGGTGGCGGACGACTGCCTGTGGACCGGGCCCGCGCTGAAGAACGAGACCACGGCGGGCGTGCTCGCGAGCATCGCCGCGAATCGCGTGCTGAAGCCCGCCGCGCAGGAGATCCGCGACCTCGACGTGCGCGTGTCCGGCGACGTGGCGCAGGCGACCTACGTGCAGCTGGTGCAGGACGCCTCGCAGGCCGCCGAGGCCGGCAAGCGCTTCCGCAAGACCGACACGTACCAGCGCCGCGGCGAGCGCTGGTGGCTGATCGGCGCCACCGAGGTGGCCGTGCCGTGGCGTCGTCGCGTGCAGCCGGCCGCGGAGGTGGCGGAGGCGATCGCGGGCCGCTACGTGTTCGGCGGCGCGGACACGCTGGCCGTGCTCGCGGCATCGCCCGGGCGCTTCCTGCTGCGCGGGCAGGACGGCATCACCGACACGCTGCTCGCCGAGAACGACTCGACGCTGTTCGTGGAGGGCGACCCGGGCTCGTGGGTGTTCCGGCGGGCGGGGCGCGAAGTCGTCGCGCTGATCTATCGCGCGGACGGCGGCAAGGACGTCGTGCTGCCGCGCGTGAAGTAGCGGGGCTACCGCCGGACGTCGCAGTTCGACGCGCCGAACAGCATGCGACGCGCGGCGAACCAGCGGTAGGCGCGCTCGGCGTACGGGCGCACGCGCGGCGACGTGAGCAGCCGCGCCCAGCGCTCGCCGCCGGGAAGCTCGCGCAGGATCGCGGCGAGCGCGTCGACGCCCGTCTCGATGCCGCGCTCGGCCGACCACACGTGCAGCTCCTCGAGCGCCGGGCCGTCCGCCAGGTCGCCGAGCCGCCCCTGCGCTTCGGCCGACTGGAGCGGCACCGCGCGCAGGCGGCGACCGCTGTCCGCCGTGAGGGCCCACGCGGTCGCGGTGGAGCACGCGCCGCAGACACCGTCGTAGAACACCCACAGCCGTTCGGTCGATCGATCGATCGGGAGCGGATCCAGCGGATGGCGGAGTGTGGCGATCATGGACGCCCCTGTGGCCGGCTTTCGGGGAAGGCGAACGGTGGCTCCAGCGAGCGGCCGTCCGCGAGTCGAATCGACGCGCCCGATTCCATCACGGCGCGACGTAGGATCGCCAGGCCGGTCCAGCGATCCCCGTCGGTGATCGCGGTGGTGAGCCGGCCCACGGTGGCGCCATCCGACAGGAGGTCGCACGGAACGGCCGGCGGCGCCCCGTCGCCGCCCGTGCGCATGAGCTGCCGACGCACGCTGTCGTAGGTGACGAGCCGCTGCAGCGCTTCCTGGCCCGTGTAGCAGCCCTTGGACAGGTGCACCTCGGACCACAGGTTCGCCTCGTACGGCGTGAACTCGTCGGCGACTTCGTGCCCGTTCGCCGCGTGGCCGAACTCGACGCGATCGGCCTCGTCCGACTCGGAGAGTCGCGCGTCGGGTCCGCCCACGAGCAGCGCGAACGGCGCCTCGGTGCGCACGTAGCGCGGCAGGCCGCCCTCCTCGACCAGCTCGCCCATCGGGCCACCCGGATCGCGCACGCGGCGCACCGCGAGCGCCGCCGACTGGTCGTCGATCTTCACGTCTTCGCGGAACACGTGCCGGTCGACCCACGCCGCGAGCGCATCGCCGGGCGCGTCCTCGCGCAGCAGCCACACCGCGCCGTCGCGCGCGTGCGCCACCACGGCGCGGTGCAGCAGCCGCCCGCGGAAGTCGCAGAACAGCGTCGCCACCGCCGAGCCCGCCGGCAGCTCCGCGAGCGCGTTCGTGGAGGTGCGGTGCAGCACGGCGAGCACGTCGCGCCCCGTGAGGCGCAGCGCGGAGGAGGTGGTCCGGGTACCTGCGGTGGAGGAGGTCATGGCCGAAGGCTAGAGATGCACCGAGGGTGGCGCAAGGTTCAGGGCGCTGCTAGCTTCCCGCGGTTCGCTCACCCACTGGATGGAGCTCCCATGACCGCCGAAGCCCTCGCCGGCCTGCTGGCCGAGCTGGTGGACATCCCCAGCGTCACCGGGAACGAGCGGGCCATCGCCGACTTCGTGGCGGGCCGGCTCGCCGCGCGCGGCACGGGCGAGGTGCTGCGCTCGGGGCACGCCGTGATCTGGCGCGGGCCCCGGCGCGGGCGACCGCTCGTGGTGCTGGCCGGGCACCTCGACACGGTGCCGCCGCAGGGCAACGAGCGCGCGCGCCGCGTGGGCGGCGACCTGTTCGGCGTGGGCACCACCGACATGAAGTCGGGCGACGCGGTGATGCTGGCGCTGGTCGAGACGCTCGACCCGGCGGCGCTGCGCTTCGACCTGGCGTGCGTGTTCTACGACGCCGAGGAGGGGCCGCACGCGAACAACGGACTCACGCGCATCCTGCCCGAGATGCCGTGGCTCACCGAGGCGTCGCTCGCGGTGATCCTGGAGCCCACCGACCTCGCCGTGGAGATGGGCTGCAACGGCGTGCTCAACGTGGAAGTGCGCGTGCCCGGCGAGTCGGCGCACGCGGCGCGTCCGTGGATGGGGCGCAACGCGGTGAGCGAGGGGGCCGACTGGCTGCGCGACATCACGCGCTTCCCGACCGCGGAAGTGATGGTGCAGGGCATCACGTACCGCGAGACGCTCCAGGTCACCACGCTGCGCGCGGGCACGGCGCGCAACGTGATCCCGGGCGAGATGGTGGCCAACGTGAACCATCGCTTCACGCCCGACCGCACGATCGAGCAGGCCACGGCGCGCGTGCGCGCGCTGGTGCCGGAGACGTTCGGCTTCGCGGTGGTGGACGCCGCACCCGCGGGCGCGGTGTGCATGGACCACCCGGACGTGCAGGCGTTCGTGCGCCGCTTCGGCGCGAAGGTCGCGGGCAAGCAGGGCTGGACGGACGTCGCGCGCTTCACGGCGGCGGGCGTGCCGGCGTTCAACTTCGGACCGGGGCTCGCGGAGCTGTGTCACCGCGCCGACGAGCGCTGCCCGGTCGAGAACCTGGGACGCGCCTTCGAGTGGCTGGCCGCGTTCCTGACCACGGAGGCATGAGATGAGCACGGTCGTCGCGAAGCCCGGTCCGATCCATCCGCTGCTCTCGGGCGGCGAGGAATACCCGTTCGTGAAGCTCGAGCGCCGCCGCCGCGAGCTGGCGCCGGCGGGCGTGGCCACGATCAACTTCGGCATGGGCGACCCGCGCGAAGAGACGCCCGCGTTCATCCGCGAGACGCTCGCGAAGTCGATTCCCGCGGTGTCGAGTTATCCCGCCACCACCGGCAAGGCCGAGCTGCGCGCGGCGTGCGCGGCGTGGCTCGGGCGCCGCCACGGCGTGACGGTGGATCCCGAGGTGCACGTGCTGCCGGCGAACGGCACCAAGGAGGCGGTGTTCCTGCTGGCGCTGGCGATCGTCGATCGCGGCGGCGCCGACGCTCGGAACACGGTGGTGATCCCGACGCCGGCGTACCCGGTGTACGAGTCGGGCGCGCGCTTCGCCGGCGCGACGCCGCACTTCGTGCCGCTGCGCTCCGAGGACGGCTGGTGCTTCAACCCCGATCGCGTGAGCGCCGACGTGTGGGCGAAGACGGCCCTGCTGTGGATCAACTCGCCGCACAACCCGACGGGCGCCGTGCTCGACCGCGCGACGGGCGCGAAGATCGTGGCGCTCGCCCGCCAGCACGGCTTCTGGGTGGTGTCCGACGAGGCGTACGCCGACCTGTGGTTCGAGGGCGACGCTCCGGGCACGCTGCTCACGCACGGACTCGACAACGTGCTGGCCATGTACACGCTCAGCAAGCGCTCGGCGATGACGGGCTACCGCTCGGGCTTCATGGCCGGCGACCCGCGGCTGATCGACGCGCTGCGCACGTTCCGGCCCAATGCGGGCGTGGCGACTCCGGACTTCGTGCAGGACGCGGCGATCGCGGCGTGGAACGACGACGCGCACACCGCCGCGCAGCGCGCCAAGTACGGCGAGAAGCGCGCGCTGTTCATGGCCGAGTTCCAGAAGCGCGGCTGGGCGCACGAGGCGAGCCAGGCGACCTTCTACATCTGGATGAAGGCGCCGGGCGGGGACGACGTGGCGTTCGTGGAGCGGCTGCTGCGGCTGGGGCTGGTCGCCACGCCGGGCTCGTTCCTGGGCCGGGGCGGCGAGGGCTTCGTGCGCTGGGCGCTGGTGCCCACGCTCGCGCAGTGCCGCGAGGCGATCGCGCGGCTCGAGCAGCTCGCGTAGCTCACGTCCGTCCGGGAGGCCGTCATGTCGCGTCGCGGGTGCATGCTGATCGCCGTCGCGCTGCTCGCCGTGTCGTGCGCGAGCCCGGCGCGGCTGGCCCGGAAGTCGGGCGAGGAACTGGCGCAGGGAGACCTGGACCACGCGTACGACCTGGCGCGTCGCGCGGTCGAGAAGGACGCGGCGAACGCCGAGGCGCGCGCCGCCTACGAGCGCGCGAGCGAGCGGCTGGGCGCCGGCTGGCGCGAGCGCGTTCACGCGCAGGCCGCCGGCGACAGCGGGGCGGCCGCCGACCTGGTGATGAGCTACGGCCGTTTCCGCTCGGAGGTGCTCGCGCACGGGCTGTCGCTGCACGAGGAGCCCGGCTGGTCCGCCGACGAGGCGCTGCTCTACCGCACCGCCGCGCAGCGCCACTACCAGCGGGGCCGCGACGCGCTCGCCGCGAAGAAGCCCAAGGCCGCGTTCGCCGCGTTTCGCGACTGCCGCCGGTTCATCCCCGGCTACGCGGACGCCGCGTCCATGCAGGCGCGCGCGCTGCGGCTGGCCACCGTGCGCGTGGCGGTGCTGCCGTTCGCCGAGAACATCGACGTGCCCGGCCTCACGCTGGAGATGCACCGGCGCACGGCCGCCGAGGTGGCGAGGCAGGCGGGAGGGGAGTTCACGTTCACGGCGCTCGTGCCCACGGATTCCGTGGACGATGCGCTGACGCTGGCCGACGCGCAGGAGCCCACGCGCGAGCGCGCGATCGCGGCCGGGCGCCGCCTCGGCGCGCAGCGCGTGGTGACCGGGCGGTTCGCCGGGCTGCGGTCGTCGAACGACTCGAAGGAGTCCGTGCAGCCGTTCGTGCACCGCGTGGACGTGCGCGACGACAAGGGCGTGACGCACCCGCGCTGGGACACCGGCGAGCTCACCGTGATCACGCGTTCGCGCGAGGTGAAGCTGCAGACGGAGATCGAGGTGATCGACGTGCGCACGGGCGCCACGGTGGCGCGGCGCACGGTGCCGGGCGAGGCGTTCGCGCGCACGGTGTGGACCGACTTCCGGCCCGAGGGCGACTGCACGCGGTACGCGCTGCTCGACCCCGAAACGCGCAAGGCCGAGCCCGACCGCGCGAAGGCCGCGGACGCGCGCTGGAAGGAGGGCGCGGGCTCGTGGACGCTGCCGGCGCTGCTGGAGCGCGCGCAGAAGGACCGCGACCGGGCGCGCTACAAGTCCGACTACCGGCGCGAGTTCCTGGGCGACACGCGGTCGCGGCCGGTGTGGCTGGGCGAGCTGCCGAGCGAGGACGACCTCGCGTACTGCGCGCTCGAGGATCTGTGGAAGCCGGTGCTCGCCGCGTTGCAGGAGCTCGACGCGAAAGAGTAGCTTCCGCCCCTTCTCGAACCTTGGGAGCGGACATGTCGGACTATCCGATCGAGCGCTGGCGGCAGGTGCTGGAAGAGGGGTGGAGCGCTCAGCGCCCGCTCGACGACCCGGCCCTGCGCGGCGCGGTCGAAGGCACGATGGCCGGGCTCGACGCCGGCGACCTGCGCGTGGCGTCGCCGCCGGAGCAACCGGGCGAGCCGTGGGTCACGCACGCGTGGGTGAAGGAAGCGATCCTGCTCTACTTCCGCATGCGCGTGTCCACCACGATGGAAGTGGGCCCGTTCGAGTACCACGACAAGGTGCCGCTCAAGAAGAACCTGGCCGCCGCCGGCGTGCGCGTGGTGCCGCCGGGCGTCGCGCGCTACGGCAGCTTTCTCGCGCCCGGCGTGATCCTGATGCCGGGCTACGTGAACGTGGGCGCGCGCGTGGGTGAGGGCACCATGGTGGACACGTGGGCCACCGTCGGCTCGTGCGCGCAGGTGGGCGCGCGCGTGCACCTGTCGGGCGGCGTCGGTATCGGCGGCGTGCTGGAGCCGCCGCAGGCCGCGCCCGTGATCATCGAGGACGACTGTTTCATCGGCTCGCGCGCGATCGTGGTGGAAGGCGTGCACGTGGAGCGCGGCGCCGTGCTGGGCGCCGGCGTGGTGCTGACCGCGAGCACGACGATCGTGGACGTGCGCGGCCCCGAGGCGATCGAGTCGCGCGGCCGCGTGCCGGCGAACGCCGTGGTGATTCCCGGCTTCCGGCCGAAGACGTTCGCCGCGGGCAACTTCGGCGTGCCGTGCGCGCTGATCATCGGCGAGCGCAAGGCGAGCACCGACACCAAGACGTCGCTGAACGAAGCGCTGCGCACCATCGGCGTGCCGGTGTGAGCGCCGCCCGACGCGACCGGCGCGGCGCGCGCCCCGCCGCGCCCGCGGTGGCTCGACCGGCGCCGAAGCCGCCGCGCGCGCCGCGGCCCGAGCCGCCCGCGGTGCCCGCGACGCCGCTCGCGCCCGCCGCGAAGCGCGCCGTGCTGATCACGCTGCTCGCCGCGTGGGCGCTGCTGTTCGCGCCGCAGCTGCTGACCGGCAAGGTGTTCGTGCTGGGTGACGCGGCCGCGTACCGGCCGTACGCCGCGTTGTCGCAGGCGCGCTTCGCCGCGACCGGCGAGCGCACCGACTGGAATCCGTACGTGTTCCTGGGGATCCCCGCGCGCGCGAGCCTGGCCGACGCGCGTCCGCAGTGGCTGCCCGGTCCGCTGCTCGCCGCGTGGGACGCCGCCGGGCGGCTGCCGCTGCCGCCGCTCGCGCCACTTCTGCTGGCGCACCTGGCCGGCATGCTCGCGATGGCCGCGCTCGCGCGCGCGCTGTGGCGGTGCGGGCCCGTGGGCATGGTGCTGGCCGCGCTGGCGTGGGGGCTCACGCCCGCGGTGCTGGCGCCGCTCGCGTTCGGTCACGACGCGCAGACCTGGACCGTGGCGCTGACGCCCCTCGCGCTGTGGCTGGCCGTGCGCGTGATCGAGGCGGCCGACGATGCGGGCGCGCGTCTCGCGTCGCTGGCACTGGCCGCCACGCTGGGGCTCGCGATGCTCGGCGGCCATCCGCAATTCGTCGCGGTGGCCGGCGGGCTCGTGCTGATGCTGGGCGGGGAACGCGCGCTCGCGCGTGGCCGCGCCGCGCGGCTCGCGTGGGTGGCGGGCGCCGCCGTTCTGGGCGCCGCGCTGTCGGCCGCCGTGTGGTGGCCGGCGCTGGAGTACGTGCGCGACAGCGTGCGGGGCACGGCCGGCTTCGCCACGCGCGAGTCCGCCGACTTCAGCGCCAGTGCGCGCGACCTGCTGGGGCTGGTGTGGCCGCGCGCCGCCGGCTTCGGCGGCGACACGTACTGGGGCGGGCTGCACCAGACCGACTTCCCGTACTTCCTGGGCGGCATCGCCACGCTGCTCGCCGTGCTCGGCGCCGCCACGCGCCGGCGCGACGGCGCGCGCGGCGCCGCGCTGCTGCTGGCCGCGCTCGCGGTGCTCGGCATGGCCGCGGCGCTCGGCACGCGGTTCGCGCCGCTGCACGCGCTGCTCGCCGTGTTGCCGATGGGCGCCACGTTCCGCACGCCGGTCACGCTGCTGGGCGTCACGCTGTTCGCCGCGGCGCTGCTCGCCGCGCGTGGCGCCGATGTGCTGACCGCGCGGCTCGCCGCCGGGCGCTGGCGCGGCGCGACCGCGTGCGCCGTGCTGGCGCTGGCGGCGCTGGCGCTCGTGTCGGCGTCCGCCCCCGGGCTCGGCCGGCAGGCCGGCGAGCAGATGATGATGTCGCGCGCGAAGCCGAACGAGATGGGCGGCGTGTCGGTGGACGACGCGTGGGCCA
>JBGAOB010000176.1:0-10178 GCA_044222045.1 Candidatus Eiseniibacteriota bacterium
GAGCGATGCGCCCCCGGGCCCGCGGTGCGACTTCCGCTGTCCGCTCAGCTGCGGCTGAACTCGTCCTTCTCTTCGCCGCGGTCCTCGGCGTGGTGCTTGATCACGCGCGCCTCGGCGATGAACACCACTTCCTCGGCGATGTTCGTGGCCAGGTCGCCCACGCGCTCGAGGTTCCTCGACACCAGCACCAGCGTCATGCAGCGCTCGATCTGCGTGGGGTCCTCGATCATGCGGCGCACCAGCTCGCCGAACACGGCGCGGTGCATCTGGTCCACCTCGTCGTCGCGCAGCACCAGCTTGCGCGCGGCTTCGGCGTCGCGGCGCACGAACGCGTCGAGCGCGTCGCGCAGCATGCCGATGGCGCTCTCGGCCAGCCGCGGCAGGTCCTCCACCGGGCGCGCCGCCGGGTGGCGCACCAGGTCGATCGCGCAGCCGGCGATGTTCACGCCGTGGTCGCCGATACGCTCGAGGTCGTTCGACAGCTTGAGCGCCGACGTGATGAAGCGCAGGTCGCGCGCGAGCGGCTGCTGCAGCGCGAGCAGGTTCACGCAGCGCTCCTCGACGTCGATCTCCATCTGGTCGATCACGCGGTCGTCGGCGAACACCTCGGTGGCCAGCGGCACGTCGCGCCGCTCCAGCGCCTCGATGGCCTTGCGCAGGATGGACTCGGCGCGGCCGCTCATCAGCAGCAGCTGCGCCTTCAGCTCGTCGAGCTGTTGTTCGAAGTGACGTTCCATGGGTTCCTCCGCACGCCCCGGATCAGCCGAAGCGGCCCGTGATGTAGTCCTCGGTCGTCTTGCGGCGCGGGTTCGTGAACAGCACGCGTGTCTCGTCCATCTCCACGAGTTCGCCCTGCAGCAGGAACGCCGTGCGGTCCGAGATGCGCGCGGCCTGCTGCATGTTGTGCGTCACCACCACGATCGTGTAGCGCGCCTTGAGTTCGAGCACGAGCTCCTCCACGCGCGCGGTGGCCGTGGGGTCGAGCGCCGACGCGGGCTCGTCCATCAGGATCACGTCGGGCTCCACCGCGAGGCAGCGGGCGATGCACAGCCGCTGCTGCTGGCCGCCCGACAGCGCCAGCGCGGAGCGGTCGAGGCGGTCCTTCACCTCGTCCCACAGTGCCGCGCGCCGCAGGCTGTCCTCGGCGCGCACCGCGAGCTCGCCGCGGTCGTTCAGGCCCAGCATGCGCAGCCCGAACACGACGTTGTCGAAGATCGACTTCGGGAACGGGTTCGGGCGCTGGAACACCATGCCCACGCGCCGGCGCAGCTCCACGACGTCGGTGCCGGGCGCGAACACGTCGTGCCCCGACACCGCCAGCCCGCCGCTCGTGCGCACGCCGGGGATCAGGTCGTTCATGCGGTTGAACGAGCGCAGCAGCGTGCTCTTGCCGCAGCCCGACGGGCCGATGATCGCCGTCACGCTGTGCGACGGGATCTCGAGCGTGATGCCCTTGAGCGCGTGGTGCGCGCCGTAGTGCAGGTGGAAGTCGCGCGCCGACAGCCGCGGCGCGGCCCCCGCGGCCCCCGTGGGGCCCGCGTCGCGCGGCGCGGGCGCGGAACGCGGCGGCAGCACGCGCACGCCCGGGCGCGGCTCGGCCGCCGGCGGATCGTCGTTCACCTGGATCGACATGCTCATCTCCCCATCAGCCGCGCGCGCAGACGGGCGCGCAGCAGGATCGCGGTCAGGTTCAGCAGCAGCGTGAGCGCCAGCAGCACGAGCACCGTGCCGTAGAGCAGCGGACGCGTGGCGTCCACGTCGGGGGACTGCGTGGCCAGTACGAACACGTGGTAGCCCAGCTCCATGAACTGGTCCGTGGGCGACTGCGGCAGGAACGGCAGGAAGTACGCGGCACCGGTGAACAGGATCGGCGCCACCTCGCCGGCGCCGCGCGACACCGACAGGATCGCGCCCGTGAGGATGCCCGGCATCGCCTGCGGCAGCAGCACGTGGCGCACGGTCTGCCAGCGCGTGGCGCCCAGCGCGAGCGAGGCCTCGCGCATGTCGCGGCCCACGGTGGACAGCGCCTCCTCGGTGGTCACGATCACCACCGGCAGGTTCAGCAGCGCCAGCGTGAGCGCCGCCCAGATCAGCGCGGGCTTGCCCCACACCACGTCGAGGCCCATCGCCTGGTCCATGCCGCGGCCCACGAACTGCACGAAGAACCCGAGCCCGAACAGGCCGAACACGATGCTCGGCACGCCCGCGAGGTTCGCCACCGCGAAACGCACGAGCCGCGTGAAGCGCGCGTCGGGCCGTGCGTACTCGTGCAGCCACACGCCGGCGCCCACGCCCAGCGGCACGAGCGCGACCACCATCAGCACCACGAGCAGCATCGTGCCGTAGATCGCGGGCCAGATGCCGCCCTTCGTCATGCCCTCGCGCGGCGCGCCGGTGAGGAACTCCCACGTCACGGATGCCCAGCCGTTCGCCACGATGTCGCCCAGGATCACGGCGACGAACGCCACGATCAGCGCGGCGGCGAAGCCCGAGAGCGCGGTGAACGACGGGCCGGCGAGATCGAGCCGGCGGCCGCGCGGCAGCGGCCGGACGCCGCGGAGCGTGTCGGCCGTCATGCGCCCGCCATGCGCCGGCGCAGCCGGCCCACGAACAGCCCGGCGGCCACGTTGATCGCGAACGTCACCGCGAACAGGAGCGCGCCCAGGAAGAACAGCACCGAGTAGTGCGCGCTGCCCACCACGACTTCGGCCAGCTCGGCGGCGATGCTCGCCGACAGCGTGCGCACCGACTCGAGCACGTCGGGGGACGTGATCGCCGCGTTGCCCGACGCCATCAGCACGATCATGGTCTCGCCCACGGCGCGCGCGAGCCCCAGGAGCACGCCGGCCGCCACGCCCGCCGATGCCGCGGGCAGCGTGACCGTCCACGCGGTCTGCCACGGCGACGCGCCGAGCGCGAGCGACGCCTCGCGGTAGGGCCGCGGCACGGCGCGCAGCGCGTCCTCGCACACCGTGAAGATGGTGGGGATCACGCCGAGCCCCAGCGCGAGTCCGGCGTTCAGCGCGTTCAGCCGCATCACCGAACCCGTGAGCCCCTGGAGCCACGACGCCAGCACGATCAGCGCGAAGAACCCCAGCACGACCGACGGGATGCCGGCGAGGATCTCGATCGCCGGCTTCAGCACCTCGCGCAGCCGCGGCGTGGCGAACTCGGCGGCGAACACGGCCGCCAACACCGACAGCGGCACCGCGAAGCCCATGGCCACGAGCACCACCTTGAGCGTGCCCACCAGCAGCGGCGCGAGCCCGTACTTGGGCACGTCGCCCACCGGCTGCCACAACGGCGTGGAGAAGAAGCCCGCGAGGCCCGCCTCTTTCCGGATGCCGGCGTCGAGGAACACGGGCGAGGCCTCGCGGAAGACGAAGCACAGGATCAGCAGCAGCCCGGCCACGGCGCTGAACGCGCACGCGCGCAGCAGCCATTCGATCGCCCCCTCGCGGACGCGGCGCATCGCGAGGTGGCGTTCGGCGTGGATCCCCGGGCGGACGATGGGCACGTTCGCTCCTATTTCAGCGTGTAGTAGCCGACGTCGGCCGCGAGCTTCTGGCCGGCATCGGACAGGCAGAAGTCCACGAACGCTCGCACGTCGCCTTCGGGCTTGCGCCGCAGGTAGAAGAACAGGTGGCGCCACAGGGGATAGCTGCCGTCGCGCACGGTGGCGACCGACGGCGCGATGGCCGGCGACTTCGCGTCCTTGCGGAGCGCGCAGTCCTTCACGCCTTTCGTGTACGCGTGCCCGCCGTAGCCGATGCCGTTCGGGTCCTTCGCGACCGCGTTCACCACCGCGGCCGTGCCGGGCAGGGTCTGCGCGCGCGGCGAGAAGTCGCGGCCGCCGAGCACGTTGTCCTTGAAGAACACGTACGTGCCGGAGTTGTTCTCGCGGCTGTACAGCACGATCGTCGCGTCCTTGCCGCCCACCTGCTTCCAGTTCGTGATCGTGCCCATGTAGATGCCGCGCAGCTGTTCGATCGTGAGGTCCTTCACGGGGTTCGACTCGTGCAGGTACACCGACAGGCCGTCCTTCGCGACGGGGATCTCGACACCCGTCGTCTGGAAGCGGTCGCGCAGCTTGAGCTTCTCGTCGGGCTTCATCGGACGCGACGACTGGCAGACGTCGGTGGTGCCGTTGATCAGCGCGGCGATGCCCGTCCCGGAGCCACCGCCGGTGACCATCACGACCTGGCCCGCGTTCTGGTTCATGAACGCCTCGGCCCACCGCTGGCCCAGGATCACCATGGTGTCGGAGCCCTTCACCGTCACCGGGCGGCCGGCGTGGGAAGGCGCGGCGGCGAGCAGCGCGAGCAGCGAGGCGGCGAACAGCGAGCGGAGCTTCATGCGATCGGGCTCTCCTAGAACTTGTGCTGGACCTGGAAGGTCCACAGGTTGTCGTGCGGGTCACGCCAGCGGCCGGGCCCGTTCGCGACGTCCGTGAGCGGCACGTCGTACGCCACGGTCAGCCGCGTCCAGCCGTCCCAGAACCAGTTCGCGCCCACGCTCAGCCGCGCGTACTGGTCGTGATCGGTGTCGCCGTTCGGATCGAACCAGTCCCAGCGCACCACCGCCTGCGCGGGGTCGCCCACGTTCTGCACCCACATCACGTAGCCGCCCTGCGCGTCGGTCGCCAGGTGCGCGGCGTTCGCGCCCGCCTTGAGCAGGCGCACCTTGTTCGCGTCGGTCGGAGCCACCACCAGCGCCTTCACCGAGTCGGGGTTGATCTCGTGGCCCGCGTACCACTCGGCGCGCAGCGTGCCGCCGCCCACGCGCGGCAGCTGGAAGAAGGCCTGCGCATCCAGGCCCAGGCGCGTCTTGTCGGTCGTCACGTCGAGCCCCGTGAGCGGCGTCACGTGCCGGCCCCAGTAACCGGACGCCGCCACGTCGAACACGCCCTGCGACCAGCGCGCACGCGCCGCGACGTCCTTGCCGCGCGTGGGGTCGGTGTTCGGGAAGTCGGCGCTGTTGATGCCGCCCCCGTTCAGCAGCGACAGCGACGTCTTCAGCTGCGGCGTCCACTGGCTCTCCAGCTTCACGCCACGGTCGCGCTCGCCCGAGAACAGCACGTTCTCGGCGCGCGAGCGTTCGGGCAGCTCGCGCACGCTCGACGAGCGCTCGATCTCGTAGCCGAACGGCACGTTGAACTGGCCCACGGTGAGCTGGTGGTCGTGCAGCGCCGTCCACGGATCGAGCAGCGTCACGTACGCCTCGAGCAGGCGGATCGTGCGGTCCTGCCCGCCGTCGACGTAGAGCACCGCCTGGCTGAGCGGGCTCGAGTCGTACGTCAGCTTGAGCCGCGCCCGGCGGATGTAGAAGCGCGTCTGGTTCGCGGTGGTCGCGGCGTAGGGATTGCCGGTCACCCGCACGCTGTCGCTGCTCGCCTCGCTGAACTCGGTGCGCGCCTGCACGTAGCCCGAGAACTTGAACCGCTTCAGCTTGTCGAGGTCCGTCTGCATCGTCGACAGGATCTCGCCGAACCCGTCGAGGTGTCCCTGCAGCTCGGCGCGCGTCACGACGGCGGCGGAGTCCGCGGGCGTCTCCTGCGCACGCGCGGGAGCGACCCACGGGGCGGCCGGCGCGAGCATCGCGAACACGCAGCACAGCGCGGCGGGGCGCATCATCGCACCGGGAAGTAGCCGACTTCGCCGACGATCGCCTGGCCCTCGGGCGACTGGCAGAAGTCGATGAAGGCCTTCGCGTCGCCCGCGGGATCCTTGCGCGTGTAGAAGTACAGCGAGCGGGCGAGCGGGTAGCTGCCGTCGGTCACGGTGGCGTCGCCGGGGGCGACCGCGGGGCTGGCGTCGTCCTTCTTCAGCGACAACAGCCGGACGCCCTTCGCGTAGGCCTCGCCGCCGTACCCGATACCGTTCGGATCGCGCGCCACCGCGTGCACCACCGCGGCGGTGCCGGGCAGCATCTGGGCGTTCGCGGCGAAGTCTCCGCCGCCGAGCACGTGTTCCTTGAAGTAGGCGTACGTGCCGGAGTTGTTCTCGCGGCTGTACAGCACGATCGGCGCGTCGGGGCCGCCGACCTGGTTCCAGTTCGTGAACTGCCCGGCGTAGATCGCCTTCACCTGCGCGAGCGACAGCGCGGTGAGCGGCGAGCTCTCGTGCACGTAGATCGAGAGCCCGTCGCGCGCCACCACGAACTCGTGCGCCTTCTCGCCGAACTTCGCCACGAGCTGGGCATTCTCGTCGTCCTGGATCGGGCGCGACGCCTGGCAGACGTCGGTGGTGCCGTTCAGCAGCGCGGCGAACCCGGTGCCCGAGCCACCGCCCGTGACCTGCACGATGGTGCCGGGGTGCAGGCGCATGTACGTCTCCGCCCAGCGCTGCGACAGGATCACCATGGTGTCCGAGCCCTTCACGGTCAGCGCGCGACCGGGTCGCGAGCCACCGCACTGCCAGAGCCCGACCGCCAGCAGCAGCCCGACGGCATACACGAGCAGGCGCGAGTGCTTCATCTGCAGGAACCTCCGGAGCGTTCGAAGTCGGCGACGCACGTGGGGCCGCATGGAGTCGTCCTCGAGGTGCGTGGTGTCGACGGCGAAGCTAGGGCGCGGGGGTTTCGGCAACGTCGCGCACGCGTTTCCACGGCGTTAATACGGCGACGCGGCGCTCAGAGCGACGCGTCGGGGCCGGAGCTGCGCTGGCGGCGGCGCGTCTCGACCGAACGACGGCGCGCGTTCTCGATCGCGTCGCGGTAGTCGAAGCCGGCGGCCTGCACGGCCGCGGACCACGAGCCGAACAGCCGGCGCGCGCGCGCGTACAGCCCCGGCTGGTCGCGATGCACGCGGAAGAGGCGGTCCTGGCGGCCGAGTTCGCGGATGCGGTCGAGCACCTGGTCGGGCGGCATCTCGAGCGGGCGACCGCGGCCGAGTTCGCGGATGCGGTCGAGCACCTGGTCGGGCGGCATCTCGAGCGGGCGACCGCGCCGCCGGGGCAGCGCGCGGCCGCCGCCGGCGAAGCCGGAATCGGAGCCGAGGGCGTCGGAGGAGAACGACATGGGAACCTTCGCGGCGGGAGGTGACGGTGACCGGCGGGCCGGTGGGGACGCCACGGAGGACACCACGAAGCGTGTAACGAACGTGTGAACGAGAAGTGACAACCTTGGTGAAACGGTCGCCGGCCCGGGTCAGCCGCGCGCGGGTCGCGGGCGATCGGCCTCGCGGGGGATCGCGATCCGGAACGCGCTTCCCTGGCCGACCACGCTGCGCACGGACACCTCTCCCCCGTGCAATCCGGCCACGTGCTTGACGATGGACAGCCCCAGCCCGGTGCCGCCCTTCTCGCGCGAGCGGGCCTTGTCGACGCGGTAGAAGCGCTCGAAGATCCGCGCCGCGTCGTCGGCGGGGATGCCCGGACCCGTGTCGCGCACTTCGCACCAGGCCTCGGCGTCGGAACCGCCCACCGACACGTCCACGCGCCCGCGCTCGGTGTACTTGACCGCGTTGTCGAGCAGGTTCGCGATCGCCTGTTCGAGCCGCACGCGGTCGGCCGTCACCGGCACGTCCGCGCCGGCCGCCAGCTCCAGCGCGAGACCCTCGGCCTCGGCCGCCGGCCGGAACGCGAACACCTGCCGCTCGACCAGCGCGCGCAGGTCGAAGCGCTCCAGCCGCAGCGTCGCCTCGGGGCGCTCCAGTTCGGCGAGCGAGAGCAGGTCCTCGACCAGCGCCTGCAGCCGCACCGCCTGGTCGCGCATCACGCGCACGAAACCCTCGCGGTGCTCGGCGTCGTCGAGGCCGCCCTCCAGCAGCGTCTCCGCGTAGCCGCGCAGCGAGGTGAGCGGCGTGCGCAGCTCGTGTGAGACGTTCGCCACGAAGTCCTGCCGCAGCCGCTGCAGCCGCTCGGCCTCGGTCAGGTCGTGCAGCACCAGCAGCACGGCGCCGCGCCCGGCCGCGCCGAGCGGCGTGACCGCGACGCGCACGTGCGGGGTGCGCGTGGTCCACAGGCGCAGGTCGCGCTCCACGGTGCGGCCGTCGGCGCGCGACTGGCGCAGCAGGTCGTCCAGCTCGGGCGAGCGCACGAACTCGTGGAACGGCGTGCCCGGCGCGGCGGGCCGCGGCGCGTCGAGCATCGCCGCGAACGCGTGGTTCATCTGCGACAGCCGGCCCGCTTCGTCCACCAGCGCCACGCCGTCGCTCATGTGCGCGAGGATCGATTCGCGCTCGTCCCGCTCGCGCCGCAGCGCCTCGACGCGCGAGCGCAGCTGCACGGTGACGTCCTCGAGCGCCATCCCGAGACGCCCCAGCGCGTCGGCGCCGTCGGCGCGCACGGGCGGCGGCTCCTCGCCGCGACCGGCAAGCACGGCCACCTGCTCGAGCGCGCGGATGCGCGCCGTCTGCGCCGACGTGAAGCGCCAGATCACGAGCAGGCCCGCGAGCAGCGCACCCAGCGCCGCGGCCAGCGACAGGCGCAGCAACGCCGCGCCCAGCCCGCGCGCGCCGGCGAGCGGCTCGGCCAGCCGCACCAGCGCCACCGAGTCGGCGCGGATCGGCGCGGCCACGTAGTGGTACTCCGAGCCCGTGGAGTGGCTGCGCCGCACCGCGTCACCCGCCCGCCCCGCCAGCGCCCCGGCCACCTCGGGACGATCGCGGTGGTTCTCCATCACGCGCGGATCCTGCCGCGAGTCGGCCACCACGTGCCCGTCGGTCGCGACGAACGTCACGCGCAGCCCGAGCAGCGAGTCGAGCGACGCGGCGTGCGCCCGCCAATCCGCGGGCGGCGCCTGCTCCGCGGCTCGCGCCACCGCGCGCGCGGCGCGCACCAGTTCCGCGGCGTCGCGGTCGCGCAGCCAGCGCGTCTGCGCGCGGTTCTCGAGCCAGGCGGCCGCGGCGAGCGCCACCAGCACGAACACCACGTACGCCGCCACGAAGCGCGCGCGGGAGGTGAGCGTCACGGGCGCCTCATGGCGCGGCGGCTTCCTCGCCTCCGACGAACTTGTAGCCCGCCCCGGTGACGGTTTCGATCAGGCGCGTCTTCTCGCCGAGCTTCATGCGCAGCCGCCGCACGTGCACGTCGACGGTGCGGGTTTCGCCCACGTAGTCGTAGCCCCACACCTTGCGCAGGAGTTCCTCGCGCGACAGCACGCGCCCGGGGTGGCGCGCGAAGAACGCGAGCAGTTCGAATTCGCGCGGCGTGAGCACGAGCTTGCGGCCCTTGACCGTGGCCTCGCGCGAGAGCGCGTCCACGCGCAGCGGCCCGCGCTCCACGGCGCCGCCGCCGCGCTCGGGTTGCGCGCGCCGCAGCAGCGCCTTGAGGCGCGCCACCAGCTCGCGCGGGCTGAACGGCTTCGTCAGGTAGTCGTCGGCGCCGTGCTCGAAGCCCAGCAGCTTGTCCATCTCGGCGGCGCGCGCGGTGAGCACCAGCACCGGCAGGTCGGTGGTCGCGGGCTCGCCGCGCACCTCGCGGAGGATCTCGAGCCCCGACAGGCCCGGCAGCATCAGGTCGAGCACCACGGCCGCGGGGCGCGAGGCGAAGATGCGGCGCAAGCCCTCCTCGCCGTCGCTCGCGTCGCTCACGCGATAGCCGGCGCGCTCGAGGTTGTAGCGCACCAGGTCGCGGATCTCCTTCTCGTCCTCGATCACCAGCACGAGCTCGCTCATGGCTCCTCCCGAACCGGCCGGGATGCTACGCGGGCCGCGCGCCGCGGAAAAGGTCGCACTGCCGGTATCGGGCACTGGTGGCGGCGGCGGCGCGCACGGTAGAGTCCGCCGCCTTCCGGCGCCGCGCCCGGCGGCGCGCCCACTCCCGGCGAGACCGCGCATGACGTCGTCGTTCGACATCGACACCCCCCGCATGGAACGCCTCGAGCCGCCCGACGCGGCCGAAGTGCTGGCGTTCCTGTCCGCGGACCCGGTGCTGAACGTGTACCTCACGGCGCTCGTGCTGCGAGACGTGCTGGCGCGCCCGCGCGACGACTTCTGGGCCGTGCGCAGGAGCGGGCGCATCACCGCGCTGCTGTACATCGGCGGACTGTCGGGCGCCGTGCTGCCGGCCGGCGGCGACCTCGACGCGTTCGCGCTGCTCTCGGAGGCGCTCGGCACGCGACTCACCACGCTGCCGAAGCGCTGGCAGATCATCGGCCCGCGCGACGCCGTGCGCGCTCTCGCGCGCACGCCGGGCGCCCCGCCGCCCCGGCTCGAGCGCGACCAGCTCTACCTGTCG
>JBGAOB010000177.1:0-10525 GCA_044222045.1 Candidatus Eiseniibacteriota bacterium
AGGCGCCGCTCCTGCAGCTTGTCGCCCGGCAGCAGCACGTAGCGCAGCCGGCGCCACGCCGGGTGCTCGCGATCGAGCCGCGCGCGCCCCTTCTGCGCGAGGCCCTCGGCGAGCCGCGCGTACTGGTAGTCCACCTTGCCGCGCGCCGATTCCACCATCTGCGGGAAGCTCGCGTCGAACGTGCGCGCCGCGTCGGCGAAGCGATCGAGCCCGGCGCGCGCCTCGTCGCGCGCGCGGTCGAGCGCGGCGCGCGCATCGGCGGGCACCTGCGTCTCGGCGAGCGCGGCGAGCACGGCGTCGGTCTGCGCGACCACGCGCCACGGGTCGGTGCCCGCCGCCTCGACCAGTTCCACCGCGTCGGCCGGCAGCCACGTGGCGCCGAAGCGCGGCACGGGCGCCGCGGGCTCCACGCCCACCGCTTCGAACACCTCGCGCAGCTGCGCGAGGTACGCCAGTTCGCCCGGGCCCACGGCCATGCCGATCGTGGGCAGCACGCCGTCCTGCACGGCCGGCCGCAACGCCACGCTGGGCGTCAGCAGCACCCCGGCGCCGGCCGCGCGCGCCTCGGCGGCGGACAGCTTGCGGCGCGCGTCGCCGTCGATGCGGAACACGCGCGAGTCGAGCGACGCGTCGCTCAGGGCGCGCTTCACGCCGAGCGTGTCGAGGCGCGCACCCGCGCGGCGCGCGGCGTCCTCGCTCGCGGCGGCGTTCGCGAGGTAGCGGTCGATCACGCCGCGCGCGGCGGCGCGGAACGCCGGCAGCCGCGGGTCGATCACGACCAGCCCCTCGTTCGCGAACAGCGCGAGCAGCAGCGCGGTCACCGCCTCGCCCAGGTCGCGGGCGCGCGCGCGCGCGTCGCGCCACAGCGACTCCGCGTCGGCCGCGCCGGGCAGGCCCGCCCATGCGTCGAGCGCGAGCGCGGTCAGCGCGTCCACCGCCGGCAGCGCCAGCGCGCCCAAGAGGCCGCCGTCGTGGTGCACGTCGTCGGGCAGTGCCAGGTCGCGCAGCGCGAGCGCGGCGTCGGACACGGTGGCGTGGCGCACCTCGTCGAAGTCGGAGTCCTCGCCGTGCATCCAGAACACCGGCACCACCGGCACGCCGAGCCGCGACGCGGCTTCCGCGGCCAGGCCGATCGCACCGGCGGTCTTGTGCAGCGAATACAGCGGGCCCACGAGCGGCGCGGGCTGCTGGCCCGCGACGGTGGCCACGGCCTCGCCGCGCGCGAGCCGGTCGAGGTTGGCGAGCGACGCGGCGGACGCTCCGAGGCGCCGGTGGTACGCCACGAGCGATTCGGCGAGCGGCGCCGGGAGCGCGCGGCGCTTGCGATCGGCCAGCCCGCGCAGCGCCGCGGTGTCCGACCAGCGCGTGGCGAATCGCTCGCGGGTGACGGGGCCATTCGCGAGCAGGTCTTCGACGAGCGGATCGAGCAGCCGGTCGCGGGGCGGCGTCGGCGCGCCGTGACGCGCGCGCGAGCGCGCACGGCCAGCGTGCGAGCGCTCAATGCGCGTGCTCCGCGCCCGGGCGGGGCGGGCGGCGCGGCGGACAGCCGGTCGGCGTCATGGGCGGCGGGATCCTCGGCAGGGCTCGTGGCGGAGGGCGGGACGGGTCTTCGATGCTTCGGCCCCGCGCAAGGTTGCAGACCGCGTCGGCGCCGCTCGTTGGCGAGACTGGCACGCCCGGAGGGACTCGAACCCCCCAGCCTATGGTTTTGGAGACCATCGCTCTGCCAGTTGAGCTACGGGCGTGCGTCGAATCGCGCCGCCACTCAACCCGACTTCGGCCGCCCGCGCAAGCGCGGCGCGGCCGATGCGGCCCACGACGCCGAGGCCGAGGCCCACGCGCGGATCCCGGCCCCCCATGCGCGGGCGCGCCCGCCGAGAGCCCGGCGCGGAGTGCGCGCTCGACCGTGGCCGGCGCGGCTCCCAGCCGGCGCGCGCCGCGCAGGTGACTGACGAGCTGCCGCTCCCACCCGAGCGCCGCGAGCGCGGCCACGGTGACGAGCCTCCGCGGTCCGCGCCGGAGAGCCCCGGCCGCGAGAGCACGCGGCCGTACCGTGCTCCTCCATCCAGTGCGCGAGGTCGGGGTGCAGCGCCTCGACCGCCGGCACGAGCCGCGTGTACACGCGCCCGTACACGCGGCGGCACAGCGCACGGCCCCGCGCGGTCCACCGCGGCACGCCTGCCCTCGCGCGAAGCGGCGCGCGCGACCGGACCACGTCTCGTTGAGCACGCGCAGCCCTTCGAGCGCGCACGGATAGCCGGCGTACAGCATCAGCATGAGCGCGGCTTCTCGGCCGCGCGGCGCGGGGCGCCCGCGGAGCGCGCGCGGCAGCGCGCGCACGGCGCACCGCCGCGTCCTGCCGCGTCATCGCGGCGGCGAAGGCGCACAACGCGAGGACGCGTCGGAGCGGCGGCGCCGCCGGGCGCGCGGTCGGCGCGGCGACGCGCGCGAGTGCGTGTGCTTGACGGTGCCATGGGGCGCGCACACTATCCGCCGCCTGCCTCCGTCGCAAGCGAGTCGCGGCACGCCGACCGCTTCCGACACGCACGAGGACCCGTGAACCCCACCAGCCTTCCGCCCGAAGAAGCCGCCCGCGCCGCGCAACAGGCCGTGTGGACGTTCCCTTCGGTGCTGGCCAGCGCCTTCGTGATGGCGTGGGCGGCCGAGGGCGCGCAGTTCTACATCTCGCAGGGGCTGGCGCTGGCGCTGCTGGCGTGGCTGCAGACGCTGCCGGAGTTCGCGGTCGAAGCCGTGATCGCGTGGAACGGCGACGTGCCGCTGATGACCGCGAACTTCACCGGCGCACTGCGACTGCTCACGGGCGTGGGCTGGCCGATGATCTGGATCGTGTTCGCGGTCTCCGAGCGCCTGCGCGGCGGCCGCGACGCGTGGCCCACGATCGAACTCGACCGCGAGCACGCCGCCACGGTGGTGGGACTGGCGCCACCGCTCGCGTGGTTCGCGTGGATCACGTGGAAGGGCACGCTCGACCTGTGGGACGCGGCCGTGCTGCTGGCGCTCTACTTCGGCTACCTGCCTCCATGCGAGCCGCATCCCCGCGCGCGACCACGAGGACACCGAGCCGCCCCGGCGGTGCGCCGGGTGCTGTCGTGAACGAGTCCGGCCCGTCGCATCGGCGTGATCGGACTGTTCCTGCTGGGCGGCGTCGGGCTGTACTTCACCGCGCACCCGTTCCTCGAGAGCATGAAGGGACTCGCCGTGGCGATGGGCGTGGCGCCGTTCGTGTTCGTGCAGTGGGTGGCGCCGTTCCTGTCGGAGATGCCCGAGAAGACGAGCGCGTTCTACTGGGCGCGCAGCCGCGGCAAGGCCGGCATGGCGCTCATGAACATGGCGTCGTCGAACGTGAACCAGTGGACCGTGCTCGCGGCGATGATCCCGATCGTCTACTCGATCGCGCAGGGCCGCCCGATGGCGGTGCCGATCGCCGAGCACCGCGTGGAGATCCTGCTCACGCTGCTGCAGAGCGCGCTCGGCGTGGTGCTGCTGGCGAACTTCCGCTTCCATGCGCACGAAGCGCTCGGGCTGTTCGTGCTGTGGTTCGCGCAGTTCGCCGTGCCGCACTGGCGCGAGGAAGCGTGCGTCGCGTACGCGGTGTGGCTGGTGCTGGGCTTGGCGTCCACGCTGTGGCGGCCTGGCCGGCTGCGCGTTCCGCGTCGCTCCTCGGTTTCGTGGCAGGCGGGCCGCTTCCGCCCTCGCCCGGCGAGTTGCCGTGAGCGCGCCGAGCCTGTTCGCGCGCTGGCTGCGCATCGCGTTCGACGGTGAGCCGCTGCACGGCCCGGCGTTCCGAGACACGCTGATCGATCTCACGCCCGGACAGGCCGCGGAGCACCCGATCGCGGGCGCGCACTCGGCGTGGGAGATCGCGCTGCACGTGGAGGCGCGCCTGCGTCACGTGCGCCTGCGGCTGCTCGGCAGCACCGAGGCACAGCCCGCGTCCAGCGATGGCCCGCGCCCCCGCCGCCCGATCCGCACGCGTGGCAGGCGGCGATCGAGTCGCTCGAGGAGGCCGAGGCGCGGCTGCGCGAGCTGCTGATCCGCACCGACGCGCGCCGCTTCACGCCGGGCGCCGAGGGCTTCGACGGCGCGCTGCTGGAAGAGGTCGTGGCGGCGCTGATGCACGTGGCGTGGCACGCCGGGCAGGTCACGCTGCTGCGCCGCGCGCAGGGCCTGCAGAGCTGGAACTACAACCGCGCGGTGAACCCGGACGCGTAGCGGCCGCGCCCTCAGCGCCCGATGCCGGCCCGGCGCAGCAGGCCGCGCCCCAGGTCCTCCACCACGTGCACGTCGCT
The DNA here is from genome assembly GCA_044222045.1 of Candidatus Eiseniibacteriota bacterium. Classification (GTDB taxonomy): domain Bacteria; phylum Eisenbacteria; class RBG-16-71-46; order RBG-16-71-46; family RBG-16-71-46; genus JBGAMH01. The sequence continues at coordinate 4,311 of JBGAOB010000177.1, forward strand.
CGCGCCGAACGCGCGCAGCAGCGCCCACGTGAGCGCGCCCATCAGCGCCGCGCCCAGCATCACCACGCCGGCTTCGACGACCGGGCCGCGGTGCCAGCGCTCGCCCAGCAGCACCAGCAGCAGCACGCACGCGCCCGCCGCGATCGCCGACGCGGCGAGGATGCGGCCGAGAGCGCGCAGCATGTCGCCCGCGCCCACGGGTCCGATGCGGCGGCGCAGGTAGAACGTGAGCTGCACCAGGTTGCTGATCGACGTGAGCGACGCCGCCAGCGCGAGCCCGCGGTGCTGCAGCCCCAGGAACGCGAGCGGGCCGACGAACGCCAGGTTCAGCGCCAGGTTCAGCGCCACCGACACGAAGCTCGCCTGCACGGGGACCTTCGTCTCGCCCAGCGCGTAGAACGTGCGCGTGAGGATGCCCACCGCCGCGAACGCCGGCAGCCCGATGCAGTACGCCACGAGCGCGTCGGCCGTCATCACCGTGTCGCGCGCGTGGAAGCGGCCGTGCTCGAACAGCAGCGCCAGGATCGGCTGCGCCATCGCCGCCAGGAACAGCGCGGCCGGCACCGTGAGCAGCAGCACGAGCCGCAGTGCCGCCTGCAGCGTGGCCTTGAGCGCATCCATGTCGCGATCCACCGCGGCGCGGCTCAGCGCCGGCATGCTGACCGTGGCCAGCGCCACGCCGAACACGCCGATCGGCAGCTGCATCAGCCGGAACGCGTAGTAGAGCCACGACACGCTGCCCTGCTGCAGCGACGCCGCGATCACGGTGCTCACCGCCACGTTGATCTGCGTGGCCGCGAGTCCGACCGTGGCCGGCACCATCAGCGTGGCCACGCGCTGCACGCCGGGATGCCCCTTCGGCAACTCGGGCGTGGCGCGGAAGCCGAGCCGGTGCAGCGGCGGCAGCTGCACCACGAACTGGAGCAGCCCGCCGAGCACCACGCCCACCGCCATCGCCACGATCGGCGGCTGGTGCACGAGCCGGCACACGGGAATCAGCGCGAGGCCGAACGCGATCATCCCGACGTTCAGCAGCGCCGGCGCGAGCGCGGGGACGCCGAACACGCCGCGCGCGTTCAGCATGCCCATCGCCGCGGCGGCGAGCGCCACCAGCGGCAGGAACGGCAGCATCACGCGCGTCATGGTGACCGTGAGTTCGAGCTTGCCCGGCACCTTCGCGAAACCGCCCGCGAGCAGCGTCACGATCTGCGGTGCGAACACCCAGCCCACCGCGCAGATCACCACGAGCACGGTGAACAGCGTGGCCATGAGCTGGCGGCCGAGCGCCCAGGCGGCATCGTCGCCCTGCCGGCGGTGGTACTCGGTGAACGTGGGCACGAACGCCGACGACATGGCGCCCTCGGCGAACAGGTCGCGCAACAGGTTCGGAATGCGGAACGCCACGTTGAACGCGTCGGTCGCGAAGCCCGCGCCGAACAGGATCGCCATCACCTGGTCGCGCGCCAGCCCCAGCACGCGCGACAGCATCGTCGCCGCGCCCACGGTGCCCGCGCGACGCGCCACCTGCCGCGCCTCGGCCGCGTGAGGCGGGCCGCGCTCGGAGGCGCGGCGGCCGCGTGCGGGCGTCGCCGCGGCGATCGGCAGGTCGGCGAAGCCCGCGAGGTTCTCGGTTCCCGGCGCCGCCGACGTGCCCCGAGGCGACCTCTTCCGGCTCGGCGCTGTCGGCTTGCCCTGTGCGACGGCACCGCCAGGACTGACGAACAGCGAGGGCTTCGGCGGTCCTCGCGTCTGAAGTCGCTCATCGCGCACGCCCCGGCGCGTTGTGAGCCCAACGCGCGTCCAGGCTGCTGCGCCATGTGCGCCGCCACCGAAGCCGTCACGTCCACGCTCACGCCGCTGCAGGCCGTCGTCCTGGGCTGCGTGCAGGGCCTGACCGAGCTGCTGCCCGTCTCGAGCAGCGCGCACCTGTACGTCGTGCCCACGCTGCTCGGCTGGAAATACGAAGGGCTCGCGTTCGACGTCGCGCTGCACGGCGGCACGCTGCTCGCGCTCGTCGCCGCGTTCTGGCGCGACTGGTGGGAGATGTTCCGCGACGCGATCGCGGGCCGCGGCGAGGCCGCGGCGGGCGCGCGCGCTGCTGCTGCGGCTCGTCGTGGCCACGATGCCCGCCGCGATCGTGGGCAAGCTGCTCGGCGACGTCGCCGAGAAAACCGCGCTGCGCTCGCTGCCGCTGCAGGCCGCCATGCTGTTCGTGTTCGGGCTGCTGCTCTGGGCCGTGGACCGCCGCGCCACGTCGAGCCGCGACGAGAAGACGCCGAGCTGGACCACGTCGCTCGCGATGGGCTTCGCGCAGTGCCTCGCGCTCGTGCCCGGCGTGTCGCGCTCCGGCATCACCATGACCACCGGCCGCGCGACGGGGCTTGTCGCGCACGTCGACGGCGCGGTTCTCGTTCCTGCTGGCCACGCCCATCACCTTCGGCGCGCTGGTGCTCAAGCTGCCCGACGTGCCGCACGACCTGCCCGTCACCACGCTGGCGTTGGCGGTCGCGAGCGCGCTGCGATCTCGGGAGTGCTGGCCATCCGTTGGCTCATGGGGCTCCTGCGCCACGCCGGCTTCGGCGCCTTCTTCGCGTACCGCGCCGTCCTGGCGCTGGCGATCGTCGCGTGGCTCGTGAGCGGTCGCGCCGGCTGAACCGGCGCGCTCACCGCCGTCCGAGGTCCTTCTTGGACATCTTCTCCTTGAAGTAGCGGTCGAGCCGGTCGCGCAGCCGGATGCGCGCGCGATGCAGGCGCGACTTGACCGCCGCCACCGACAGCCCGAGTTCGCTGGCCACGTCCAGGTTGGACTGCTCCTGGATGTCGCGCAGCACGAACACCGTGCGCAGGTCGTCGGGAAGGCGGTCGATCTCGCGCGACAACACCTCGCGCGTCTCGGAGTCGAGCAGCTCCTGCTCGGGCCGCGCGGACCAGTCGCTCTCGAGCGGCAGCGGCTCGGCGTCGGGCACCGAGCTCTGCGACTGCTCGTACGACACGTGCCCGTCGCGGCGCTTGCGGTACTTCATCAGGCTCGCGTTCGTGGCGATGCGGTACAGCCACGTGCTGAACGTGGACTCGGCCTTGAAATTGGGCAGCCCGCGAAACGCCGACAGGAACGTGTCCTGCAGCGCTTCGGCGGCGTCTTCCTCGTGACGGAGGATCTTGAACGACAGCCGGTAGACCTTGTCGCGGTAGCGCACGACCAGTTCGTCGAACGCGCGCGTGTCTCCCGCCTGCGCGAACTTCACGAGGTCACTGTCGAGCTGCTGGGTGTAGGCGATCGACATGGATGTCCTGGGTGACTAACGGGTTGCGGGATGGGTTCCCGTTCCCGCGGGGATCTGCTCGGAGGATAGATACACGATTTCGCCCGCGAGCACCGTGACGACGGGCCTCACCTCGCGCAGCGATTCCGGCGCGACGGCGTGCAGGGGCCGTTCCCAGACGACGAGGTCGGCCACCCGTCCCACGTGCAGCTCGCCCAGCCGCGAGCCCTCTCCTGCGATCGCGGCCGGTTCGGCAGTGTACGCCCGGAGCGCCTCGTCGAGGTCCAGACACTGTTCGGTCTCGAACGCTTCCCCGGGCCATGCCGGCGGCGCGACGGGTGAGCGCCGCCGCAAGTCCTTCGCGGAAACCTCGGGCGGCTCCACCGGCGCGTCGGAACCGAAGACCAGCGTGGCCCCCGAGTTCAGCAAGCCTCTCCACGGGTAGGACGCCTCGCAGCGCGAGCCCCAGGCCGCCCGGGCCGCCGGGATGTCGGTGACGCAGTGTTGCGGCTGCATGCTCGCCACCACGCCCAGCCGCGCGAAGCGCGCGAGGTCGTCGGGGTGCGCGAGCTGCACGTGCTCCACGCGCGGCGGGATCGCCAGCGGCGGCCGCGCCCGGCTGTGCGCGCTCGATGGCGTCGAGCGCGTGGCGCAGCGCGCGGTCTCCGATCGCGTGGATCGCCACGCTCACGCCGCTCGCGAACGCCCTCGCGACGAGCGCGTCCAGGGCGTCCGGCGGCGTCACGTCCATGCCGAGCCCGCCGCGGTCGTCGAACGGCTCCAGCATCGACGCCGTGCGCGAGCCCAGTGTGCCGTCGGCGAAGAGCTTGAGGCCGCCCACGCGGAACCAGTCGTCGCCCGTGCCGCTCGCGACGCCCGCCGCGATCAGCCCGTCGAGCTGCTCCGGCCCCACCTGCTGCAGCACGCGCAGCTTTCGCGCGCGCGCGAGCCGGTGCGTCCAGCGGAACGTCTCGGCGTCACGGTTGAAGTCGTGCACCGCCGTGACGCCGCGCGCGTGCAGCGCCGCCGCCGTCCGGCGAGCCGCGCCTCGCTCGGCGCGGGCCCGAGCCGCGCCTCCAGCTCGAGCAGCGGTCGCACCGCGGTCTCGCGCACCACGCCGGTGAGCCGCCCGCGCGCGTCGCGCTCGAACCGCCCGCCGGGCGGATCGGCCACGCCCTCGCCCACGCCCGCCGCGCGCAACGCCGCCGAGTTCACCCACAGCGCGTGGAAATCGTGGCTGTGCAGGATCGCCGGCACGTCCGGGGACGCGTCGTCGAGCACGTCGCGGTGCGGCGGCTCGGGCCAGCCGGCCGCGTCCCAGCCGCGCCCCGAACGCAGCGCGCTCTCGCGCCCCGTCGCCACGCGCGCCACCGCCTCGTCGCGCGAGCGTGCGCCGTGCAGGTCGGGCACGCCCAGCGACAGCGCCCACGGCAGCAGGTGCACGTGCGCGTCGGTGAGCCCCGGCGTGACGGTGGCGCCGCGCGCGTCGATCACGCGCGTGCGCGCGTCCGCCAGCGCGAGCACGTCGGCGGTGCGGCCGATCGCCACGATGCGCTCGCCCGCCACGGCGAGCGCGTCGGCCTCCGGGAGCACGCGGCCCGACCACAGCCGCGCGCCGGTCACGATCAGCGTGACGGGCTCGCGGATCACGCGATCAGCCTCGCGACGGTGTTCGCGAGCACGCCCACGCCCTCGACCTCCACCTCGATGCGATCGCCGGGCTCGACCGGTGCGATGCCGGCCGGCGTACCCGTGGCGATGACGTCGCCGGGCTCCAGCGTCATGATGCGCGAAAGGTGCGCGATCAGCCGCGGCACGGTGAAGATCAGGTCGCGCGTGCGGCCGAGCTGGCGGCGCTCGCCGTTGACGCGGCACTCCACCTGCAGGTCGTCGGGCGGCAGGCCGATCGCGATCCACGGGCCGAACGGCGCGAACGTGTCGAAACCCTTCGCGCGCGCCCACTGGCCGTCGGACTTCTGGTAGTTGCGCGCGCTCATGTCGTTGAAGCACGTGACGCCCGCCACGTGCGCGAGCGCGTCGGCCTCGCTCACCATGGTGGCCCGGCGGCCGATCACCACGGCCATCTCGCCCTCGGGATCGAGCCGCGTGACGCCGGTGGGATAGCGGATCTCGCCCGCGGTGGCGAGCGCGGCGCTCGGCGGCTTGAGGAAGAACAGCGGTTCGGCCGGCTCTTCGGCACGTCCCGCGGCGTCGCGCATCACCGTGAGGCTCTCCGCCACGTGCGCGCGGTAGTTGAGCCCGATGCACAGGATCTTGGTGGGCACGCACGGTGTGAGCAGTTCCACGGCCGCGTGCGCGTCGAGCGCGCCGGCATCGGCGCCGCCCGACCACGGCGCATCGGTCAGGCGCTGCCAGCCGGTTTCCACCAGGCGGCCGAAGTGCACGGTGCCGTCCGGCAGGCGGTAGCGGCCGACGTGCTGGATGTCGCGGGGCGTGATCACGAGGCGGGCAGAATAGCGGGAAGGCCCGGCGCTGTCTCGGCCGAGGAGGCAAAGACGCGAGGCGCCCGTCGCACGCGTGTCGCGAGATCGATCTCCCCGGAAACGATGGCACGTCCAAGTCGCTTCAACGGGGGCCGGGGATCGCTGAACCACGACGAGTACAGGTCGCCTCGTTGCGGGAATTGTCTTTGCGCACGCGCGGGGCGGTCAAGCGGCGAATGCGTGCCGGCGCGCTCCGGTCGCGCCTCGGGGCCGTGGGGTCGTGCCATCCGCCCGGCCCCGGGGAAGACCCGGTCGGGCGATGTTCCCCGAGCCGGCACGTGGCGCCCCGATCGCCCCCTGCAGGCGGTGCCTGCCCGGGGAGCGGCCGCCGTGCTCCGCCCGGGGCAGCGGCACTGCGGATCGCGCACGCTCTCGCCGATAGAGGAAGCCGTCCCCCGGCCGCTTCCGCGCCCGTTCCGCGGCATGGAAGCACACATCGGTGAGCCTC
>JBGAOB010000178.1:0-10158 GCA_044222045.1 Candidatus Eiseniibacteriota bacterium
CGAGCGGTTCGGCCACCTTGCCCTCGTGGTGGAGCATGGGCGATACCAGCCCCTGTCGAGCAGGTGCGTTGAGCATGATCGTCCTTCCGGGCGGTGCAGACCTCGGCACATGTCAGTGGACGGATCCGAGCGTGAGCAACTACGTCTTCTCGTGGAGCACGACGGGCGACTCACCACTGCGGCGTCGGCTGACGATCGTGGCCGAGCCGTTCCTGGGAATCGGCGTGGTTGACCGACAGGACGACCTCGAGACGTGGGTCGGCACGCTGCTCATCTCGCACGTGAAGAGCGCGGGCGTGAGCGCGTGCGGTGGCTGCACGACTCCGGTCTGCATCGTCTTCAACTCGCTTCAGGTTTTCCAAAGCTGGCCGCCCCACGCACTCCTCACCGACGTGAACACTCCCCTCCAGCGGAACTTCGTCACCTGGCAGGGCGGCACGAGCGGCATGGCGATCTGTCCCGCGGCGACGCCCGCGCGCAACTCCACCTGGGGCTCGCTCAAGACGCTGTACCACTAAGCAGCACACACGCGAATCGGCCGCGCCTCCCTCGCGGGAAGCGCGGCCGTTCGTTTCGGTGCGTATGCGCTCTAGAACTCCGCCGACTCCACGTAGTCGCCGAACACTTCGCGCATGGCGTTGCGGATCTCGCCTTCGGTCGCGTAGGCGCGCGCGCAGTCGAGGATCTTCTCCATCAGGTTCACCTCGCCCGGCTTCGTCCGGGCGGCGGCGGTCAGCGCCTGCAGCGCGGCCGCCGTGGCCTGCCCGTCGCGCGTGCGCTTGAGCTCGGCGATCGACGCCTTCTGCTGCGCCTCGACCTCCTCGCCGATCTGGAGGATCGGGATGTCGAGCTTCTCACCCTCCTCCACGTACTCGTTCACGCCCACGATCACGCGCTGCTTCTTCTCCATCTCCTGCTGGTACTGGTACGCGGCCGCACCGATCTCGCGCTGGAAGAAGCCCTTCTCGATGCCGGCCACCACCCCGCCGAGGCCGTCGATCTGGCGGAAGTAGGCTTCGGCCTGCGCCTCGATCGTGTTCGTGAGGCTCTCCACGTAGTAGGAGCCCGCGAGCGGGTCGATGGTCTCGGTGACGCCGATCTCGTGCGCGATGATCTGCTGCGTGCGCAACGCGATCTTCACCGCCTTGTCGCTGGGCAGCGCGATCGTCTCGTCCATCGAGTTCGTGTGCAGCGACTGCGTGCCGCCGAGCACCGCGGCCAGGCCCTCGTAGGCCGTGCGCACGATGTTGTTCTCGGGCTGCTTGTCCCACAGCGAGCAGCCGGCGGTCTGCGTGTGGAACCGCATCAGCCACGATTCCTTGCGCTTCGCGCCGTAACGCTCGCGCATGTGGCGCGCCCAGATGCGGCGCGCGGCGCGCAGCTTGGCGATCTCCTCGAAGAAGTCGAGGTGGCTGTTCCAGAAGAACGACAGCCGCGGCGCGAAGTCGTCCACGTCGAGCCCGCGCTCGATACAGCGCTCCACGTACGTGAAGCCGTCGGCCAGCGTGAACGCCAGCTCCTGCGCGGCCGTGCTGCCCGCCTCGCGGATGTGGTAGCCCGACACCGAGATCGTGTTCCACTGCGGCACGTGCCTCGTGGAGAACTCGATCAGGTCCACGATCAGACGCAGCGACGGTTCCGGCGGGAAGCACCAGCACTTCTGCGCGATGTATTCCTTCAGGATGTCGTTCTGCAGCGTGCCGCGCAGGCGCGCGAACGGCACGCCCCGCTTCTCGGCGTTCGCGAGGTAGAACGCGAACAGGATCGGCGCCGGACCGTTGATGGTCATCGACGTGGAAATGGCGCCCGGGTCGATGCCCTCGAGCAGCGTCTCCATGTCGCGGAGCGAGTCGATCGCGACACCGCACTTGCCCACTTCGCCGTGCGACTTCGGATGATCGCTGTCGTAGCCCATGATCGTGGGGTTGTCGAACGCGATCGACAGCCCGGTCTGGCCGTGCGCGAGCAGGTAGTGGAAGCGCTGGTTCGTCTCGCGCGCGGTGCCGAAGCCGGCGAACTGGCGCATCGTGAACATCTTGCCGCGGTACATCGTGGGATGGACGCCACGCGTGTACGGGTACTCGCCGGGGTACGCGAGGTCCCGCGCCAAATCCATGTCCTTCACGTCGTCGGGGCCGTAGATCGGCTTGATCGGCACACCGGAGATGGTGAACGGGTAGACGTCGCCACGCTTGCGCGACTCCTCGAAGCGCTGTTCCCACACGCGCTTCTGCGCGGCGAAGGCGCCGTTCGCCTTCGGCGCGGCGACGGACGCCGGCGCCTTTCGGGCGGCCGGGGCCTTGTGGGTCGCGGTGCGTCGGCGGCCCGTGGAGCGGGGCTTGGAGCCGGAGTTGCGCGTGGCCATCGGCGGATTCCTCACGGGGTCGTCTGGGCATGGGCCCTGCGGGTCGAAGCGGACGCGGGAGGTTAGGCGGGCCGCCGGAGCACGGTCAAGAACCGGAACGGCGTCGTCGGATCCCGTTCCGGCCCCGGTTTTCGAGCTCGCGACCCGCGGAGAAGGAGGATTCCCCGCGGGTCACACCCTCGATCGCGTCGCCGTGCGCCGCGCGGCTCAGCGCAGCCGCACGAAGCGCGTCGCCCGCTCGTGCAGGCCGGCCGCGTCGCGCACGCTCGCCCGGGCGAAGTACACGCCGCTCGGCAGCGCGTGCCCGTCGAGTGCGAAACGGTGCGAGCCCGCGCCCAGGTCGCGATCGACGAGTTCAGCCACCGTGCGCCCGCTCACGTCGAACACGGTCACGCGCGCGTGCGCGCCGCGCGGCAGATCCAGCTGCAGTTCGGCAGCACGCGTGCCGCCCAGCACGGCCAGGCGCAGGCCGCGCTCCGCCGCCGTTCCCACGCCCACGTTCGCCAGCACGACCACGCGGACGCGCTTGCCGTCGAGCACCACGCTCACCTGCCCGGCGTTCGGCGCGCCGTTCACGGTGACCGTGGCGAACGCGCCGGTGATCGCGGTGGTCGCGGTCATCAGCGTGAGTGTGTCGCCCACGGCCGGCGGGCTCACGGCCGACAGCCGCAGCGCCAGCTCGCCGCCGAGCGTGTCGCGCGTGGTGCTGTTCACGCGGTCGTACACGCCGCCCGACGCCAGGTCGAACACCACGCGCGCGTCACTGGCCAGCGCGAGCGAACCCGTGATCGCGAGCGTGGCGATCGCGTTCAGCGAGTCGCCCGGCGACAGCGTGGCCGGCGCCCCGGCGCCGTCGCCCACGCGCACCACGCCACGCAGCGCGCCCGCGCCCTCCCACGAGCCCGCCATGACGTAGATCAGCGACTGCGACACGGGACCGTTCGCGGTGGTGCGCCCCGCGGTCTGGCGATAGCTGCCCCACGGGCGCGTGACGGTGCTGCGGTCCAGGAAGCCCGTGCTCGCGAGCCGGAAGTCGCCCGAGTTCACGAACACACCGCCACCCACGTCGTACACCGTGTTCGTGACCTCGCCCGCGCTCGCGAACGTGCCCGAGTTGAACAGCGACCCCGTGCCCGAGAACAGCGAACCCGCCTCGCCCATGTACGTGCCGCTGTTCGAGAACGCGCCGTCGTTCGGGACGTCCGCCCCGGCGTGGTTCACCCACAGGCCGCGATTGTCGATCGTCGGGTTGTCGGGATCGCCCGGCGGGTCGTTCGACGGATCGATGAGCGTGTACACGTAGCCGGCGTTCTCGACCGTGCCTTCGTTCACGAGCTGTCCGTCGTCGTAGATCGAGAAGTCGATGTTGCACGTGAGCAGCGCGCCCGGCCGCACGCGCATCACGGCGTCGTCCTCGGCCTGCAGCGAGGCATTGCTCGTGATGGTGCCGAACACGTCCACCACGCCGGTCGCGAGGGTGCGCAACCACGCCCAGCCGTCGAGCGTGAACGCACCGCCGGTCTGGATGCGGAACAGGCCGCTGTCGGCCATGAAGCCGGAGGGCGTGGGCACGTTCACCGCCACGATGTTGCCGGGCAGCACGTCGAACGTGTCGGAGGGTGCGATCGCGCGGTTCGGGAACGGGCACGGTGAGGTGCCGGTGGTGCCGGTGCAGAGCGGCAGGTAGCCGGCGGAAGCGGGCACCGGGCAGAGCAGCGCCAGGGCGGCGAGCACGGGCAGCAGGCGTCGAGGCATGATGAACTCCGGGGGTGAGGGCCGGTCCGCCGTGGGTGCGGGCGCGGCATCCTAGCCAACCCGCGCCCCTCGCGCCCACCACGGCCATCCGGCCGGCGCGACGGGCGGGCCGCGCACGCGGGTCGCGACCGCGCCCTGCCCCGTTCCCCGGCGCGGGAACGCGTGTCGGAACACGGCAGAGCGCGCTGCACGCGGCTGCTACGCTCGATGCGCGGCACGACGGTCCCGCGTCCGGATCGGCCGCCCAGGACCCCCAAACCGGAGCCCACCATGCCCCGCTCCCTCGTTCCGCACCTGGTCGCGCTCCTGTCGTGCGCGACGCTCGCCGTTCCCGCCCACGCCGCGTGGCCGCGAGATCCCGCCACGAACGTGCTCGTCTCCTCGCTCACGCAGGCCGGCACCTACAATCCCGACGCGATCGCCGACGGCGAGGGCGGCGCGTTCGTCGCCTGGCAGGGCCTCGTGGGCAACTACAAGGTCTTCGTGCAGCGCGTCACCGCGTGGGGCGGCGTCGCCGCGGGCTGGCCGGCCGGCGGGCTGCAGGCCGCGACCGGAAGTACGCAGCAGTTCGTGAAGATCGTCTCCGACGGCGCCGGCGGCGTGTACGTGGCGTGGCGCGAGGACAGTCCCGACTTCGGCAACATCTACGTCCAGCGACTCACCGGCGCGGGCGCGATCGCCGCGGGCTGGCCGGCGGCGGGCGTAGCGGTGTGCACCGCCACGGGTGTTCAGGACGCGCCGCGTGTGGTCACCGATGGCGCGGGTGGCGTGTTCGTGGCGTGGGAGGACGCGCGCTCGGGAACGAAGGACATCTACCTGAGTCGTGTCACGTCCACGGGCGCACTCGCTGCGGGCTGGCCCGCGAACGGCCTCGGCGTGTGCACGGTGGCCAGCGCGCAGAGCGGGTTGCAGATCGCCTCGGATGGAGCCGGCGGCGCCTACCTGGTGTGGACGGACCTGCGCTCGGTCGACCAGGACATCTTCGTTCAGCGCGTGCTGCCGTCGAGCGCCGTGGCGAGCGGGTGGCCGGTGAACGGCCTCGCGGCCTGCTCGGTGGCGGGCCAGCAGTCGAATCCCGCGATCGTGCCCGACGGCAGCGGCGGGGCGATCGTGACGTGGGTCGACCTGCGCGCGGGCGCCTCGCAGGACCTCTACGGCACGCGCATCACGGCCTCGGCCGCGATCGCGTCGCCGTTCGCCGCGGGCGGCAACGTACTCGTGGCCACCGCGAACTGCGCGCGCCAGGGGCTGAGCGCGAGCTCCGACGGCGCGGGCGGCGTGCTGATGACGTGGTTCGAGCAGCGCAGCCCGTGCACCGCGCAGCAGACCTTCGCGGCGCGTTTCACGGGCAGCGGCGCCGCGGCGAGCGGCTGGCCCGCGCTCGGGCTCGCCGTCGGCACGGCGGCGCAGGCGCAGAACCCGCCGCGGATCGCCGGCGACGGCGCGGGCGGCGCGCTGGTCACGTGGGAACACTCGCCCGAGAACGACGGGACCACCCGCAACGCCTACGTGGCCAAGGTGACCGCCGCGGGTGCGCTGGCGAGCGGCTGGAGCACGCCGATCGCGGCGAGCAGCGCGTCCGGCGTGCAGTTCAACCCGGCCATCGCCGTCGACGGGGAGGGCGGCGCGATCGTGGCGTGGAGCGATTCGCGCACGAGCGGCCGCATCGACCTGTACGCGCAGAAGGTGGACCGCTTCGGCCTGCTCGGCGCGGATCCCGTGCTGGTGTCGGCGCGTGACGTGCCCGCCGACCAGGGCGGGCAGGTGAAGCTGTCGTGGAACGCGTCGTGGTTGGATCTCTACCCCACGTTCTCGATCGCGTCGTACGCGCTCTACCGCTCGGTGCCGGCGCAGGCGGCGATGCGGGCCATTGCCGCAGGTGCGCACACGAGCGGTCGGGGCGACCCGGGATCGCTGCTCGTGCGGCCGGCGAGTGGACAGGCCACTTACTGGGAGTGGGTCTCGTCCGTGACGGCGAGCCACCTCGCCAACGTGAGCGCGATCGTGCCCACGCTCCAGGATTCGGTCGCCCCCGGCGCGCCACGCACGCTGTTCATGGTGCAGGCGCGCGACGCGAGCGGCACGCAGTGGTGGTGGTCGAACCCCGACAGCGCGTACTCGGTGGACAACCTGCCGCCCGCGGCGCCCGCACCGTTCGCCGGCACGTACGCCGGCGGCGCGGCCGCGCTCCACTGGCGCGCGAGCCTCGAACCCGACGTGGCGGGCTACCGGCTCTATCGCGGCGCCGCCGCGGGCTTCACGCCGGCGCCGGCGAACCGCATCGCGACGCCGGTGGACACCGCGTGGGTGGATCCGGCGGGCCAGACGTACTGGTACAAGCTCACCGCGGTGGACGTGCACGGCAACGAGAGCGCGGCGACGACGCTATTGCCGGCCGGTGCGCTGGACGCGCCGGCGGCGGCCCTCGCGCTGTCGTTCGCGGCGCCGCGGCCGAACCCGGCGGGCGGCGCGGTGACGCTGCGCTTCACGCTCGCGCGGACCGGCGCCGTGACGCTGGCCGTGCTCGACGCGACGGGTCGGCGCGTGCGCACGCTGGCGAACGGCGCGCTGTCCGCGGGGTCGCAGGCGCTCACCTGGGATCGCCGGGACGACGCCGGGCGACGGCTCGCGAGCGGGCTCTACTTCGTGCACCTCGAGACCGAGGGCCGCGTACTCGTGCGGCGCGTTACGCTGCTGTAGCCCACGCGGCAGACGAAGCGCCCGCGGGGTGCCGTGCCCCGCGGGCGCTCGCGCCTCGAAAGGCGGTCTACCGGATGCGCACGAGCGTGCGGGTGGCGCGCACGCCGTTGGTGCTGAGACGAACCAGGTACAGGCCCACCGGGAGCGACGCCATGTCGACCCGGACGTCGTGATCGCCGGCCGCGTAGTCACCGTCGGTCACCGTGCGGACGTGACGTCCGAGGAGGTCGAACAGTTCCACGCGCACGCGTGCGTCCCGAGCCAGCGAGAAGGAAACCCGGGTCGCGTCGCGCACCGGATTCGGACGGGGAGCGCCGAGGCTCGCACCGCGCGCGACGGGCGCGGACGGACCGGCCCCGGCCAGTTGCGCCGTGAGGGGGAACACGACGTCGTCGAGCGCGACCAGCGTGAGGTTCGGCCCCGCGGGCCGGCGGAGATTCCACGTCAGCGTGTGCGTGCCCGCGGGGAGCGTGAACGTGGAGATCACCCATCCGTTCGAAGGGTCGAACGTCCCGAGCACCGCGCCGTCGATCAGGAACCGGAGCGAGCAGCTGCCGTCTCCCGAAACGAACGTGGCGAACGATAGCGGTCCCGGCGCGCTCGCCACCACGGTGGTCGAGAGCGTGGAGGACACGTGGCTGGCGGCCGAAGCGAACGCACAAGCCCTGCCCGTCCGATGTAAGAACCGGTTGAGCGACCAGGCGCTGTCGCCGCCGGTCACCCAGTGGAACGGCGCGCCGGCGCGGATCGCTCCCGACTCGAACGTCTCCGTGGCGGCATCCGCGCACACGAGGTCCCGCGTCTCGTCGAACACGATCGAGTCCGTGGTCGCGACCGCACGCGCATGGAGTTGCAGGCGGTAGTGGCCGCGCACGTCGGTGCGGAAGCTGCTCGCGAATCCGCTCGTCGACGACAGCGCCGCGCTGCTCCCGCCCGGACGCACGAGCGTCCACGCCGCCGTGGCCGAGAACCCGTGGCCCGGGATCGGCGGGGGCGCGACGAACGAAGCGAGCGCACCGGGCGCGGTGATGTCCGCGGACGGCCCCGACGAGGCGAGGTGCGGCGCGAACAGGGCGACCGGCAGCACATTGCCCGTCGTGGTCGTGCTTGAGTCGGGATCGAGGAACCGCGGAAAACCGAGCGGGGTCGGCACCGCGAGCCCGGCGGCCAGCAACCGCAGCGAGTCCGCCGCACCGAGCGGTGGCCCGGACGTCGCGACGTCCCAGATCGCCCACTGCGAGGCCACGTCGGCGTCGCAGAAGAGGCCGTTCTGGTCGATGTAGCCGATCAGCTGCTGCATGGCCGCGGCCGCCGGAGAACCGGTCCACTCCGCGAGCGGAGGTGCCACGTCGAACACGTCGCCCACGTCGGGCGACACGTTCGACGGATCGAGGCAGCCGGTCCAGAGCCCGTAGATCGTGCGCACCTGCCCGGCGGGAACGAACAGGTGCGTCTCCCGCGTGGTCACCAGGTTCTGCGCGTCGCTGCGCTTGTTCACGAGCACCGTTCCGGCCGGGATGTCCACGACCAGCCCCGCCTGCGCCGCGATCCCATCGAGGTCGGATTGCAGCGGCGTGGGGCCGTCCGAACCCATGGGATCGGTCTCGTGGCCGGGCCGCACCTGGGACGTCATCTGGCGCTGGGGATCGGACAGCCGCGCCGTGATCCAGCCGACCGTCTGCCCCGGGTAGGTGGCCGTGAGCAACGGCGCGAGCTGGGCGCTCGTGAGCGACGTCAGGCCCCCGTCCTTCGTCCATGTTCCGTCGGGCCGCTTGAGCCAGTCGTCGTACTGATCGTCGAGACCGAACAGGTGCCCGGCCTCGTGGTGGTACTGCAGCGTCTGCGGCAACTCCTCGCTCGTTCGCCACGTGCCGCTCCCGGCGCCCCGGTTGAGCCCCGTGTTCGCGACGTTGGTGAAGCTCCGGGACGAGGTCGGGTTCGAGGTGTCGCTCACCAGCTGGATCTGGTGCCAGCCCGCCGTGCCGGGCGGTGTGTTGCCCGCCGCGAGACGCGTGTGCGCGTCCACGTTCAGCGGTTCGCCTCCGGTGGTCGTGTGGCCGTTCCAGACGCCTTCGATCAGCGCCTCGATCGCGAGTCGATCGATGGGCGTGGCCGCGGGTCCGTAGAGCTCGAGCCACAGATCCAGTCGCAAGTCGTTCGTGTGGACCGGCACCGTGTTGTCGACCGTGATCGTGGCCTGGTCCCCCCAGAAGCCGCCCTTGCTCTCGATCGTGGCGATCCCCGCGGCCACGGCCTGCTGAAGACTCATGTGATAGGCGATCGTCGTGCCAGGGTGATCCGCGTTCACCGCGGCCGTCACGTCGGGCGGGGCCGGCCTCGCCGCGGGTGCGACCGCCCCGCCGGGCTTGGTCGGCGGAACGGAGTCGTCCGCGCGCCGCAGGTCGAGCGTCGCGCCGCAGCCGTCCTGCGGCGTCCAGCCCGGTGTCGGCGTGAACCGGTAGGGCACGTCGCGCGTGCCGGGCGTGAAGTGGTTGATCGACGCAAGTGTCGCGTCGAACGCGGCGAGCGCCGCGTCGCTCACCGTCACACCGTGGGTCACGCCGTTCGCGCGCACGCTGATCGTAGCCGTCGCGCCGTCGCGGGCACTGGTGTCCGCGGCCGACGCGAGCGCGAGGAAGCCGCTGCCGTTCACCACCTGCCACAGGGAGTCCACCTGCGCACCGGTCAGTGTGAACGCGAGGGAGTCGAGCGGCGTCGCGGTGAGCGAGTCGGGCCGGTAGCGGACGTACGTGCCCTGCCCGGCGGCCGTGACGTGCACCCAGGCCCAGGAGCCGCGCGGCGACCGCGCGCCGCCGAAGCTCACGACGTCGAAATCCGCGGGCGCCGCGTGGGCCGGGCGGGCTCCGAACGACAACAGCAGCGCGAGCGCGAAGGCGCCCGGCCAGTGGAACGGTCTTCGATTCGATCCGAACATGCGCACTCCCGGACGGACTGCCTCGAGCCTCGGTGACGGCCGCGTGCCGTGCGGCGGGCCTTCTGCACGGATCAATGCGTCGCCGCGCGGAATCGCACAGGGCGATCGGCTGCGCCGAGGCCGCCGCAGCGGCCCACGAGCGAGGGGCGGGCGCCCTGCGCGTCGTCGCCCACCGCTCCCCGCCCCCGGCCCGCTCTCGCGTTCCCCCACGCAACGCAGCCCATGGCTCTGGCATACTCGCCCGACATCCGCTCCCCGGGACCGACCGCATGCCCGACCCGCAGCCACTCGACGCCACGGCCGTGCTCCTCGAACGCGTTCGCGCGGGCGACGATGCGGCGCGTGAGGCCATCGTCCGCCGCTACCTGCCCGAGCTGCGGTCGTGGGCCCACGGACGGCTGCC
>JBGAOB010000179.1:0-10334 GCA_044222045.1 Candidatus Eiseniibacteriota bacterium
GGGAGGCGAGGCCATGCCCGCCAACGACAGCAGCGCCGCGCTCCATCACGATGCGCACGAGCGGTTCGCACGGCTCGTGGCTTGCATCGACGGTGTCGTGTGGGAGGCCGACGGCCCGATGTGCGGGACCAACTCCGGCAACCCGGTCGTGCGGCCATCCCTCGGCGGGACGGGCGGCGAGTGGCTCCGGTCGCATTCCTGGCTCGACCACGTGCACCCCGACGACCAGGCCCTGCTCACTCGGGAATGGAATGCCGCGGTCGAAGGCGGCCCGCGGCTGGACGTCGAACTGCGCGTGTTGCGCGGCGAGGGTGACGTGCGCCACCTGCACGTGGTGGGCGAGGTCGTTCGCAACGATGCCGCCGGGGCGCCGCGCATGCTCGGCATCGCGCAGGACGTCACCGAGTCGCGCCGAGCCGCGCACGATGCGAGCGCCCGCGAAACGCGGTTCCGGGCGCTGTTGGACCACGCGTCCGACGCGCTCTACGTGCACGACGAGCGCCGCTGCGTGCTGGAGGCGAACCGGCAGGCGTGCGCGAGCCTGGGCTACACGCTCGAGGAACTCGTCGGCATGTCGCCCGACCAGTTCGACGCGGACTACGACCTGCCGATGCTGGAAGCGTTCGACGAGCGCATGGACCCGGACGAGCTGCTCTGCTTCGACACCCGGCACCGCCGCAAGGACGGCAGCACGTTCCCGGTCGAAGTGCGCGTGCGCCGCTTCCTGGACGACGGTCGCCGCCACGCGGTGGCGATCGTGCGCGACATCACCGAGCGCAAGCGCGCCGAGGAGGCACTGGCCGCGCGAGAGGCCCAGCTGCGCGAGCTGGCCGAGATGTCGCCGGGCGTCATGGGCACGTATCACATGCGCCCCGACGGCTCCATGTGCATTCCGTATTGTTCGCCGCGCGCCTGGGACGTGTACGGACTGCGCCCGGAAGAACTCGTCGACGACGCGACGCCACTGCTGGAGCGCGCACACGCCGACGACCACGCGGGCCTGATCACCTCCATGCTGGAGTCCGCACGCCAGCGCATGCCGTGGCGGCACGAGTTCCGTTTCCACCACCCCACGCGCGGCCTGCGCTGGCTCGAGGGCAGCTCCATGCCGAGCCCCCAGCCGGACGGCGGCGTCCACTGGTACGGCTTCGTGCACGACATCACCGACCGCAAGCGCGCCGAAGAAGCGCTCGCCGTGCGCGAGGCGGAGCTGCGCGACCTCGCGGAGATGTCCCCCGGAGTGGTGGGCCTGTTCCACCTGCGGCCCGACGGCCGGATGTGCCTGCCGTTCACGTCGCCCCGCATGTGGGACCTGTTCGGCCTCCACCCCGAGGACGTGGCCGAAGACGCTTCGCCGGTGCTGGAGCGCACGCACCCCGACGATCGCGCGGCGTACATGGCGTCCATCCAGCAGTCGGCGCGCACGCTCGAGCCGTGGCGGCACGAGTTCCGCGTGATCCACCCCACGCGAGGCCTGCTCTGGCTGGAGGGCCGCACGATGCCGCGGCCCCAACCGGACGGCGGCATCACCTGGTACGGATTCGTGCACGACATCACGGATCGCAAGCGCGCCGAGGAATCGCTGCGCTTCTTCCGCCAGCTCATCGACCGCGCGAACGACTCGATCGAAGTGGCCGACCCCGAAACCGGCCAGTTCCTCGACGTGAACGAGCGCGCGTGCCAGGTGCACGGGTACACGCGCGAGGAGTACCTGAAGCTCCGGGTCGTGGACATCGCGCCGACCAACCTTCCGCCGGACAGCGACCCGGACATGATCGAGCTGCGGCGCACCGGTCACGTGGTGTTCGAGTCGGTGCACCGGCGCAAGGACGGCAGCACGTTCCCGGTGGAGATCAACTCGGCGCTGATCCAGCTGGACCGGCCGTACATCATCGCCACGGTCCGCGACATCACCGAGCGTAAGCGCGTGGAGGAAGCGATCCGGGCGAGCGAGGAGCGGTTCCGCATCCTGGTGGAGCACGCATCGGACGCATTCTTCCTGCAGGACGCGGGTGGCCGCGTGCTCGACGTGAACCAGCGCGCGTGCGAGAGCCTGGGTTACACGCGCGAGGAACTCATCGGCATGACGCCGCTCGAGTTCGACGCCGACGTCGACCGCGCCATGCTCGACGACCTCACGCGGCGCATGTTCCGTGGAGAAGTGGTCACTTTCACGTCACATCACCGCCGCAAGGACGGCAGCACGTTCCCGGTGGAGCTGCGCATCCGGGGATTCCAGGAGGCCGGATCCGGCTGCGCGGTGGCGTTGGCGCACGACATCACCGAGCGCACGCGCCTCGAGGAGGAACTCCGGCAGGCGCAGAAGATGGAAGCCGTGGGCCGGCTGGCGGGTGGCGTGGCGCACGACTTCAACAACCTGCTCACGGCGATCGGCGGGTTCTCCGAGATGGTGCTGGACCGCATGGCGCCCGACGATCCCAGCCGCGAACTCATGTCGGAGATCCGCAAGGCCGGCGATCGCGCGGCCGGGCTCACGCGCCAGCTGCTCGCGTTCAGCCGCAAGCAGGTGCTGCAGCCCCAGGTCGTGTGCGTCAACACGCTGCTCGGCGACCTGCGCAAGCTGCTGCGGCCGCTGCTGGGCGAGGACATCGACCTGGTGTTGCGGCTGGATCCCGACACCGGCCTGTCGCGCGTGGACCCGGGGCAGTTCGAGCAGGCCGTGCTCAACCTGTCGGTCAACGCGCGCGACGCGATGCCGCGCGGTGGGCGGCTGACCATCGAGACGTGCAACATCGAACTGGGCGAAACCGACGTGCACGACCGCCCCGAGATGTTGCCGGGCGAATACGTGCTCATGAGCGTGAGCGACACGGGCGCCGGCATCGACGAGGCGACGCGCGCACACATGTTCGAGCCGTTCTTCACCACGAAGGGCCCGGGCAAGGGCACGGGCCTGGGCCTCGCGATGGTGTACGGGTTCGTGAAGCAGTCGGGCGGGCACGTGGAGGTGGCGAGCGAGCCGGGCCGGGGTGCGCTGATCCGCGTGTACCTGCCGCGCACCAGCGAACCGCCCACCGCCCTCGCGGCGCCGCTGGCGAGCGAGGACTCGCGCGGCACGGAGACGATCCTGCTGGTGGAAGACGAGGACTCCGTGCGGTCGTTGCTGCGCATGGTGCTGCGCGCGAAGGGCTACGACGTGCTCGAGGCGCGCAACGGGCACGACGCGATCTGGGTGGCCGAGCAGCACGAGGGCGTGATCCACCTGCTGGTGACCGACCTCGTGATGCCGCGCATGGGCGGGCGGGCGCTGGCCGACGTGCTGAGCAAGGCGCGGCCCGGGCTGCGCGTGCTGTTCGTGAGCGGCTACGTCGCCGACCCGGCGGACGCCGCGCTGGAGGAGGGCGTGGCGTTCCTGCAGAAACCGTTCAGCGCCACCGCGCTCCCGGGCCGGGTGCGCGAAGTGCTCGACGCATAGCGTGGCGGGGGGCGTGAGCCGAACGCACACCGATCAGCCTTTCACGCCGCGTGACGAATGCGGGGCTCGCGCCCAGCTCGTCGCCCCGCGCGCCCCCGGTCCGGAAACGCACGCATGACGCAGGCACACGATCACCCGGGCGTCGCCACGATCGTCGAGCGCCCCGACGCCATCGAAGTGAGCATGCCCACGAAAGGGCGGTGGCAGACAGCACTCGTCCTGTGCGTGATGGTTCTCTTCATCACCGGCATCGAGATCTGGATGCTCGCCCACATCGTCGGCACCATCGGCAGGGAGCCCGCGAGCCTGGGGTCCTTCGCCCTGGGCGTCGGCGGCACGCTCATGTGGCTGTTCGTCTGCCACCGACTGGCCTTCGAGCTGGTCGGCCGGGAACACCTGGTCGTCGGCAGCACACACCTCACCACTCGCTACGAAGTCTGCGGAACCGGCGTCACGCGCAGGTACGACCTTCACCGCGTGCGCAACCTGCGGCCCATGGTGCCTCGGGACGGGTGGGAGAACATCACGCCGTACCAGTGGTACTACGCGGCACTCGGCAGCATCGCCTTCGACTACGGCCGGTGGACCATCCGCATCGGTTCCGCGGTCCCCGAGCCCGAAGCCCGGCGCGTCGTGCGGCAGATCACCGAGCGCCGTCCTCAGATCGGAGCCGACGCATCGCGGTGAAGCCCGGGGGCCGGGGACCCCGGGCCTGCTCGACGCACGCTGCCCGCTCCCGCCCGCGGCACATGCCCTGCTGTCCCGTCGAGCGCCACACCTCGCTCCCGTCATGAACCCGAGCTGGCATCCGAAGCTCGCCGCCGGGAGCGCGCGCCTCGCCCGTCGTCTCGACCTTCTTCGGAATCTCGA
Source organism: Candidatus Eiseniibacteriota bacterium (assembly GCA_044222045.1). GTDB lineage: Bacteria > Eisenbacteria > RBG-16-71-46 > RBG-16-71-46 > RBG-16-71-46 > JBGAMH01. The sequence continues at coordinate 4,307 of JBGAOB010000179.1, forward strand.
CTCGGACGTACGACCGCGAACACGGAAGCCCCGAACTCCACGCCGGCCGCTCCTGTCGCGGCGCCGGGGACACTCCGAGATTCCGCGCCGTTCGCTCGCGCCGCGTGCCGATACCCCGGCCGCAGTCCCGCGCCGCCGTCGGCCGCAACCCGCGGTTCACCACCGGCGCGCCATCCGCTCGGGGGCCTCATGGGCAAGTGCGCGAGTTGTGGGTCGGTGATCCTGTTCGGCGGCAAGCAGCAGGCGAATCGCCGCTATTGTAACGACCGCTGCATGCAGCGCGCGCTGCTCATCGAAGCCGCCAGCGAGCTGCCCGACCACCTGGTGCTGCCGCAGGTGCAGCTGGTGCACCAGGGCCTATGCCCCAAGTGCCACGGCGCCGGGCCGATCGACGTGCACGTGGGCCATCGCGTGTGGTCCGCGCTGTTCATCACGTCGTGGGTGAGCCGGCCGGAGGTGTGCTGCCGATCGTGCGGCACGCGCCGGCAGGCGCTCGATGCGCTGTTCTGCGCGGCGCTCGGCTGGTGGGGCTTCCCGTGGGGGCTGCTCATGACGCCGGTGCAGATCGTCCGCAACGTGATGGCCATGGTGAAGGGTCCCGACCCGTCGCAACCGTCCGCGGCGCTGACGCAGGCGGTGCGCATCCAGATGGCCGAACAGCTCCTGCACGCCCGCCAGCAGCGCGCGGCGTAGCGGGGCTTGCGGGACGCACTCGGCTCGCGGAATCTCCTGCGCGTCGTCGTCCGCGCGCGTCGCGCGCCATCGGCCCGGAGATTCCCGTCATGCCCGACACGAACGATCGCTGGGCGGCCGGCGCGCGTTACGAGAGCTACATGGGGCGCTGGAGTCGCGAGCTCGCGCCGCGCTTCGTGACGTGGCTGGGCATGCGGGCCGGGGCGCACTGGCTCGACGTGGGTTGCGGCACGGGCGCGCTCACCGGCGCGATCGTGCGCGACACGGCGCCGGCATCGGTGACGGCGTGCGATCCGTCGGAGTCGTTCGTCGACTTCGCGCGCCGCGGCACGCACGGCGCGAACGTGTGCTTCGTGGTGGCGGGCGCGGGCGCGCTGCCCGCTCGCGACGGTGGGTACGACAGCGTCACGTCGTCGCTGGCGCTGAACTTCTTCCCCGATCCGGCGGCCGGCGTGGCCGAGATGCGAGCGCTCGCCGTGCGCGGTGGCGTCGTGTCGGCGCTGGTGTGGGACTACGCGGAGGGCATGGAGTTCCTGCGCCGGTTCTGGGACGCGGCGCGCGCGGTGGACGCCGGCGCCGCCGCGCTCGACGAGGGGCTGCGCTTTCCGCTGTGCCGGCGCGAATCGCTCGCGGCGCTGTTCACGGGCGCGGGGCTCGCCGGCGTGGCGTGCGAGGGGCTCGAGATTCCCACCGCGTTCGCGTCGTTCGCGGAGTACTGGGCGTCGTTCCAGGGCGGCACCGGCCCGGCGCCGGCGTACGTGGCGGCACTGCCGGCGGCCACGCGCGAGGCGCTCGCCGAGCAGTTGCGACGCACGCTGCCCGCGGATGCGGACGGCTCGATCCGACTGACGGCGCGCGCATGGGCGGTGCGCGGAGCGGTCGCGTAGGCTGGGGAGCCCGAGTCGCAGGACCAACCATCCGGAGCCTCCGCCCGATGCCGACTTCCACCCGCACGCAGCTCACGCTCTTCGTGCCCGCGCCGCACGCCGAGGTGATCGAGGCCGTGCGGCGCGTGCTCGACCCGGTGCAGGCGTCGCTGATCGCGGCGCACGTCACGTTGTGCCGCGAGGACGAGCTGGCGGGGCTGCCGGCGAGCGCGCTGCGCGAGCGGCTCGCCGGCGCCGGGCGGCTCACGCTCGGCTTCGGCGCGCCGGTCGCGTTCGACGGGCACGGCATCCTGCTGCCGTGCGTGCGGGGCGAGCGGGAGTTCCGCGCGCTGCGCGTGAAAGCGCTCGGCCGCGACGACGCGCGCGACCAGCGCCCGCACCTCACGCTCGCGCACCCGCGCAACCCGCGCGCGCCGGGGAACTCGCTGGCGCACGCGAGCGTGCCGAGCGACGCGCGGGTCCTCACGTTCGAAGTGGCCTGCCTGATCCGGCAGGACGACGCCGCGCCGTGGCGCGTGCTGGAGTCGTTCGCGCTGGGCTGATCGCGGGTCGAGCACTCCGGTGAACCCGGAGTGCTCGATCGGTGCGCAGGGCTGGCGACTCCGTCACCTCACCACGCAGAGCCGTCGCGTCAGCGCGACGCCGCCGTGCGTCAGCCGCACCACGTACACGCCCGGGCGCAACCTCGCGGCGGCACCCACGACCAGCGAATGCCCCCCGGCCTCGTGCGCGGCCAGGTCGTGCCGTTCGACGCGGCGGCCCGCGAGGTCGAACACGTCGAGTGCGCCGGGCGAGCGAACGGGCAGTTCGAACGACACGCGCGCCGCGCCGTCACTGGGATGGGGGTTCAGCGCTGCGAGCGCGAACAACGGCGCGCCCGGCGTGTCGGGGTAGCCGCCCAGCATCAGCATGCGATCGTGCGAGGCATCGAACGCCATGGCCACATCCGCGCTTGTCAGATCGGGAAACGGCAGCTGCGGAACGCGCTGCCACGCACCATCGGCGGCGCGGGCGCTGGCCGCGGCCAGCGTCACCGCGAGCAGTGCGCCGAGCACCCCTGCGCGAAGGGACTTCATGATGGTTCTCCGGTGTGGCTCGCCGCGCGGCACAGGGTCGGCGCCCGGTCGAACCGCCGAAAAGTCTAGGACTGCGCCCCTCGAGCCGACAGTCCCGAATGGCGCCGCCGCGCCAGCGACCACGCGAGCCACGCCAGCGACAGGGCCGCTGCCACCTGCACGGCCGGATGCGCCCAGCGCAGGCGGTGCGCGACCGCCTCCGCCGGCAGGCCCATGCGGAAGCGAACACTCGGCGCCCCCGGCGGCAGGAGGTCGGCGGGCTGCACGGTGCAGCGCCCGGTACCACTTGGCCCGCTTCCAACGTTCCCGGCTCGCGAAGCTCCAGTTCCGGCGCCGTGCTCTCGCCCTGCCCCACGATGCGGCCGGCGGCATCCCGAAGCTCCACCCGGTAATGCGTCGCGCCGCTCACGGCGTCCAGCGCAACGTCACCCGCGACGCGGACACGACCTCGCCCTCGGCCGGGCGCAGGAAGCGCACGACATCGGCGCCCCGCATCGTTCCCGGCCCAGCACCGAGCGCGGCGGCAGCACCAGCAGCAGCACGAGCGACGCGGCCAGCGCGAGCGCGGGCATCCACGCGTCGCGCGCGCGTGCGCGGTGCGCGGCGGGTGCGCCAGCGCTCGCCGCGGCGGCACGCAGCCGTCCGCGGCGACCCAGGTCGTGTGCCGTCTCGTCCAGCCGCACGAGCAGCCGGCACGCGTGGCACACGGACAGGTGCGCTTCGAGCGTCGCGCGCAGCTGCGGATCGGCGTCGCCCTGCTCCAGGCGCCAGAGCTGCGCGCCCACGTCGGGGTCCACGCACTCGAAGGGAGTTTCCCTTGGCTCGCTCATGCACTCCCCCGTGAACGTGGTTCACCCCTCTGCGGGTCCGGTCCGCCCGCCGTCTCTCGACCGCCGAACAGGCCCGGGTTCAAGAGTCGCGCGAGCTTCTTCAGGCAGGCGTGCTTCCGATAGTAAATGCCCTGCACGGTGCCGAGCCCCGCCTCGCGCTGCAGCTCTTCCATCGGACGCCGATCCGCGTAGATCGCCAGCAGCAGTTGCCGGCATGGCTCGTCCATCCGGTCGAGCGCGAGTCGCAGCAGGTCCTCGCGCTCGCGCGCTTCGAACAGCTCCAGCGGATCGTCCCCGTCGCCCGCGAGCCAGTCGCTCGCCTGGTCCAGCTGCAGCGTGGGCCGGCGGCGGCGCCAGCGGTACAGGTTGCGGCAGCGGTTGCCGGCCATGGTCACCACGAACGCCACGGCGCGATCCGGCCCCCGACCGGCGCGGCGCAGGTACGCGAGGAAGTTGACCAGCGTGTCCTGCACGACGTCGTCGTGGTCCGCGTCGCCGGCGTGCAGGAAGCGCTCGACCTCGGTGCGGATCACCGACTGGAGGCCGTGGCAGATGCGCCCACCCGCCGCGTCGTCGCCGGCGATGTAGGCCGAGATGTCCTGATCGAGGAGCTCGAGGGGCAAGGGTCGGGTGATCCGGGGTCTGTCGTTCGGGAAGGCGGCTCGGCTACATTGAACCACGTGGGGCGCGACGATCATCGCGCCCGCAGTGGTGAGTGCTTCGACGGCGTCGTGCCGGAGAGTCCGCGGGTTCCGGGAAGCCCGCTCGTTCCGACGGTAGTCCAGGCGAAGGGCGGAAGCGATGGCTCCCAGACCCGGTCCGCGGATGCGTGCAGTGCTCGTGGCCACCGCGTGCGCACTCCTGTCGGCCGCGGGATGCACGCCCGCCGCGAAGGACGAGCGCCTCGCCCGCGTGCCCGTTTCCGACCAGTTGCGACCGGCGCTCGAGGCGTCGCGCCGTTCGCTGCGCTCGGGCGACGCGGGCGTCGACTCCATCCGCCGCGATCTCGATCGCTACCACGCGCTCATGGAGAGGCTCGATCGCCGCGATACGCGCGCGGCGGCCGGCGACAGCCTGTACGCGCTCTGGAGCGCCGACGTCGCCAACCCGCTGTGGCCCGAGCTCGCGGACCTGGCTCGTGGCCAGCTCGGCGATCCGCGGCGCTTCGAGGCGCTGTTCGAGCGGCCGGGATTCCCCGACACGTCGACGGCGCTCGGCGCCTACCTGGCCGAATGGCGCGCGAGCGGCCCGCGCCCGGACGGCTCGGGATTCCGCCGCGCCTGGCAGCGTCGCGCGGAGGCGGGCGCGTGGCCCGGCGTGTGGTTCACGCTCGGGATGGCGCGCTGGCTCCGCTACGAGGGCAGCGCCGACGAGGCGGCGCGCCTGGCGATCGAGGCGCTGCCCGACGCGCGCCGGCTGGGCGGCTGGCGACTCGAGCTGGAGACGTGGTTGCAGGTCGAGCGCGCGCTCAAGTACGCCGACCACCAGGACGACGCGCTGCACGCCGCGGTGATGGCCGAGGACCTGGCGCGCGCGCTCGCACGCCGGACGGGTAACCGGTACCTCGTTGCGCTCGCGATGCTCGAACGAGCCGACGTGCTCGCCGCTCGTCGCGAGCTGTCCCCCGCGATGGCGCTCTACGAGGCGTGCGCCGACTCGGCCGCGCGCTCGGGGCTCACCGTGCTCGCGAGCGAGTGCCTGAACCACGCGGGCACGCTCGCCCGGCGGTTCCAGCAGCACGAGGCGGGGCTCGCGCTCTGCCGTCGCGGCCTCGCGCTGGCGCTGGCCGACCACGACTCGCTCACCGTGCCGCGGCACCTCGTCAACATCAGCGAGCGGCACATGCTGCTGGGCCAGCTCGACTCTTGCCGCGTGTACCTCGACGAGGCGGCGCGCTGGATCGCGGCGTACCCGCATCCCGCGAACGTCGCGCGCTTCCCGCTGTACGAGGCCGGCTACTCCGCGCGGGTCGGCGACTTCGCCCGGGTCGACTCGCTGCTCGCCGTCGCGGCCGGCCGCCGGTCCGACTTCTCGTCGGTCCACGAGCTGGCCGAGCTGCACCTGCAGATCATCGAGGACGGCGCCGAGGGCGGCCGCCCCGCGCTGGCGTATCGCTCGATCGCGGCGCTCGACGCGCTGCGCGATCGGCTCGGCAACAGCTTCGGCGATCGCAACGAGGCGTTCGATCTCGACCTCGCCACGGCGCGCTTCCTCACGCAGCAGGGCCTCTTCGGCCGCGCCGCCGAGGCGCTCGATCGCGCCGGCCGCGCGCTGCAGCGCAAGCCCGACCCCGGGCGCGCGTGGGAGCTGTCGCGCGCGCGCGGCGAGCTCGCGCAGGCCCGTGGCGACGCGCGGGCCGCCGAGGCCGCGTACCGCGAGGCGCTGTCGCTCGCCGGCACGCGCGGGGACGAGGACCGCGTCGCCAGCAGTCGCCTGTGGCTCGCCTCCGCGATGCTCGACGAAGGACGCTTCGACGAGGCGATCGCGCAGACGACCGTCGACACCGCCGCGGCATTCGGCGGGCGCTTCCGCACGCGCCTCG
>JBGAOB010000180.1:0-9876 GCA_044222045.1 Candidatus Eiseniibacteriota bacterium
CGCGGTGCGCGCCCCGCCCACGTGCAGCCAGCCCGTGGGGCTGGGTGCGAAGCGAACGCGCGGTGTCGGTGCGGAGGTCATGGTGGCGGCAGGCTAGCAGAAGCTCGAGCGCCCGGCGCACGGCCCGCGCGGCCCGAACGCGCGAGGCCGGGTCGCTCGCGCGGCCCGGCCCCGTCCCCTGCAGGACCGCCGGTCAGGCGGCCGCGCGCAGCGGGCCCGCCGCACCCGGCGCGCCGATCGCCGCGACGGAGCGCGGCCCGTGGGACACGTGGAAGTGCTTCGTCAGCTCGCGCAGCCGCTCCGCCTCGTCCGACAGCGCACGCGCGGTGGTCGCGAGCTCCTCGGTCTGGGCGGCGCTGCCCTGCGTGACCTCGTCCATGCGCGTCACCGCGTCGTTCACCTGCTGCACGCCGGCCGCCTGTTCGCGCGACGCCGCCGCGATGTCCGCCACCAGGTCCGACACGCTCTGCACCGATTTCACGATCTCGCCGAGCGTGGCGCCGGAGCGGTTCACCAGCTCGGTGCCGGTCTCCACCTTGCGCACCGAGTCCTGGATGAGGTCCTTGATCTCGCGCGCCGACTGCGCCGAGCGTTGCGCGAGTCCGCGCACCTCGGCCGCGACCACCGCGAACCCGCGCCCCTGCTCGCCGGCGCGTGCCGCCTCGACGGCCGCGTTCAGCGCCAGCAGGTTCGTCTGGAACGCGATCTCGTCGATCGTGGCGATGATGTCGGCGATCCGCCGCGACGATGCGTTGATCTCCTGCATCGCACCGACCGCCCGGCTCACCACCTCGCCGCCGCTCTCGGCCACCTCGCGCGTGCCGCGCACGAGCTGGGCCGCCCGCTGCGCGCCGTCGGCGCTCTGCTGCACGCTCGCCGTCATCTGGTGCAGCGCCGACGCCGTCTCCTCCAGGCTCGCCGCCTGCTCGTTCGCACCGCCCGCCAGCGCCTCGCCGCCTGCGGCCAGCTGCTGCGCCGCGCTCGCGGTGGTGCCCGCGGCGTGTTGCACCTCGGCCATCGTGGTGCCGAAGCCCTCGAGCATGCGGTTCACCGAGGCCGCCATCTGCCCGAGCTCGTCCTGCGAGTGCACTTCGACGCGCGCGGACAGGTCACCGCTCGCGGCCCGGCGCGTCTGCTCGACGACCTGCGACATCGTGGCGGCCAGGATGCGCGTGAGCGCCGCGTTCATCACCAGCGCCACCACCATGATCACGGCGGCCATCGCCAGCAGGACGTTGCGCTTGTGGCTGGCCGCGGCCTGCACGTCGTCCATGTACACGCCGGAGCCGATCACCCATCCCCAGGCCGGCACCGCCTTCACGAACGACAGCTTCGGCACCGGCTTCGCCGATCCCGGCTTAGGCCACAGGTAGTTCACGAAACCGCTGCCGGGCGAGCGACCGAGCGCGGCGAACGTCCGGAAGATCTTCTGCCCCCGCGGGTCCTCGAACCCGCTCAGGTCCTTGCCGTCGAGTTCCGGCTTGGTGGGGTGCATCACCATGCGCGCGTCGAAGTCGTTGATCCAGAAGTACTGCTCGCCCTCGTAACGCAGCGCCTTGATCTGCTCGATCGCCTGCCGCTGCGCCTCCGCGCGCGTGATCCGACCGGCCTCGGCCTCGTGCACGAAGTGATCGGCGATGCCGGCGGCCACCTCGACCACGTGCTCGGTGCGATCGCGCCGGCCTTCGAGCACGCTCTGGTCGGTGGCATGGATCGAGTACGCGAGCAGCGGCACCATCAGACCCAGCGTCGCGACCGAGATGCCCTGCAGCTTCTGCTTGAAGCCGATCCGTTCGAACACGGTTCCATCCTCGCGTGGATAGTCCATCGGCGGCGGGCGCGGCGGCCGGCGCGAAGGAGATGGGCGCGATGTCCGGCTCGCTCGTTTCCGGGGACGCTCTGCCCTGCGGTCGGGCGCTCGCCGTTCCGGTTTCGGGGGAGTCTCGGCAGGAAGCGCGGGCTGTGAAGGTGGCCCGGCGGAAGTCGCCCGAAGTGCCGGGATCGCGGCCGAATCCGCGTCAGTCCGTCCCGGTCTTCGGCTCCGCCGCGCGGGCGCCGGCCGGCTGCGGCGAGCGCACCACCGCGAGCGGCGCACGCACGTCCCCGAGCAGGCGCCAGAACAGCCAGCCGATCGCCAGGCCCACGAGCGCGATCACCTCCGAGGCGCCGAGCAGGTGGTTGCGCGTGCGTGCGATCGCGGCCTGCACGTCGTCCATGTAGACGCCGGAGCCGATCACCCAGCCCCAACTCGGCACCGACTGCACGAACGACACCTTCGGCACCGGCTTCGCCGAACCCGGGCGCGGCCACTCGTACTCGACGAAGCCGTACCCGGGCGTGCGGCCGAGCGCCGCGAAGTCCCGGAAGATCGGCTCGCCGTGCGGGTCGCGGAAGCTCGAGAGGTCCTGCCCCTCGAGGCCCGGCTTCGTCGGGTGCATCACCATGCGTGCGTCGAAGTCGTTGATCCAGAAGTACTGCTCGCGCTCGTAGCGAAGCCCGCGCAACTGCGCGATGGCCGCCGCCTGGGCCTGTGCGCGCGTGACGTGTCCCGCCTCGGCTTCCCGCACCCAGTAGTTCGCGAGACCCACCGCCACCTCGACCACGCGGCGCGTGCGTTCGCGGCGGTCCTCGATCACGCTGGTGGACACGGTGCGGATCGCCAGCAGCACCAGCGGCACGATCAGCGCCACGAGCGCCAACGAGAGCACCTGCAGTCGTCGCTTGAAGCTGATCCGCTCGAACATGATGGGCATCCTCTCCGGTACTCCGGGGCGCGGCGGGGCACGGTCGAGAGGACCTCGCGCGCGAACCACGGAGCCGCCGCCGGACGCGCCGGTGGCGAGCCCCGGTCGCGCGGATTCCGGGCGGCCGACTCGTTCCTGGAGTCTCGGCGGCCGCGGACGAGTTTGAAGCGCGCTTCTCGCGCCGCGAACGCCCCGAGGATCGGACGCCGCGGCGGGCACTTGCGTCGCTCGCGGCCGGCGCCGCCGCGCGTCAGGCCAGCTCGATCAGCGCCACCGCCATGGCCGCCAGCCCCTCGCGGCGGCCCACGAACCCCAGCGACTCGTTCGTGGTGGCTTTCACCGACACGCGCGACGGCTCGATCTCGAGCGCGGCGGCCAGGTTCAGGACCATCGCCTCGCGGTGCGGCGCGATCTTCGGCGCCTCGGCCAGCAGCATCACGTCGGCGTTCACGATGCGCGCCCCGCGCTCGCGCAGCTTCGCGGCGATGTGCCCCAGCAGCACCAGGCTCGAAGCGTCCTTCCACCGCGCGTCGCCCGGCGGAAAGTGCGTTCCGAGATCGCCGAGCCCCGCCGCGCCCAGCAACGCGTCGCCCAGCGCGTGCGCGATCACGTCGGCATCGCTGTGGCCGTCGAGCCCCCATTCGCTCGGCATCCGCACGCCGCCGAGCACGAGCGGCCGCCCGGCCGCGGTGCGGTGCACGTCGTAGCCCATCCCCACGCGCATCTCGCTCATCGCTCCCGCTCCTCCGTGGCCGGCGCGTCCGCGAGCGGCCCGCGCGCGGCGAGCCACGCCTCGGCCAGCTCCAGGTCCGCGGCCGTCGTCACCTTGAAGTTGCGCGCGTCGGATTCCACCAGCCGCACCGGGTGGCCCTGCGCCTCGACCAGTGCCGCGTCGTCGGTGGCCAGTCCGTGCGCTTCCGCGTGCGCCGCGCGCAGCCAGTCCACGCGGAACACCTGCGGCGTCTGCGCCCGCCACAGGCCGGCGCGCGGGATCGTGTCGGTGATCACGTCGAGCGTCGCGCGCTTGAGCGAGTCGTCCAGCGGCATGGCGGCGATCGCCGCGCCGTGCTCCACCGCGGCACCCACCACGCGGTTCACGATCGCCGGCGTCACCAGCGCGCGCGCCGAGTCGTGCACGGCCACGTGCGTCACGTCGCCGGGCAGCGTGTCGAGCCCCTTCGCCACCGAGTGCTGGCGCTCCTTGCCGCCCTCGCAGAAGCCGATCACCTTGCGCGGCGAGAGCCCGGTGGCGGCCAGCGCCTCGCGCATCGCGCGCGACGGCCCCACCACGACGATGCACGCGATGCTGCTCGCGAGTTCCAGCGCCTCGAGGCTCCACGCGAACAGCGGCCGGCCCGCGAGCGGTACCAGCGCCTTCGGGACCTCGGCGCCCAGCCGCTCGCCGCGCCCCGCGCCCAGCAGCAGCGCCGCCACCTTCACGCGACGCCCGCCACGCGCCCGTTCGTGAGGCGCACGAGTTCGTCGGGGGTGAGCGGGAACAGCGAGTACGGATGCCCCGCGGCGGCCCACAGATGTTCGTATCCCATCAGGTCGCGGTCGATCAGCGCATCCACCGGCGCCGGGTAGCCCAGCGGCGGCACGCCGCCCACGGCGTAGCTCGTCACGGCGCGCACGGTCTTCGGGTCGGCCATCTCGACTTCGGCGCTCACGATCAGCGACACCTTCATGAGGTCCACGCGGTTCGCGCCGCTCGTGGCCACCAGCAGCGGCCCGGCACCCGCGCGCCGCAGCAGGATCGACTTCACGATCTGTCCCACGTGGCAGCCCACCGCCTGCGCCGCGGCCTCGGCCGTCTTCATGGGCACGTCCAGTTCACGCACGGCGTTCGTGAGCCCGGCCGCGTGGATCGCCGCCTGCACGCGGCGCGTGGCCTCCCACTTGAGCCCGCCCGGCGTGTCGGCGCTCACTCGGCCTCCTCGCGCCCGGTCTCGCGGCGCAGCGCGCGCGCGGACTTCGCCGCCTCGCCGGCCGGCGGTTCGGGACGCACGGGCTCCACGCGCTCGCCGAGCAGCGAGTCGAACGCCTGCCGCAGCGTCGCCAGCGGCACCGGCTCGATGGTGACGCCGGCCGCGTCCGCCATCTGCGCGGCCGGCAGGCCCGCGCGCACGAAGCCCAGCCGCGACGCCTCGCGCAGCCGCTCGCCCAGCCGCGACACGCGCCGCAGCTCGCCCGACAGGCTCACCTCGCCCACCACGAGCGTGCGCTCGAGGATCGGCCGGCTCTTGAACGACGACGCCACCGCGAGCGCCACGCCGAGGTCGCTCGCCGGATCGTCCAGCTTGAGCCCGCCCGTCACGGTCACGAACACGTCGAAGCGCCCCAGCCGCAGGCCCACGCGCCGCTCGAGCACGGCCAGCAGCACCGCGAGGCGGCGCGGATCGAAGCCGCTCGTCACGCGCTGCGGCGTGCCGTAGAACGACGACGACACCAGCGCCTGCACCTCCACGAGCAGCGGCCGCGAGCCCTCGAGGCTGGCGACCACCGCCACACCGGGCGCGCGACGCGCTCCGTCGCTCAGGAACGCCTGGCTCGGGTTCTCCACTTCGGCGAGCCCGCGGTCGGTCATCTCGAACACGCCCAGCTCGTGCGTGGAACCGAAGCGGTTCTTCGCCGCGCGCAGCACGCGGTAGTGCTGGTAGCGCTCGCCCTCCAGGTACAGCACCGCGTCCACCATGTGCTCGAGTACGCGCGGGCCGGCCACCGCGCCGTCCTTCGTGACGTGGCCCACCAGGAACACCGGCGTGTGCGAGCCCTTCGCGAAGTGCAGCAGCGCGAGCCCGCACTCGCGCACCTGCGTCACGGTGCCCGGTCCGCCGTCCAGGTCGGAGCGCGACAGCGTCTGGATGGAGTCCGCCACGAGCACGTCGGGCTTCACCTGCGCGGCGGACTCGAGCACGGCTTCGAGGTCGGTCTCGCACAGCAGCAGCAGTCCCGGCGGTACGTCGCCCAGTCGCGACGCGCGCAGCCGGATCTGGTGCTCGCTCTCCTCGCCCGACACGTACAGGATGCGGCGGCCCTCGCGCGCAAGCGTGAGCGCCAGCTGCAGCATCAGCGTGCTCTTGCCGATGCCCGGGTCTCCGCCCACCAGCACGAGCGAGCCCGGCACGAGCCCGCCGCCGAGCACGCGATCGAACTCGGCGAGCCCCGTGGCGGTGCGCGGCGCGTCGGCCGCCTCGACGTCGGCGAGCGGCCGCGGCCCGGCGGACGCCGCGGCGCCCGCGGGCACCCAGCGCCGGCGACCTCGCGCCCTCGGCGTCGCCCGCCTGCGACTTGGGGAAGCCCGCGCGGAGGAAGCCCAGTCGCTGCTCGCGGAGCCGCGCGTCGAGGCGCGAGACGCGGCGCAGTTCGCCTGACAGACCACTCGCCGAGCGCCAGCGTGCGTTCGAGCAGCGGTCGGCTGCGGGAAGCTGGACGCGATCGCCAGCGCCACGCCCAGATCGGTGCCCGGGGTCGTCGAGCTTGAACCCGCCCGTCACGGTCACGAACACGTCGTGGCGCCCGAGCCGCAGCCCCACGCGGCGTTCGAGCACCGCCAGCAGCACCGCGAGCCGGCGCGGATCGAAGGCGCTCGTCACGCGCTGCGGCGTGCCGTAGAACGAGGTCGAGACCAGCGCCTGCACCTCGACGAGCAGCGGCCGCGAGCCCTCGAGGCTCGCCACCACCGCGGTGCCGGGTTCGCCGCGCGTGCCGTCGGAGAGGAACGCCTCGCTCGGGTTGGCCACCTCGCGCAGCCCGAGTCGAGCATCTCGAACACACCCAGCTCGTTCGTCGAGCCGAAGCGGACTTGGCCGCGCGCAGCACGCGGTAGCGCTGGGTAGCGCTCGCGCCCGTGTAGAGCACCGCGTCCACCATGTGCTCCAGCACGCGCGGCCCGGCGACTGCGCCGTCCTTGGTGACGTGCCCGACGAGGAACACCGGCGTGCGCGAACCCTTGGCGAAGTGCAGCATCGCCAGCCCGCACTCGCGCACCTGCGTGACCGTGCCGGGGCCGCCGTCGAGGTCGGCGCGCGAGAGCGTCTGGATCGAGTCCACCACCATCGCGTCGGGCGCGATCTGGGCCGCCGCCTCGAGCACCACTTCGAGGTCGGTCTCGCACAGCAGCAGCAGCGACTCGGGCACTGCGCCCAGACGCGAGGCGCGCAGGCGGATCTGCGTCTCGCTCTCCTCGCCCGTCACGTACAGGATGCGCTGGCCGTCGCGCGCGAGCGCCATGGCCAGCTGCAGCAGCAGCGTGCTCTTGCCGATGCCGGGATCGCCGCCGACCAGCAGCAGCGAGCCGGGCACCAGCCCGCCGCCCAGCACCCGGTCAAGCTCGCGCATGCCGGTGCGCGTGCGCTCGGCCGACTCGACCTCGACGTGCGCCAGCGGCCGCGCGCCTTCGCCGCGCACCGCGCCCGCCGGCACCCAGCGCTTGGCGCCCCGCGGCGCGGCGTCACGCACCGCCCGTGGGCGGCGGGGCTTCGGACGCGGTGTTCCATCTCGCCGCAGCGCGGGCAGTGCCCGAACCAGCGCGGCTGCTCGTTGCCGCAGGCCGTGCAGTAGAAGGTCGTCTTGGCGTTCTTGGCGGGTTTCGCCGGGCGAGTCATCGGGATCTCCCGAGGGGGCGTGCCGGGGCCGCCGTCGCGGCCGGTGCGGGGCTAGAAGATGCTCAGGTTCACGTACTTCTTCGGGTGCTTCTTCATGTCCTCGATCAGGTCCTGGAGCGACTTCAGCGTCGCGCGCGACTCGTCGTAGAGCTGGCGGTCGTTGAGCAGCATCGCCGCGGTGCCATTGCCCTTGTTCGCCTTGTCGCCCACCTGCTTGGCCACGGTGAGCACCGAGTCCATGCGCGCCGTGAGCCGCTCGAAGTTCTTCGAGCTGCGCTCCAGCGCGTCGATCGTCGCCTTGATCTGCGTCTCGCGTTCGGTGGTGAGCGCGCGCGCCGAGCGCGACGCGTCGCGGGCGTTGCGCAGCGTCTCGCGCAGCACCGCGCGGTTCTCGCGCGAGGCGGCCAGCAGTTCGTCGGACAGCTGGCGCAGGTTGCTCACCGTCTTGTCCACCTCGCCCTCGCGGTCGAGTCGCGCCGCCAGCCGGTCGAGCGACACGATGACGCGGTTCATCGCGTCGAAGGACGGTCCCGCCTGCGCCATGAACTCGCCCATGCCGGGCTCGAACACGCCCGCCACCGTGTCGCGCTCGCCGTACGCCGCGCCCGTGGCGCGCAGGTCCACCGCGATGACCTTTTCGCCCATCAGGCCGACGTTGCGGATCGACACCCGGCAGTCGCGGGTCAGCGTGATGTCCCGCTCCAGCGCCAGGTGCACCACGACGTGATCGCCCGCCAGGTCGATGCTCGACACCGAGCCCTTGCGGATGCCGTTCACCTGCACTTCGTCGCTCGGGCCCAGCCCGCCCGTCTGCGGGAACGCCACGGTCCAGAGGCGCGTCTGCTTGCCGACCTTGAACTCGCGCAACCAGGTCACGCCCCAGACGAGGACGACCAGCGCCACGACGACGGTCACGCCGACCTGGATTTCGGTGGTTCGCTTCACTCGCGTCTCTCCCCGCCGTCAGAGCGGCTGGACCGGCCCCTCGCTGGAGCCCTGGACGAACTGCCGCACGAACGGGTCGCCCGCCGCCCGGAGTTCGTCCGGCGTGCCGGTGAACACCACGTGCCCCTCGTGCAGCATCGCCATCACGTCGCCCACATGGTAGGCGCTGTTCAGGTCGTGCGTCACGACGATGCTGGTGACCCCGATCCGCGCCTGCAGCGAGCGGATCAGGCGGTTGATGACGTCCGACATGATCGGGTCGAGGCCCGTGGTCGGCTCGTCGTACAGGATGTAGGCCGGATCCATCGCCAGCGCGCGCGCCAGTCCGACGCGCTTGCGCATGCCGCCCGAGAGCGAAGACGGCTTCATGTCCTCGACCCCCTGCAACCCCACCCAGTCGAGACGTTCGGTGACCTTGCGCCGCACCTCGGCGTCCGACAGGCGCGTGTGTTCGCGCAGCGGCAGGGCGACGTTCTCGCCGACGGTGAGCGAATCGAACAGCGCCGCTCCCTGGAAGAGCATGCCGATGCGCTTGCGCACGCGGTTGAGGTCGCCCTCGGGCACGCCCACGATCGGCTCGTCGTCGACCTCGATCTGCCCGGCGTCGGGCTGCATGAGCCCGATGATGTGCTTGAGCAAGACACTCTTGCCCGTGCCGCTGCGGCCCATCACGACCACGGTCTTGCCACCCGGGATGTCGAGATCGACGCCGTCGAGCACCGAACGCCGGCCGAGCCGCTTGCGAAGTCCGCGGATCCGGATCACGACGCGAAGATGAAGCGGAAGAGCACGGTGGCGAGCACGTAGTCGCTGATCAGCACGAGCACGCAGATCGCGACCACCGCGCGGGTGGTGGCGTTTCCGACGCCTTCGGCGCCGCCTTCGGTGCGGAATCCGTAGTAGCAGCCCATCCACCCGATGATGGCGCCGAAGCAAACCGACTTGGCCATGCCCGACCACAGGTCCTTGAGGTGGAAGAACTGCTTGAGGCCCACGGTGTAGGTGTGGGTGCTCACGCCGAGGCTGGTCGACGCGACGATCCAGCCGCCGGCGATGGCGATCGCATCGGAGAGCACCACGAGCGCCGGGACCATGATGATGGCGGCCAGCACGCGCGGGACGACCAGGTAGCGCACCGGGTCGATGGCCATGGCTTCGAGCGCGTCGATCTGTTCGGTGACGCGCATGGTGCCCAGTTCGGCGGCGATCGAGGCCCCGACGCGGCCGCCCACGATGAGCCCGGTGAGCACCGGGCCCAATTCGATGATGACCGAGCGCAGGATCACGGCGCCGATGTACTTCATGGGCACGATGGTGGCGAACTGGTAGGCGGCCTGCACCGCGGCCACGGCGCCGGTGAACAGCGAAACGATGACCACCAGAAGCAGCGACTGCACACCGATGGCGTGCATCTCGTCCACGATGAGCCGTGGTGCGCGCAGCCCGCGCGGCAGATGGCGGATCGTGTCGCCGACCATCATGGCGACGCCGCCCACCTCGGCGAACCAGCCGCCGAGGCGGTCCCACACGAAGTGGTGGCCGCGCGCCGCGAAGTCGCGCATCCAGCTAGAAAGCCGTCT
>JBGAOB010000181.1:0-10113 GCA_044222045.1 Candidatus Eiseniibacteriota bacterium
AACGGGCAGTTTCAACTCCGACCGGGCCCCGTGGTGGGGAAGCTGATCGCCCCGGGGGGCGTTCTCCCCCGGGGCGATTGCCGGCTCAGGGGCTGGTCAACCCCAGCTGGCCGAAGATGGTGGCCAGCACCCGGGGCGCCGCGTTGAAGGCCGGCGTGCCCGAGAACAGCGTCGAGGTCCCGAGCGGGATGGTGAGGAACACGCACCGCCCGCCACCCGGCTGGGGCACGCTCAGGCCCACGGCGGCCACCTCGGCATTCGGGGGCGACAGGGTCCCGGGCCGGCCCCACAGGAAAACGTTCGCCGGGTTCACCCCCAGGAACCAGCGGGTGCCGCCGGCTTCGAACTGCCGGGCGGGCAGGGTCTGCTGGCGGATGCTGTCGGTGGGGGCGCCACCGACCGGACCGGTATAAAAGACCGAGGGGTTGGCATTGCCGAATCCGTTCGACGAGTCGAACACGGCGCTGCTGAAGTTGGTGGCCAGCCCGCTCGCACCCAGGACTTCGGTCGCGAAACTCGGGTCGAAGTACCCCGTGGCGTTCTTGCCGGACATCAGGTAGAGCCCGTCGATGTAGAACTTGCCGCCCGACGCCAGGTAGGTGCGGACTCCCGCCTGGTAGGAGTTCAGGACGGTCGAGAAGACGGTCTCGTTGCCGCGGTACCAGACGACCGCGTCGAACAGCTTGAACGTCTGCGCCACGTCTTCGGCCGAGCGGAACGGCTGCGACGTCCGGATGCGGAGGATGCTGTACTCGTCGGCCGCCAGGTTGCGCGCGGCGGTGTTGGAGTACAGCGTGTCGATGCGCGTGTTCGCGGAGTTCGAGGCCGGCACGTCGTCCACGATCAGCAGCCGGGCGCGCGTGCCCGCGGTGGGGGCGCGCACGAACCAGCGCGTGCTGTCGATGTTGCCCGGGCGGCCGCCGTCGTCGATCGCCTGGATGTAGAGCGTGCGGTAGCGCGACGCGTACGTGCCCGGCACGCCGAAGTCCGCACTCGGCACCGTGTACGTGCGCCCCGTCACGAAGTGCGGCGTGTCCTGCGCGCCGTCCAGCCAGACCCGGAACTGGAGCGCGTTCGGGTCGCCGTCGAGGTCGGCCGCCTGCCACGTGATCGTGGTGGAGGCGAACGTCGAGTCGGCGAACACCGGCTTCACCGTCAGACGCACGGTCGGAGCCTGGTTCGAGAACTGGAACACCTGTGTGGCCGGCGTGGGGTCGGGCGCGTTGGCGTCGTCGATCGCACGCACCTGGAACGTCGGGCGCTCGTAGCCGGTCGTGTCCCAGACCACGAACAGCGAGTCCTTCTTCGTGGTGTAGGCCCACGTCGTGTCGGCGGGACGCTGCGTGTTGAAGAACCGCCACTGGAAGCCCTTCACCGTGCCGTCCACGTCGGTGCCGCTCCAGAAGAGGTGCACGGTGTGGCTCACGGTGTCGAGATCCCCCGAGACGAACACCGATGTCTCGGGCGGCGCGTTCGGGGCGATGCGCCCCTTGAGGCCGCAACCGGCGGCCAGCAGCAGGGCGCCCATTCCGAGCGCGACGGCGGCGAGGCGGCGAAGTGCGCGAGCGTTCATTGCGCGGCCCCCTCCCGGTCGGACTTCACCAGCAGGAACTTGCCGACCTGCCGCTTGCCCGTTTCGGCGTCCTCGACCGCCCACATGTACAGGCCGGTCGCGGCCGCCTGGCCTTCACGCGTCACCATGTTCCAGCCGTACATCGAGCCGGACAGCACCGGCGCCTTCACGTCGAGTTCGCGCGACGGGTCGTAGACGCCCGAGGCGTTGGTGCCGGTGTAGGTGGCACCGTTGAAATCGGTCTCGTACACGAGATCACCCGAGAGCGAGAAGATCTTGAGCTTGCAGCGCTGCGGAAGGTTCGCGAACCACAGGTAGTGGTCGCGCGCCTGGCGCCCGTAGTCCCACGCCGCGTCCACGCGGTACGGGTTCGGGAACACCGTCACGCCGGACTGCCGCGCTTCCTCGGCCGTCGGCGCCGGGATCGCGAACGTCTTGTTCTGCGTCTGGCCGCTCTCGAGCGACTCGATCTCGCTGTTGCCGAGGTCGTACGAGGTGACCGCGACGAAGTACTTGAAGCCGTTCTTGAGGTGGTCGAGCGTGTACTTGTAGTGGTACGTGCGGCCGTCGATCACCACGGGCGTCGGGAGGCGCACCGCCGAGAAGCCGGTGTTGAAGCCCACGGTGTCGTTCGGCGCGGTGCTCTTGTCGTACTGAGCGACCAGCCGCAGGTCGGTGCGGTCCTCGCTCATGTAGATGCGGTAGCCCTCGAAGTCGCGGAGCACGGGGCTCGTGATGTCCTCGAAGAACTCCGGCGACTCCTCCCAGTACAGGTCGAGCGCGTTGTTGCGCGACACGACCTTCATCTTCGGCGACGGCGGCGGGACCGGCACCACGTAGCAGCGCTGGTAGGCCCGCTGCGCGAAGCGCGCCACGGTGCGCAGGTGCACGGGATCGGTGCCGCCCAGGATGGCGTAGTCCACCTCGATGCTGTCGCCCGTGGCGATCGTCGCGTACGGACCGACGGCGAACAGGCTCACGGGGTCGCCGGTCACCGGCTGCAGCTCGGGCACGCTCAGGTCGGTCACGGTGCCTGCGGACATGATCGCGTAGCGCTCCACGTCCTCGTCGCGCAGCGAGCTGCCCGGCGAGTACGTCCACGAAGCGAGCGTGCGTCCGTACGTGGTCGTGTCGGTGCTGTTGCAGCGCGTGGCGCCCAGCAGCTTGAGTCCGACCACGTAGGGCGTGATCGAGTAGCGGCAGCCGGTCGGAACCGGATTGGCGGCACAGAAGCGCTCCGTGAACAGCTTCAGCGAGTCCTCGTAGCCGATCTCCTTCTTCGAGAACCAGCTGCCGAGGCCGCCGCTGCCGGCCGACGAAGGAGGCCACGAGCTGTACTGGTTCTTCGGGCCGCTCGCGAACTCGTCGTAGTGACCCACCCACACGTCGTGCAGCGTGGGCCCGAGGTTCTTGATGATGTAGCGGAACACCACGAAGTTCGCGTACTCGGAGAACGACCAGGCGTAGTTCTCCTGGCGCACCTGCACGCGCAGCGGCCGGTGGTCCTCGATGCTGCCGGCGGCGCGGCGCACGGTGAGATCGTCCCAGAACGTGATCACGTCCCGCTCGCTGACGGCGGCCGGGTCGTAGGCCACGTTCTCGGTGAGCTTCGAGCGCACCTGCACGAGCGATGCGGGCGTGAACTCCGTGGCGCCCTGCGAGGAACTGCCGGTGGAGCCGTCGACGGCCGCGGTGGTCACGCCGATGAACTCGCCGCGTTCGTCCACGGCGCGTCCGCCGATCCACAGGCCGCCGCGGATCAGGTGCTCGTAGCCCGTGCCCAGCGGGTACTCGAAGCTGGGCTGGCGGGCCACGAAGTTGTTGCCCACGAAGCCGTAGTTCGTGAGCGTCATGCCGGCCTTGTTCGCGTCCATGATGTAGGACTGGAAACGCAGCTCGGCGGCCGTAGACTGCGCGGTCGCGGGAGCCGCAGGCCCGGTGTGGTCGTCGGCGGAAGCGACGCCGGCCGCGCCCAGGGCGAGCAGTGCGGCGGCGATCAGGATGTGCGGGGCTTTCACTGGCGCCTCTTGAATCGGAAGAGCTTGCCGGCCGTGCGGTCGGCCACGTAGACGAGCGAATCGTTGGCCGCCAGTGCAACCGGGCCCACGAGCTGGTGCGTCGGATCGACCTGCTGAACGTACTGGCCCTCCGGCGAGAAGCGGAGGGCGCGCGCGTTGTCCTGGTCCACCACGTAGAAGAAGCCGTGGGCGTCACCGACCACGTCCGTGGGGTTGTTCATGTAGACGCCGTCGATGTCGAGCTGGTCGGGCTGCACCTGCAGGTAGGCCGAGCTGCTCGCCTGGTCGGTGACGCGCTTGATCGTGTTCTGGCCGCCGTCCGCCACGAACAGGCCGGTGCCGCCGACGGAGCCCCAGGAGAGGCCATTGGGGAACGTTACGAAGCCGAACCCCGTGCCACTGGCCACCTCCCACGTCGTGTCCCGATGCCAGCCGCCGCCCGGCATGTTGATGTCGTCGGGGACGATGCCCGGGTAACGCGGCCCGCGCTGGTAGCGCCACACCCGAGGCAGGAACGTGCGCGTGCGGATGCGATTGTCGAGCACGTCGGGCACGTTGACGATCGCGAGCCCCGACACGTACACGCGACCCTGCGCGTCGGCCGTGATGCCGTTGACCCACGCGAACGTCGTGTCCGTGAACGTGCAGACGGTGTCGCCGCCCTGCGTGCGCATCATGCGCACGCGCCAGTACGCGGCCAGGTCCGACACCTTGCCGCCCGACAGCGAATCCGGCCGGCAGTCGCCGAAGCGCGGGTTGACGCGCGCGAGGCACGTGTCGCCGCGGTCGAGCACGTAGATCGTGTCGTTCTGCACCGCGAGCGTCCACGGGTTGAAGAGGAACGGCCACGTGCGCGGGATCAACGTCCCGGTGGCGAGGGCGTACTGCCCGATCGCGCCGCGCGAGGCGTGGCCGGTGCCGCCGTCCGTGCCGAACAGCACGAACAGCTCGCCGACCGGCGTGAGCTTGACGGAGCGGATGGAGTTGAACCCGCCGAACGCGTTCATGAGCTGGTAGCTGCTGTCCGCCGGGATGATGCCGCGGGCCTCGGTCGGCAGCTTCAGCGACCCGCCGCATCCCGCGAGGGACGCCAGCGTGACGGCTGCGGCGAGCGCCGCGGGGACGACGATCCGGAGCGCGCGCATCAGAACCTCACTCCCAGCGAGACCCGGTGCACCGCGCCCAGCATGCCGCCGTCCGTCCACGCGTAGTCGATGTTGCCGTGGCTCTGGCCCACCTGGACGTCGAATCCGGCGCCGGCCGAGAGCTTCATCTGGTCCGCCATGAAGTTGTACCCGCCGCGCAGCGCGAGCGAACGATGCCACACCCACTCGGCGCCGGCCTTCACGAGCTGCCGGTTGTCGGAGGGCTGGTTCGCTTCGAGCGACGTCGTCAGGCGCTGCTTTTCGTTCTCGATCGGCTCGAACGCGACGCCGTAACGGAACACGGTCGGCGGGTCGTAGCCGCTGTAGCTGCGCGTCTCGCCGGTGTACGGCGACGCGTAGTCGCCCGACGGCTTCAGCTGCGAGCCGAAGTTCGACAGCGTGGTCGCGATGCGCACGCTGCCCAGGCCGAGGTAGAAGATCGACCCGGCGTCCACGAGCACCGCGCTCGTGGACGGGCCGCCGATGTCGGTGCCCAGGTCCTCGTGCACGTACTTGACGCCCGCGCCCACCAGCAGCTTGTCGGTCCAGCGCCGCGCGTACGCCGCGCCGGCGAGGATGTCCGAGTACGTGAACGTGCGGCCGGTGCCGAACGGCCGGTACTCGGTCGTCTCGTCGATGTCGGTGGTCAGCGCGCCGAACTGGAACGCGAGCGAGCCGCCGAGCTTCTTCACCGGCAGCACGTACGCCATGTGCTCGTAGCGGATGTCGGCCGGCCACTCGTTGTGCGACAGCAGCACGGCCGGCCGCAGCTGCGCGGCGAGACCGGCGGGGTTCCAGTAGATCGCGCTCGGGTCGTTCGCCACGGCGACGAACGACTCACCCAGCGCGGCCGCGCGCGCACCCACGCCGATGCGCAGGAACGCGCCCGAAGCGGTGCCGACGCGCTGCGTGCCGAGCGGAACGTCCTGCGACTGGGCGGCGGCGGAGCCGGCGACCGCCGCCAGCAGCGCGAGCGAGGCGAGGAAAGCTCTAGAAGTCGACATCGATCTGAGCCCTCCACATCGCGGCCGCACCGTAGTTCGACGGGTCGTCCAGGGTGCCGATGATGTACTTGGTCACGTTGTTCTCGCGTTCCGCCTGCCGCTGCGCGAAGGCCTGGTCGGACTCCTCGGAGCGGCGAACCGGGATGGGGTAACGGCGCAGGATGTAGCCGGGCGCGAACAGGCCCGAACCCATCTTGTAACCCTTCCCCGTGATGGGATCGATGTTGTAGACGAGCTTCGCGCCGAAGATGTTGTTGCCGCGGACACTCAACTCCGTCTTGTGCCCGAAGAGCTTGAAGCCGCGGCTCAGCGTGAGGTCGGTGGTCAGCTGGATCGGACCGTTCTTCGAGTTCACCGCGCCGAGGTCGAAGTTGTTCGTGCTGTCGCGCGGCGTGTAGGCGCGGCCCGACTGCCCGTTCACGTACAGGCGCACCGACGAGTCGTGCAGCCACTTGGCCGCCGCCGGCGGATCCTTGTCAAACCGCAGGTCGAACGACGCCGACAGCTTGTGCGGGCGATTCCAGTCGACGAACCGCTCGAGCAGCGACCCGCCGCCGCTGGAACCGATCTCGGCGAGCTGGCGGTTCTCGTTCGGATCGCTCTCCTTGCCGCGCGTCTGCACGAAGCTGTACGTGATCGACGAGCCCCAGCGCTTCAGGCGGCGCTTGTCGAGTTCGATCTCGAAGCCCTTCGAACGCGCGAAGCTGCCGTTCACGAAGATGCTGTAGCGGCGCAGCCCCGACGTGATCGTGCCCGACTGCGGCGTGATCGTGACCGAGTTCGGGTAGTCGTAGACGTCGCGCTGGAACAGCGTGACCTTGCCGGCCACGCCCTTCATGAACTCCGTCTCGCCGGCCACCTCGTAGTTCACCGACACCTGCGGGTTCAGCGACGGGTTGCCCTGGAACGGGAAGTTCTCGCTCGAGATCGAGTTCAGCTTCGCGTACACCCAGCGGTACGAAGGGAACTGCACGAACTCGCCGTAGTTGAAGTAGAACTTGCTGTTCTCGGTGATGGGGTGCGACACCATCACGCGCGGCGAGAGGTGGCCCTTGTAGCGGCGGCCGAAGAACGAGCTCGTGCTCGCGTAGAACTCGTCGCGCACCGAGATGGGGATGTTCTCGCGCGTCGGGTCGGCGAGCGCGCGCTCGGCCTCGCGACCGGGGAACCAGTAGTCGTAGCGGAGCCCCAGGTTGCCGGCGAAGCCCTCGTACTCGAGCCGGTCCCGCAGGAACATCGCGCCCTGCCACGGGTGCACGCGCCACTGGTCGTGCGCGTTGCCGAGGCCGTCCGACGACGCGACCCACGGATCCTCGATGGTGATGTACTGCGCCATCTGGAACTGGTGGTTGAAGCCGACCTCGATCTCGTTCCGGCGCACCCGCTGCAGCAGCGACCAGTCGATGCCGTAGCTGGTGTTGCGGCGGTCCTGCCACTGGTTGTCGTCGCCGGAGTCGACGAAGTAGTCGTCGCGACGCGGGTCCCCCGGCGGGTAGACACTCTTGTCGTCGGGCTCGACGTACTCGCTCCACAGCTTGCCCATGACGTCGCGGCGCTGGGCGTAGAAGTAGCGCGACATCTGCAGCTCGGTGTAGCCCGTCACGCCGAGCGTGCGGCGCCAGCCGAGCGACGACTGCACGTTGTCGTCGAAGTACGTGCTCGCGTGCTGGATGCGGTTGTTCCACGACCACGGATAGGACGGATCGAGCTGGTTGCCGCGCACGTCGATGCGCGTGCGCGTGAAGCCCTGGTCGATCGCGATGCGCTTCTGGAAGCCGAACGTGAGCTTGTCGCGCGTGCCGGGCTTCCAGGCCAGCGCGTAGCGGGCGCCCCAGCGGTTGTCGGCCGAGGGGCCGAACGCGTCGCCGTACTTGAACGTGTGGCCGAAGAACGAATCCTCGTAGCTCGAAATCAGCCGGTACGTCGCCTCGGGATAGACCGTCTTCTGGATCAGGGACGGGCTCTTGCCCAGGTAGCGGTACCGCGTCTCGGCGAGGTCGCCCGAGATCTCGAGCAGCGAGTTCACGGTGCCCGGCACGCGCACGCCGAGCCGCTTCAGCATCGGCGTCCACACGGGATCGGGGCCGCTCACCTGCGCCTCCCACGACCGCTGGCCGAAGCTGCCCGTGGACGAGGACAGGTAGCCCTCGAACTTGTCGGTGCCGTCCTTGAGCTTGATGTCCACGACGCCGGCGATGGCATTGCCGTACTTCACGTCGAACGCGCCCGTGGCCACGTTCACCTCGGCCACCGAGCGGGCGTTGATCTTGCCGGCGGTGGACTGGCCGGTGACGAGGTCGCGGTTGACGACGCCGTTCACGAGGAACACCGCTTCGTCGCCGCGGCCGCCGCGGATGTGCACCTGGTCGGCCTCGGTGGTGACGCCCGCCTGCTGCTGCAGCACGTCGCCGACCGTGAGCACGGCCATGTTGCGGATGGTGTTGGCGTTGACGCTGCGGACCGTGGAGCCCTGCTTCACGTCGACGAGCCGGCGTTCGGCGGTCACCTCGACCACCTTCTCCTCGCGCACGACGACGTCCATCAGCTGGAAATCGACCCGCGTGGGCTTGCCCGCCGTCACCACGACGCCGGGGCGCGCCTCGGGCCGGTAGCCCAGGAACTGCACCCGGACTTCCCAGGTGCCCACGGGCACGCCGGTGATGTTGAACTGGCCTTCGGAATCGGTCAGCGAACCGCGCTGGGCGCCCACCACCGCGACGTTGGCGAAGGCGATGGCGTGGCCGGACTTCTTGTCCGTGACGCGACCGGTGATCGAGCCCTTGTCCTGCGCCGATGCGGGACCGGCGAGCAGCACACCCAACAGGACCGAGAGGGCCGACAATCGTACGAGTAGGTTCATGGAAGGGTCGGTGTGCGGGGGAGCCGGACCGTAAGTGCCCGCTTCCCGCACGGTCAAGAGATCAATTGGCAGTGAGTTGGACCGGATGGTCCGGTCCCTCTCGCATCCTAACGGCCCCGCTCTCCGATGGCTCGCGCGATCCTCGCATCATTTCCCGTCGGGACAGTGAACGGCCCGTTTCGGGACGGTGACGGAGCCCTCGCGGGGCCCCGCCGCGCGATCTCGGAGGGTGAAACCGGTTTCAGAACGTGGCCCGGCGGTCGTACTCGTCGGGGAAGGCGTCCATGAAGACGCGGTCGATGTCCAGGTTCACTTCGCGCAGCATGCGCGCCTTCTGTGCGTAGGGCATGAACGAGCTCTTGAAGCCGTTGATGATGATGCGCTTGATCTCGTAAGGGCTGAGATCGAACGCGCGCGCGGCCAGCGCGATTTCCTGCGACACCGTGGTGGCGGACATCAGCCGGTTGTCGGTGTTGAGCGTGACCCGGAGGCCCTGGCGGAAGTAGGAGCCGAACGGGTGCGCCTTGATCGTGGGCACGGCGCGCGTCTGCACGTTCGAGGTCAGGCAGACCTCGAGCGGGATGCGGTGGTCGTTCACGTACCGCATCAGGTCCGGATCCTCGCGAAGCCGCGTGCCGTGACCGATCCGGTGCGCGCCGCAGTAGTGCAGCGCCTGCCCGATGCTCGCGGCGCCGAACGCTTCGCCCGCGTGCACCGTGGAGTTGATGTTGTGCTTCAGGATGATCTGGAACGCCTCGCGGTGGGCCTTGGCCGGGTAGTCCTTCTCCTGCCCCGCGAGGTCGAACGCGAGCACGCCCTTGCCTTTGTACGCCACCGCCAGTTCGGCGAGCTGCACCGAGATCTTGGGGTCCATCGAACGGATGCCGCAGATGATCACGCCCGTGGACAGCTTGTGCTTCACACCCGCGTCGCGCAGCCCGGCGACCACCGGGTCGACGATGTCCTCGAACGCCAGCTTGTGCTTGCGGTGCAGGATCGGCGCGTAACGCACTTCGAGGTGGCGGATGTTCTCCTCCGCCGCGTCCTCGGCCAGCTCGTAGGCGATGCGGTACAGCGCGTCCTTCGTCTGCATCACGCTGAGCGTGTAGTCGAAGATCTTCAGGTAGTCGCCCAGGTCGCGCGTGCGCTTGCCGGCCTGCAGCAACCGCGTGAGCTTGCCGAGGTCCTTCGTGGGCAGCTTCACGCCCTGCTCGGCCGCCAGCTCGAGGATCGTCTTCGGACGCACGCAACCGTCGAGATGGCAATGGATATCGGTCTTCGGCAGGCGCCGGACCAGATCGAGGCTCAGTTCCATCCTGTTCCCTTCCTCCCGGCCGCGCGTCCCGATCGGGCCGGCGCGGCCGCCCCTCACCTATGCGAAAAGCGCGAGGCCGTCAGGCCCCGCGCTCCAACGCCATGATCTTTCGAACCCGCCGTTCGTGCCGCCCCCCCGCGAAGGGCGTCGCCAGGAACAGGCGCACCAGCCGGGAAGCCTGCCCCCGGTGCACCACCT
>JBGAOB010000182.1:0-10042 GCA_044222045.1 Candidatus Eiseniibacteriota bacterium
CGGCGTTCGCGATCCAGCGCCGGCTGCAGTTCGCCGGCATGCAGGTGATCATCCTGCCCATCCGCGTCTGGGAGCAGAAGAAGACGGCTTGACGCCGCGACACCGCGCGGCGTACTCGAGAAACATCCGGGATTCGAGCGGCCGAGCACGGGAGGAACCGCATGTACCAGATCGATCTCCGCGGCAAGCACGCGCTGGTGATGGGCGTGGCGAATCACCGCAGCCTGTCGTGGGCCATCGCCGAGTGCCTGGCCAAGGCCGGCGCGCGGCTGTGCCTGACGTACGCGAACGAGCGCATGAAGAAGGACGTGGAGGAGCTCGCGTCCACGCTTCCGCACGCGTTCACCACCGAGTGCGACGTCACGAAGGACTACGAGATCGACGAGGTGCGCAAGAAGATCGAGGGCCGCTGGGGCTCGCTGGAGATCTTCGTGCACGGCATCGCGTTCGCCCGCAAGGAGGACCTCGAGGGCTCGTTCGTGAAGACGCCGCGCGAGGGCTTCCACCTGGCGCTGGACGTGAGCGCGTACTCGCTGGTCAACGTGACCAACCGCATGATGCCGCTGCTCGAGAAGAACGGCGCCAGCATCGTGTCGCTGTCGTACCTGGCCGCGAACCGCGCGATCCCGAACTACAACGTCATGGGCAGCGCCAAGGCCGTGCTCGAGCAGGCCACGCGGCAGATGGCCTACGAACTGGGACCGAAGGGGATCCGCGTGAACACGATCTCGGCGGGCCCGGTCAACACGCTGGCGGCGCGCGGCATCCGCGGCTTCACCGACATGCTCAAGGAGCACAGCGGTGCGGCGCCGCTCGAGCGCAACATCACCAAGGAGGAAGTCGGCACCGCCGCGCTGTTCCTGCTGTCCGAGATGGCCAGCGGCATCACCGGCACCACGCTGTACGTGGACGCAGGCTGGCACATCCTGGGCATGTGACCGCGCGGCCCGGCTGCTCGCGAACGCCCCGCCCGCGATGCACGGGTGGGGCGTTCCGTTGCCGGGCGCTTCCGCGTCAGCGCGGCGGCCGTCGGAACCGGAGCTGCCGCGTGCCCTGGTAGATCTCGCGCACGAAGATGCCGAGGCTGGCGATCAATGCCAGCATCGCGCCCACGAACAGGATCGAGATCAGCCCTTCGAAGTCGATGTGCGCCGCGCTGCCCACGAACAGCAGCGCGATCACGAGGCACACCAGCAGCGCGCTCGTGGTGGCGAACGTCAGCCCGTAGTTGACCATGCGCGCCCGGAACGAGAGCAGCTTCATCTCGTTCTCCATCTCGGTGCGCCGGTCACCGGGCTCTTCGTGGAGCCGGTCCTCCAGCAACCGGGCGCGGTCGATGATGCGCGCGAGGCGCCCCGTCAGCACCATCAGCACGGTGCCGATGCCGGACAGCAGGAACACCGGGGCGACGGCCAGCTGGATCACGTGCACGACGTTCGGAGTGGGAGGCGCGGACATGCGGCGCAGTCTGCCCAGCGCCGAGAGCGAGCGCAACACGGCGCACGCACCGGCGCCTGGAGCGCGCCCCACGCCGCGGGGCGGAGTGGCCGGTTCGGCCCGCCCCGCGGCGACCGTGGCGCTTCACCGCACCACGACGAACGCGCGCGACTCGCTCCCCCACGCCGTGACCAGCCGCGCGAAGTAGAGCCCGGGCCTCGCGGCGCCGGTGTCCCACGAGGGCGCGTGGGTGCCGGCCGACCACTCGCCGTCGGCCAGCGTGGCCACGCAGCGCCCGCTCACGTCGCACACCATGAGCGACACGGCGCCCGGGCTCGGCAGCGTGAACGCGAATGCCGCGCGGCCGCGCGCGGGGTTCGGGCGCACGGGCGCGAGCCACGCGTGCGGCGAGGCGGGCGCCGGCGCGCCGACCGTCGCACCGGGTCGCGCGCGGTACGAGAGCCCCGTCCACTGGCCACCCACCACGAGTCGCGAGCCCGACACGGCGATCCCGTCGGTGTTCGGGCTCGCGAGGTCCCCGGTGAGGTTCGTCCACGTGGCGCCGCTGTCGGCGCTCCACGACACGCCGTTCGCCGTGGCCGCGAACAGGTCGCCGCCGTGCACGACGAGGTCGCGCACGAACACGTTCGCGAGGCCGTCGTTCGCCGGCTCCCACAGGCCGCCCGCGTTCGACGTGCGGAACACGCCGCCGCCCGACGTGCCCACGAACCGCCAGCGGCCGAGCGCGGCGAACGCGAAGGCGTACGGGTTCGTGAGCCCGGCGTTGACCTCGGTCCAGTGATCGCCCGCGTCGAGCGAGCGGAACACGCCGCCGCCCGACGTGGCCACGTACAGCTCCGATCCCACCGCGAGCAGCCCGAACACGTTGCCGTTCGTGAGGCCCGTGTTGACCGGCGTCCACGACGCGCCGCCGTCCGAGGACCGGTGCACGCCGCCCGAGGCGGCCGCGAACACGTACGGCGCGCTCGTGGCGAACGCCGTCACGTAGCGCGTGGTGAGCCCGCCGCTCGCGTCGGACCAGTGCGCGCCGCCGTCGATCGAGCGATAGAGGCCGTCGTACGTGCCGGCCAGCAGCACGCCCGGCGCAACGCCCATCGCCATCACATTGGGGTTCGGGATCACGCCGAGCGCCTGCCACGTGGAGCCGCCGTTGCCGGACACGAACGCGCCCGAGCCGCTCGTGCCCGCGTACAGCGTGGCGCCGTCGGCGACGAGGCAGAACGGCGACGTGACCGCGAGCCCCTGGTTGACCGCGGTCCAGGACGCGGCGCCGTCGGTGGATCGGTACACGCCGCCGCCGGTCGCGGCCGCGAACAGCTGCGCGCCCTTCGTGACGATCGAGCGCACGCGCAGGTCGACGAGCCCCGAGTTCGCGGGCGCCCAGCCGGCGCCCTCGTTCGTCGACACGAACACGCCGCGATCGAACGTGCCCGCGAGCACGCGCGTGCCGTCCCACGCGAGCGCGGCGATGTACGGCTGCGGGAGGCCCGCGCCCGTCGGCGCCCACGTCGCGCCGCCGTCGGCCGAGCGGTACACACCGTTGCCGAACGTGCCCGCGTAGAGGCCGGTGGCCGACGCGACGAGCGCCTCCACCGCGCTGCCCGGCAATCCCGTGCCCGACGCGCTCCACGTGGTGGCGGCGGCGGCCAGCCGCTGCACGCGCCCGCCGTTCGTGCCGGCGAACAGGTCGGTGCCGCGCAGCGCGAGCGACCACACGCCTCGATCGCCGAGCCCGGCGTTGGCCGACGTCCACGTGAGCCCGCTGTCGGCGGACACGTACACGCCCGAGTCCTGCACGGCCGCGTACACGTTCGCGCCGCGCGTGACGATGGCGCGGAACTGCGTCGTCGGGATGCCGCTGCTCGCCCACTCCCAGCTGCGCCCGCCGTTCGACGAGCGATAGAGCCCGCCGCCCGGGCAGCCCGCGAAGTCCCAGCGACCGATCGAACCGAGCGCGTACGCGAACGGCGACGCGATGCCGAACGTGGCCGACTGCCACGAGGCGCCGTCGTCGGTGGAGCGGTACACGCCCCCACCGTGCGTGCCCGCGAACAGCGTGGAGCCGTGCACGGCGAGCGCCTGCACGTGGCCGCCCCACGGGCCCTGCGACTGCACCCACTGCGCCGAAGCGGGCGCCGCCCACGCGAGCCACGCGACGAGCGCGGCCGTGACGAGAGTTCGCGACGTCATCGAACGATCTCCTGGCGAAAGGGGGAAAGGAGAACGTGGGGCCGGCATCGTCCCACACTCCGGTTCGCGCTCGCGCGCACGAACGCGCCCGCGGTCGCAATCGCGGTGCCGCCCGATGCGAGCGGATTCCCCCGCACCGGGCGGTGTGCCCGGCGCGCGCAGCCGCCTGCGGGCGATGGCCTTGCGGGCCGGCGCGCGCCGCTCCCGCGCGCGGCGGCCGGCCCTGCGACGGGGCGCCGCGCGGGATGCCCGCTGCCCGCTGCACGCGCTTCGAGCGATTCGGCACGGTGCGCGGGGGCCGGCCGCCGCCGCGAGCCCCGACTCGGGGGTGATGCCCCGACCCGCGCCCGCCGATGACACAGCCGTCCCCCGTCACCCGGAGAGCCCTCGTGAACGCACTTTCCGGCACGCTCGCGCACTTCATGCCGGTGCAGATCCTCCGGCTCCTTCAGCTGGCCAAGTCGACCGGCCGGCTCGAAGTGCATTCGGGAGACCTGCACGCCGACCTGTTCCTGATCGACGGCCGCTCGGGCTTCGCGGTCACGAACGGCTGGCACGTGCGGCTGGGAGACCTGCTCGTGGAGAGCGGCGACATCCAGCCCGAGGCGATCGAGCTGTTCGCCGCCGTGCAGAGCGACCAGCCCGGAGCTCCGATCGGCCGCATGCTCGTGGACAGCGGCATCGTGGAGCCCGATCGGCTGCGCCTCGCCGTGCTCGAGGTGCAGCGCCGCGTCATCTGCAACGTGCTGCTGTGGGACCAGGGCCGCTTCGTGTTCCATCCCGGCGAACGCGCGCAGACCGAGGACATCATGCTGGACCTGGACCTGGACCGGCTGATCGTGGACGCCATGCGCCTGGCCTCGGAAGACGACGGCGAGCGCCGCCGGGCGTAGCCCCACCTCCCGCCGTGCGGTGAGATCGTGCAAGGCGCGGCGTGCGGCGGCCGATCGTGCGCATTGCACGACGGGCAGGCCCGCCGCTCGGCGACCGGCGCGGCGGCCTTCGAACTTGCCGGAGGTTGCGCGCGCGGGACCATGGCCGCGCGGGTGGAACACAACCTGCGTGAGTCACCGGTGGAGTGCCGTCACGCAGGGACGCCGCCGCCGCCGGGAGAGCCGCCACCATGAGCCGCCGAGAGCAGGGCTTCACGCTGATCGAGTTGATGATCGTGGTCGTGATCATCGGGATCCTCGCGGCGATCGCGATCCCGAACTTCCTCGCCATGCAGGATCGCGCGAAGGAAGGCGGCACCAAGTCGAACATGCACACGCTGCAGCTGGCCGCCGAGGACTACGCGGTGCGCAACGAAGGCCCGTACGCGCCGCTCGCGTCCGACGTGGTCGCGATCCTGCCGAGCGCCGGCGCGAACTTCCGCAACCCGTTCGACCGTTCCACGGGCGACGGCGCGGCGTGGGTGGATCGCGCCGCCTACTCGCCCACGATGGGCACCGGTACGGGCGTGCGCGGCATCGTGGCGTACGCCGACAGCGCGACGATTCTCTACTGCATCGCCGGCCACGGCGCGCACGGCGCGCTGCCGCTGCACCTGCTCAGCGGCCAGTAGCGCGAACGCCGCGCGGGCCTCCGAGGCTGGCGCCCGGGAGGCCCGCTGAGTTCGTTCGTCGCGTCGCCGCTATCCCGCCAGCCGCGCGGCTTCCTTCACCAGCCAGCTGCCGATGACGTTGCGCTGGATCTGGTTCGTGCCCTCGTAGATCTGCGTGATCTTGGCGTCCCGCATCATCTTCTCGACCGGGTAGTCGGTCATGTAGCCGTAGCCGCCGAAGATCTGCACGGCCTCCGTGGTCACCTTCATCGCCACGTCGCTCGCCAGCACCTTGCACATGGCGGACAGGTGGCCGATGTCCTTGGTGTCCCCGCTGTCGATGCGCGCGGCGAGCGCGTAGATGAGTGACTTGGCCGCCTCGGTCTGCATGGCCATGTCGGCCAGCATCCACTGCAGGCCCTGGAAGTTCATGATGCTCTGGCCGAACTGGTGCCGCGTGTGCGCGTACTTCAGCGTCTCCTCGATCGCGCCCTCGGCGATGCCGAGCGCCTGCGCACCCACGCCGGGCCGCGACACGTCGAACGTCTTCATGGCGACCAGGAACCCCATGCCCTCCTTGCCCAGCAGGTTCGCCTTCGGCACGCGGGCGCCGTCGAAGATGAGTTCGCGCGTCACCGAGGCGTGGATGCCCATCTTGGTTTCCTTCTTGCCGAAGGTGAACCCGGGCGTGTCCTTCTCGATGATGAAGCACGACGCGCCGCGCGCGCCCTTTTCGGGGTTCGTCAGCGCGACCGTGGTGTAGATCTCGGCCTCGCCGCCGTTCGTGATGAACACCTTCGTGCCGTTGAGGACGTACTCGTCGCCTTCCTTGCGCGCGGTGGTGCGCTGCGCGCCGGCGTCGGAGCCGGCCGCGGGCTCGGTGAGCCCGAACGCCGCCAGGCGCTTGCCCGCGGCGATGTCGGGCAGGTACCTGCGCTTCTGCTCCTCGGAGCCGTGCAGCAGGATCGGGAACGTCCCCAGCGCCGTGCCGGCGAACGCCAGCGCGATGCCGGCGCAGGCCTTGGACAGCTCCTCGGTGACCAGGCACATGTTCGTGATGCCCAGCGACGGGCTCTCGACCAGGCCGTCGTACTCCACGGGAATGAACACGCGGAACAGGTCGACCTTGGCCAGCTCCTGCACGATGTCCCACGGGAAGATGTTCTCTTCGTCGTACTTCGCGCGGACGGGCTTGATCTTCTCCTCGGCGATGGTGCGCGCGAGGTCACGGATGTTGCGCTGATCTTCGGTCAGATGGTGATCCATCGTGGACACCTCGGGAGAGTCGGATTCGGGTGGATCGCGTTCGCGTGTCGAGCACGTGCCGCACGCCAGCGGGCGCGCGCCGGTCGGGGAACGGTCGATTGGTAACAGAGCGCGAGCGCGCGGCGACATGGGCCGAAGGTGCCAGACGGCCCGGGCGCGGCCCCGCGCTCCGGCGGGAGAGCAGCGTGCGCGCCAGCGATCAGGGGCGGACCCATCGGCGGCCGAAGGCCACGGGCGGCCGGCGCACGGTCGTCGCCCGCGCCCGCGCGCTCAATACCGCGCGGTCCAGCGCAGCTCGCCGCCCTCGAGCGGCGCGACCTCGTAGCAGATGCCGGCGTTGCAGGCCCGGCCGCCGCGCCGGCGCCCGGCGAACAGCGACACCTGGTTCGCGTCGTTCACGTCGGCGGCCAGCGTGACGCCGCTGAACCAGCGGTGCGAGCTGGTGAGCCGGCCGAAGTCGTCGGAGGACTGCTGCTGCGGATCGCTCGTCCGCTCGGCCGCGAAGCCCACGCTCCCCCAGCCCTCGCGCGCCAGCGTCAGCGACATCGCGCGGTCGTCGAAGCGCTCGTCCGGAACCAGCGCGCTGAACGTGGTCCGCACCGCGCGCTGGCGTTCGAGGTCGACGGTGATCGACAGGCCGCGCGGCAGCGGCGCCGTGCCCGCCACGCCGACCACGGTGCGGTCGGCGACGAAGTCGAACGTGTCGAAGCCGCGGTCCACGAACAGCGTGGCCTCCCACGACGCGCCCGCGGGCGGCGCCGCGTGCAGCTCCAGGTAGCGCTCTTCGAAGCGCAGCAGCCGCACGCCCGGGGGGCCGTCGCCGCGGCTCAGGTTCGCGGTCACCGTGCCCCACGCCGAAGCCGGCAGCACGGCCTCGAGCTGGAAGCCCGACTCGCCGTCGGCGTCGAGCAGGTGCGTGTTGCGGTTCAGCAGCGGCGCGGCGTGTTCGCGCACGAGCGCCGGCGGGTCGTCGAAGCCCGTGCGGAACCCGTCGTAGTCCTTGAACTCGGCGGTGAGCGACGCGCGACCGTGCAGCACGGCGGCGCTCGCGTAGAGCGCGTGCTGCACCTCGTGACCGCGGCGCAGCTTCCACCAGTCGCCGAACGTCTGCCCGCTCTGCGCGTACTCGGCGTACAGCGGCAGCGACCACGCGCGCACGCCCGCAGCCGCGAGCGGGTCGAGCCCGGCGAAACCGCTGCCCAGCTCGCGCGTGGGCGCCGCGCCGTAGTCGTAGCGCGCGCTCACCACGCCCACGCGCCCCGCGCCCGGCAGCCGCGTGGCCGCCTGCGCGCCGGTCAGCGTGCCGCGGTAGCGCTCCAGCCCCAGCGCCTCGCTCGCGGGCGAGAAGTCGCCGCCGTTCGGTCGACCGCTGAACGCGCGGCCCTCGAACGGCCCGGCGCCGCCCTCCACGAGGAGCCCGTCCACGTCGCGCGACGGCGTGTAGCGCGACCGCGATCCGGGCTCGTCCAGCACCACGCCCGGCAACTCGAACGAACGGTGCACGAGGCCGCGCCCCAGGATCGTGTGGAAGTTGCCCACGCGCACGTGCAGGCGTTCGCCGCGCCAGTCGAGCCAGCGCTGCGTGAACGCTTCGTACGCCGCGTCGTGCCCGCGTCCGGGCGAGTCGTCGCTGCTGCGGTCGCGCTCGAACCGCAAGCCCACGCCGAACGCGTCCTGCGCGTACGACAGGTCCAGCCGGTCGTAGAGATCGGTGCGGTTGCGCGGCGGCACGGCCGGGGGGCTGCCGTACTGGCCCACGACCAGGTTCGTGCCCGTGACCTGCGCGTGCGCGCGCGGGGCCGCGAGCACGCACGCGAGCGCGGCGAGCGCGACCGCCACGGCCCGCGCCTGCCCGTGACCTGCGCCTGCGCGCGCGGGGCCGCGAGCACGCACGCGAGCGCGGCGAGCGCGACCGCAGCGGCCCGCGCCATGGCCCGCGGCGCCGGCGCGTCGACCTCCCCCGCCCCGCTCATCGCGCGCTGTCCACGGGGGCGCCGATCAGCCGCTCCACCTCGGCCTCCAGCGCGCGATCCTCGCCGGGCGCCCAGCCGGTGTGCACGCGCACGATCCGCCCGTCGGCGTCGATCAGCACGCTCGTGGGCACCGCACCGACGCGGAAGCGCTGCTGCAGCGAGCCGTCCTCGTCGAGCACGATCGGGTAGCCGAGCCCCAGGCGCTGCGCGAACGGGCGCACGCGCGCGAAGTTGCGCGGACCGTCGATCGACACGCCGACCACCGTGAGGCCGCGCTCGGCCCAGCGCTCGTGCAGCGCCCGAACCGCGGGCAGCGACGCGAGGCACGGCTTGCACCACGTGGCCCAGAAGTCCACGAGCACCGGCCCGTGCGCCCGGGCCGCCGCGAGGTCGAACGCGGCGCCGTCCACCGGGCGCGCGCGAAACGCCGGCGCGTTCTCGCGGCGCTCGGCTCGCGGCGCGTCGTCGGCGCGCGCGGGCGAACCGGCCGCGGCGAGCGCGGCGAGCGCGAACACCACGCCCGCCGCGAACGTGCGAGCGCTCACCGGGCCACCACCACGCGCGGGGTGACGCTGCGGCCCGCGACGTCGGCGCGCACGAAGTACACGCCCGGCGCGCTCGCCCGGCCGCGCTCGTCGCGCGTGTCCCACACCAGTCGCGTCACGCCCGCCGCCGGGGGGGCGGCCCCCAGCCGCTGCACCGTGCGACCCGAGAGGTCGAGCACGCGCACGCGCACGTCGTCCTCGGCGCGCGGCAGCGTCAGCGCGACGTCGGCGCGCGTGCGGCACGGGTTCGGCGCCGCCGTCAGTGCCAGTACCACGCCGCCCTCGGGTTCCACGCCGGCGCCCGGCAACGACACGAGCGAGTCCACGCAGCCGCGGATCTCGTTCAGGTGGTAGCCCTGGCTGTACGGGTGCGTCTGCGCCGCGCGGTAGCGCACGATGCCCTGCTTGTTGATCACCACGAAGTTGTCGCGCTCGCCGTACCACGTGACGAAGTTGCCCGCGGGCGGGCCTGCGTAGCACTTGAGCAGGAACGGGAACGTGCAGCCGGTGGTGTTGACGTAGGCCTGCAGTTGCGACGGCAGGCCGTCGAGCACGTCGGCGCCCAGCACCTGCACCTGCCCGGGGTAGTTCGTGCGGTAGTACTGCCAGATGTCGCTCTCGACCGACGGACCGGCGGTCAGGCAGTAGTTTCAGGCGTAGCCCATCACGTGGATGACCACGACCTTGCCGGCGAAGTCGGACAGCGACAGCGTGGGGGGCACGCCGCCGAGCACGTTCTTGGTGAACGCGGGCGCGACCTGCCCCGGGTCGACGAAGGCGGCGGACGGCGCGGCGAGCGCGGCGACGAGTGCGGCGGCGAAGCAGGCGACACGAACGAGATGCATCGGAGTCCTCCGGCGTGTGCGGGACGCGCCGCGAGCGGCCTCGCGGATGATCAGTGAGGACGGACCTGCGCTCGGGGGACCGGCAGTGTGCCCGCCCGCCCGGCTCACGGCCACAACTTCCTGACGCGGGCCCGGGGGGCCGCCGCCACAGGTGTCGCAGCGCTGCACCGCGCGCCGCCACCCCTCGTTCCCGGGATTGCGATCCGTCCCGCACGCGCCGGG
>JBGAOB010000183.1:0-13840 GCA_044222045.1 Candidatus Eiseniibacteriota bacterium
CGTGGCGGATGATCCCGCCCCATTCCTGCTTCGTTCCGGGCAGGAATCCGGGCACGTCCTCGAACGTGAGCAGCGGCACGTTGAACGCGTCGCAGAAGCGCACGAACCGGGCCGCCTTGACCGACGAGTCGATGTCCAGCACTCCCGCGAGCACCTTCGGCTGATTCGCCACCACGCCGATCGGCCGGCCGTTCAGCCGCGCGAAGCCGACCACGATGTTCGGCGCGTAGTGCTCCTGCACCTCGAAGAAGTCGCCGTCGTCGACGACGCGGCGGATCACGTCCTTCATGTCGTAGGGCTTGTCGGACGCGTCGGGCACGATCGTGTTCAACTCGGGATCGCGACGGTCGATCGGATCGGAGCACGGCCGCCGCGGCGGGTCCTCCTGGTTGTTCGACGGCAGGAACGACAGCAGCCGCTTCACGTGCCGCACGCAGTCGGCGTCGTCCTTCGCGGCGAAGTGCGCGACACCGCTCCGGGTGTTGTGCGTCATCGCGCCGCCCAGGTCCTCGAACGTCACTTCCTCCGACGTGACGGCCTTGATCACGTCCGGCCCGGTCACGAACATGTAGCTCGTGCCCTCGGTCATCACGGTGAAGTCGGTGATGGCGGGGGAGTACACGGCTCCGCCGGCGCACGGCCCCATGATCGCGGAGATCTGGGGCACCACGCCCGACGCGAGCGTGTTGCGCAGGAACACGTCGGCATAGGCGCCCAGCGACAGCACGCCCTCCTGGATGCGCGCCCCCCCCGAGTCGTTCAGGCCGATCACGGGTGCGCCGTTCTCCATGGCCAGGTCCATGATCGCGCAGATCTTCTTGCCGTTCGCCTCGCTCATGGTGCCGCCGAACACGGTGAAGTCCTGCGCGAACACGTACACCAGGCGACCGTCCACCAGGCCCCACCCGGCCACCACGCCGTCCCCGGTGATCCGCTTGTCCGCCATGCCGAAGTCCTGGGCACGGTGCGTCACGAACGTTCCGACCTCGACGAACGAGCCCGGATCCAGCAGCAGTTCGATGCGCTCGCGCGCGGTCAGGCACCCCTTGGCGTGCTGCTTGGCGATGCGATCGGCGCCGCCGCCCGCGAGGGCCTGCTCCCGGCGCCGGTGCAACTCGGTAAGGCGTTGTTCGCGGTTCACGACCACCTCCGGAACGGAAGTTGGGACTCGTGTCCGCAGCCTAGGCAGCGGGTTGGGGAGGGTCAAGACGCGCACGGTCATGCATCCTCCCGGGAGGGCCCGAGGGCGGGGCTGTGCCATGGGCTCGTGCGCGGACTCCGGCCGGCGTGACGGCCCGCGTCGAGCGGCCGTGGTCGCACGCGTCGTACATGCCGGCGCACGATGCGCACACGGCGCTGCCCCCACTCGGGCGAGGTCCGCGGCTCGGGGTCGTCGTGGGAGGTCGTCGAGGCCACCGGGGCGCGGCTCGCTCGAACTGGCGCGGGAGAGTGATCCTCGTCGCTTCGTCTTTGCTCCGACCCGGCCGCGACCCGCGGCGGCTCGGGCCGATGCCCCATCGCGCCGGTCCGCGCGGCCGCACCGGCGTCGGGCCTGCTGGGGCTTGTGCCCCGCCCGGGGATTCCGCTGCCCAAACCCGGTCCCGTGGGAGCAAACGGCGCGGTCCCGGCGCTCTTTTGCATTGCAATGACAGGCGGTCCTGGGCGATCTTTGCACCGCTTGGACAGCACCCCCGGCTGCACTCTGCGGCTGGGACATGGGGGGATCTCCCACCTCACCACTCCCTCTGCCCTAAGGAGGAACAAGCCCATGCCGCGTCGCTACAGCACCATGGTTCTCCTCGTCGGCGCCGGCCTGCTCTGTGCGGCGGCCGCGTTCGCCGCCAAGCCTGCGCCGGTCCGCGAGAACATCGATGGTCAGCCGATTCACGGCTCCCAGTTCACGGTGAACTCCACCTGCAC
Organism: Candidatus Eiseniibacteriota bacterium; assembly: GCA_044222045.1. Classification (GTDB taxonomy): domain Bacteria; phylum Eisenbacteria; class RBG-16-71-46; order RBG-16-71-46; family RBG-16-71-46; genus JBGAMH01. Next base: position 1,921 of record JBGAOB010000183.1, read on the forward strand.
GATCGGCGTGACCCAGGCGCCGGCGTTCATCATCAACTACCTGCTCCCGCCGGACGACGGCTACTACACGCTGATTCGCAGCTCCGACTGCGCCGCGTGCACGGGCCCCGGTGGCGTCGAAGCCCAGATCGCCCATGTGTTCCTGAACTACCGCGTGGCCTGCTCGCAGCCCGTCACCGTGAGCATCGTCGGCGCCGTCGCCGGCGCCTGCCCCACGCCGGACCTGACGAACGTGATCATGCCGCCGATCGCCACCAACCTCACGGCGGCTGCCGCCGGCAACTACAACTTCTCGGTTCCGCTTCCTCCGGGCATCTGCCTGAACGGCGATGCGTTCCTGGTCGTGAACTTCGTGTCGGGCGGCACCGGCTGCTCCACGTCGACCACGCGTCCCCGCCTGATCACGGGCGCTTCGTGCGACCCGTGCACCTCGTACAACATCTACCCGGGTGGGGCGGATGACCTGTGCGACGTGGGCTTCAACGGCAACCCGCTGATGAACCTCGAAGTGATCTGCTGCTCGGTGGTCCCCACGCAGCACCGCAGCTGGGGCTCGCTGAAGGTTCGCTACGGCAACTGACGTCGATTTCCCGCCGCACGCGCAACGGGGTCCCGCCTCACGGCGGGACCCCGTTCGTTTGCGGCGCGGCGCGATTCAGGCCGCCCACATCCGGTGCGTCACCGGGGACCGCGGCAGCAGGTGCATGCGCACCATGCCGGTGAAGACCGCGACCAGCTGCGGGTCGAACTGGGTGCCCGCCCCGTTGCGGAGCCGTCGCAGGGCCTCCGCTTCGCTCAACGCGTGCCGGTACGGCCGGTCCGTCGTCATCGCGTCCCACGCGTCGGCCACGGCCACCACGCGCGCGCCCAGCGGGATCGACACGCCGCGCTGGCCCAGCGGGTAGCCCGAGCCGTCCCACCATTCGTGGTGCCCCAGGATGATCGGGCCCACCGCGCACGCGAACCGCATCGGGCTCACGATGTCGGCGCCGACCTGCGGGTGGCGACGGATCTGCTCGCGCTCGAGGTCGTTCAGGCTGCCCGACTTGCGAAGCACGTGCTCGTCCACGGCCACCTTGCCGACGTCGTGCAGCAGGCCGCCGAACCACACGTGGCGCGCGAAGCTGTCCTCGCATCCGAGCGCCACCGCGAGGGCGCGACTGTATTCCGCGAGCCGCCACACGTGCCCCTCGGTGCAGGCGTCCTTGGCCTCGATGGCGCGCGCGAGCGCGAGCACCACGCTCTCGGTGCGTTCCAACTCGTCGGTGAGGTGCTTGACCCGGAGCAGGGCACGGAGCCGGGCCACGAGCAGCGGGAGCTGGAACGGCTTGCTCACGAAGTCGTCCGCCCCGGATTCCAGCCCGGCCACGCGCGAGGCGGTGTCCGCCGCGCCGGTCATCAGGGCCACGGGCAGCAACGCGCCGTCCGGGCGCTGGCGGATCCGGCGGCACAGCTGGAGCCCGCTCATGCCGGGCATGTGGACGTCCGCCAGCACGGCATCCACGTGGATCACGTCGAGCAGGTTCAGTGCGATCTCCGCGGACGGCGCCGTGTGGATCTGGAAGCCGTGCTGCTGGAGGGAACGGGTGAGGAGGTCACGGATGCGGGTGTCGTCGTCGCAGAGGAGAATGGCGTCGTTCACGGGAGCGTCGGCCTTCCAGGGAGAATCGGCGGCATGGGGAGTGGTCGTCCCTGGCGCTGCGGTCGGTTGCCGATCCTTCGGCGCGTGCGACGTAGCACCAACCGTGCTCGCTCCGGGTGGATCGGCCGGAACGCGCCGGGCGCTGCGACTGGCGCGCGCGAACGAGCTCTCGCGGCGCGAAGGCTGCACTTCACGCGGGCCCATGCAGTGCTGCAATCGCCACGATCTGTCGCACGCGCTGTGTCGCGCCGTCGCGGCGATCCCGAACCCGCGCGGTGAACGGCGAGGCACCGTCGGCGCGCTCCATCGGGAGGAGAGGGCCGCGGCCGATCCCGTCCCGACCCTGTGCTAGGTTCTGCCGGCGTCCGCCGGGGCGCACGCGCCTTCGGACTCCGCCCCGCGAACGATCGTGCATTCCACCGCGCCGCGGGGCGCTCTCCCACGACCGTGACGACGGGAATCCCAGCCGCAGGAGAATCGATGAGCATCCAGGATCGCATCCAGGTCGAGATGGTCACGGCCATGAAGTCCAAGGACGCCGACACGCTCAGCACGTTGCGCATGCTGAAGGCCGCGCTCATGGAAGCCAAGACCGCGAAGCCGAAGGACGCGCAGCTCTCCGGGGACGAGGAGATCGAGATCCTCCAGCGCTACGTGAAGAAGCGGCGCGAGACCATGGAGCTGAACGCGAAGGCCGGACGCGCCGACCTGAACGCCGCCGAGGAGCGCGAGATCCAGGTGACCGAGCGCTTCCTGCCCGCGAAGATCTCGGACGACGAACTGCGTGCGATCGTGACCGCCGCCGTCGCCAGCACGGGGGCGAGCGGGCCCAAGGAGATGGGCAAGGTCATCGGGGTCGTGATGCCGCAGGTGAAGGGCCGGGCCGAGGGCAGCACCGTCTCCCGGCTGGTCAAGGAAGCGCTCGGCGGCTGACCCGCGATCGGAGCGCGGAATCGGCGAGGCGGCCCACCACGCGGCGGGCCGCCTCGATCGTCGCGGACTCAGTCGCCGCGCAGCGCGTGGTCGGCCTCGCGCCGGCCGTCGCCGCTCCACACCATCGTCGTGCCGGCCGGACGGCCCTCCGTGTCCAGCGCCACGACGCTGATCGCGGCCGCGCGGTGCCGCGGCACGAGTCGCACGACCCAGCGTCCCTCGGCGGGCCACTGGCGGGCGAGCCGCCAGCGCCCCGGCGCGTCGCCCGCCTCGAGGCGCAGCGGGATCGACTGCCGCACGCCCCCGACGCGGCCCTCCGCCACGGCCGTGACCCCGAACGTGGCCGGCTGCCCGCAGTTCTCGGCCTGCACCACGTAGGGCGCACCCGTGCGCGCGGGAGCCAGCAGGCGGGCGGTCGCTCCGCCGGCGCCGGCGTCGGGAGGGGACGTCGTTGCGGCGAGCAGCGTCAGCGCGACGGCGGCGAGCGATCGACGAAGCAGGTGCATGCGGAGCCTCCGAGTGTCCCGGGGCGCGGCGCGGGGGCGTTCCCCGCATCGCTCACCGGGCGGGATCGCGTCCCGTGTGCTCGAGAGACGCGGCCCGCGCCCGTGGTGTTATCCGCCCGCCTGCACGGGCCCGCCTGGGAACTCGCCTTCCCACGCGCGGAACAGCGACGAGGAGCCCAGCCCGAACGTGTCCCACCACGCGTCGAGCGCCGCCCGATCCAATTGCAGCACGCGCTGCGGCGCGGCCTCGGGCGGCGGAGGCGCGAGCCGTGCGAGCCGCTCGACCACGCGCCGCCGCGCGTCGCCGTCCACGCGCGGGACCAGGTGCCACAGCGTGAACGCATCCCGGTCGCGGGCTTCGTCGAGCACGCGGGTCAGCACGGCCGGCTCGGCACCCGCGCCGGCCGCGTCGAGCGAGTCCAGTGCGCTCGCGAACGCCGCCGTGGCGTCGGCGAAGCGCGGCGTGCCCGGACCGGCCCCGCGCCGAGTCCGGCACAGGGCGCCCGCGGGGACGAACGACTCGCGACGCGCGTGCGTGAAGGCGACCCAGCCCGATGTCACTTCCAGCTCGCCGTCGCCCGCGGCGTCCACGCTCAGGCGGTAGGCGCAGCCGAGGTCGGTCGCGACACCGCCGGGCGTGTCCACCACGAACGTGCGCGGCGGCGCCGTGATCATCGCTTCGAGCGCGCCGCGTTCGAGCGCGATCCGGCGGCGGCCCTGCTCGCTCTGCACCAGGCGCAGCACCGAGCCCGGCTCCACGTCGAGCCATCCGATGTCGCCGACGCTCACCCGCGCCCGATCCCCGGCCCGCGTGCGCAGCTCGGTGCCCGCCGTCCAGCGCGAGAACACTCCCGCCCAGCCGGAAACGCTCGGCCGGCCCGCCACCGCGTGGACGTCCCAGCCGTGCTCGCGCGCCTCGCGCCCGGCGGTACCCCAGGCGAGCACCAGCGCCGCCGCCGCGGCGAGCGGCCAGGCGACGACCGTCCAGCGGCGGGCGCGCGGGGCGGGCGCCGGCGGCCAAGCCGGCTCGCGCGGCGGCCCCGGCAGTGCCGAGAGCGCGCGCTCCAGCCGCGCGGTGTCGGCATCGGGCGCACCACGGCCCGTCCACAGGTAGTCGTCGTCAGGACGCATCGTTCGCCTCCCAGCCGAGTTCGCGGCGCAGCCGTTCCATGCCGCGATGGAGGTTCACGCGCACGGAGCCCGGCGTCAGCCCGGTGCGCTCGGCGATCTCGGGTCCGTTCAGACCCTCGACCAGCCGCAGGAGCAGGGTTTCCCGGTACGCTTCGGGCAGCCGGCGCAGCGCCGCCAGCACGCGCGCCGCATCGAGCGAAGCGTCGGGGTCGGTCGCGGGCGCGGGAACGTCGTCCTGCAGTTCGTCCGTGTCGCGCCGCCGGCGCCGCCAGTCGGCCGCGCGCCGGCGCGCGATCGTCACGAGCCAGCCCGCGAACGCCGCGGGCTCGCGCAGGTCGTGCACGCGCGCGAACGCCTGCAGGAACACCTCCTGCACGAGATCTCCGGCGGCCTCCACCGGGACGCGGGCGAGCACCACGCCGTGCACGAGCCGCGCATGCCGATGGTAGAGCGCACTCCATGCGGAGCGATCGCCCACCTGTGCGGCGCGCACGAGCGCGTGCTCATCCGTGGTTTCGTCGGTCAACCGGTGCGGTATCCCATTCCAGGTCGTGGTGGCGTGCATGGCCGGTTCCTTCGGACGGCCCGAACCGCCGGCACGACGGGACGGGGGGCCTCCGCCGGGAAAGGACGCCGGACGGCGTTCGGGCGTTAACCGGTCGACTCCGCGGGCGCCCCGCCGCCCGTCTCCGGGCCGGGAGCCTCCGGAGCCGGCGCCGCCCGGGCCGGGGCGGGTGCCGACGGGAACTGGCCGCGCCGCCGCAGTCGCGACGCGATCATGCGGATGCGCCGATCGATCCGCCGCGACGGGTCCACGGGGGAGTAGCGCCGCGGGTTGATGATCACGGCCGCGAGCCGCACGCCCTGTTCGGGGTTCAGCGACGAGGCGCTGCGTCCGAACCACCGGCGGGCCGCGGCCTCGGCGCCGTACACGCCGTCGCCCCACTCGATCGAGTTCAGGTACAGCTCGAAGATGCGGCGCTTGCCGAGCGTGCGCTCCAGCCGCAGCGCGAGGATCACTTCCTCGAGCTTGCGCAGCGGCGAGCGTGACGTGCCGAGCCACAGGTTCTTCGCCAGCTGCTGCGTGATCGTGCTGCCCCCGCGCACCACGCGGCCCGCTTCCCAGTTGCGCTTCGCCGACTCGCGGATCTCGCCCCAGTCGAGACCGGAGTGCGAGAAGAACGCGTCGTCCTCGGCCACGAGCACGGCGTGCCGAAGGTTCGGCGAGATGCGCTCGTAGGGCACCCAGGTGTGGCGCTCGCGATACGGCCGATGGTCCCGCGTCGCCTCGCGCTCGCGCTGTCGCATCAGCGCGGTGCGCTCCGGCGCGCGCGTGGCGAGTACGCCCACGTTCACGCCGAGTGCGTGCACCACGGCCGTGGCGACCACCGCCGCCAGCGCGAGGCCGGCGATCGCGAGCAGGGTCCCGAGCGGGGACCGGCGACGGGAGCGAGGCGACATGCTCGCAGCTTAACCGCACCGCCGTCCCGACCGTGAGCCGGGTCCGCGGGCGGCGCGCGGGCGACGTTGCGGCGCCCGGCGACGCGGCCTATTCTCCGCGGCCACTTCGATCCCGCGCTCCTCGAACCCAGGGAAGACGCCATGAGCACGAGCACCGCCTCCGTCTGGAAGAACCTGCTGTTCGAGCGCCGCGGCGCCGTCAGCGTGCTGACCGTGAACCGCCCCGACGTGCTGAACGCGATCAACCGCGAAACGCTCGCCGAGATCGCCGACGCCGTCGACCGCTTCGTCGCCGACCCCGACCAGGGCGCGCTCATCGTGACCGGCTCGGGGGAGAAGGCGTTCATCTCGGGCGCCGACATCAACGAACTCGCGCCGCTCGGTCCGGCCGCCGCCGAGGACATCTCGCGCTTCGGGCAGCAGGTGGTCGATCGGCTCGAGCGTTCGCCGAAGCCGGTGATCGCCGCGGTCAACGGTTATGCGTTCGGCGGCGGCTGCGAACTCGCACTCGCCTGCCACCTGCGGCTCGCCTCCGAGAACGCCGTGATGGGACTGCCCGAGGTGAAGCTCGGCATCATTCCGGGCTACGGCGGTACGCAGCGGCTGCCGCGACTCGTGGGCCCGGGGCGAGCACTCGAACTCATCCTGAGCGCGCGGCCGATCAAGGCCGACGAGGCCGAGCGCTGGGGGCTCGTGAACCGGGTCGTGCCGCTCGCCGAACTGCTGCCCGAGGCGGAGAAGCTCGCCGGCGCGATCCTCAAGAACGGGCCGCTCGCCGTGGCCGCGGCGCTCGAATGCATCCGCCGGGGCGCCTCGCTGCCCCTCGACGAAGGGCTGCGCTTCGAGAGCGGCCGGTTCGGGATCCTGGCCGCGAGCCAGGACATGCACGAGGGGTTGCAGGCGTTTTTGGACAAGCGTCCGGCCAGGTTCGAGCGCAAGTAGGCCGAAGTCGTGGGCCCGGGACCCGGTCGCGGGCCCGGGCCTTCACCATCCGGGTCGAGCCGTCGGCAGGGACTGCCGATAACCCCGGCCGCTGCAGACCAGGAGGCTTCATGGAAGACATCCTCCGCGACGTGATCCCCATGCTCGTCTCGGCGCTGCTCGGCACGCTCGTCGGGTGGGAGCGCCAGATGGGACGCAAGCCCGCCGGGCTGCGCACCCACACGCTCGTGTGCCTGGGATCCACCATGTTCTGCCTCACCACCACGCACGCGGTGCACGCGTTCGGCGGTCCGAGCCTGGATGCCACGCGCATCGTGCACGGCGTCGTGACGGGCGTGGGCTTCCTCGGCGCCGGCAGCATCATGCGCCAGGAGGGATTCGTGCACGGGCTCACGACGGCCGCCAGCGTGTGGATGGTGGCGGCGATCGGCGTGGCCGTGGGCGTCCAGGCGTACGCGCTCGCCGTCACGGGCACCGTGCTCGCGTTGATCGTGCTCGAAGGCTACCGCTGGGTGGAGCGCTTCCTTTCGCCCGGGCACGAGAACGGCGAGTAGCGCTGCCCCGAAACGAACACGCCGCCCGGGGCTCGCGCTCCGGGCGGCGTCTTCGTGTGCGGTCGGTGTGCGATCAGCGGATCTCGACGCGACGCGAGGTCAGCAGCCGACCTTCGACCTCGAGCCGCATGCAGTAGGGACCGCGGGGCGCCCGTTCGCCCAGTTCGTCGAGTCCGTTCCACGCCACGAGCACTTCGCCCGCGGGAACGACCGGCGACAGCAGCGTGCGCACCACCATTCCGCCGGCGTCCACCACGACGACCGAACCGCGCGCCGAGTCGGGCAACGCGAAGCGGAGCGTCGCGACCGGGGACGCGGGTGGCGTCCCCGAGCGTGCGGCGGGACCGGACGGCAGTGCCCGGGTGAACATCATGTCCGAGGAGCGCGAAGCCATGAACCAATGCCTCCGCGACGGCCGGGGGGGCCGGCGTGATGTGGGGTTCGGAGAAAGCGCGTCGGATCGGCCGGGGGAGCCGATCAGGTCCGAGTCGAGGACCAGCGAGGCGGAGCCCAGAGGCCGAGGGGAACGACGGCCTCCGAAACCACGTGCGCACTATGCACCCGCGGGGGCATGACGGGAAGCACATCGAACGGGGGCCAGATCGACCGCCGAAACACCGGCGTCGCGGTCGCGTCCGCGGCCTCGTGCGCTCACGTGAGATGCCCGCGCCAACGGGTTGCGGCGCGGGGCATCTGGAGTAGTGAAGCGGTGGTGGCGGGCGTGCTCAGTGTCGAGCGGGCGCGGCTTCCATGCTGCAGCACGAGGTCGCAGACGCGATCCGTGGAGAAGCCTGAGCCGTCGCGGTGTTGGGTCGCCGCTCGAGCCGACGAAGTTCGCCCCGCGCTCGAGCACATGCGCGACACGCTGAAGTTCGTCGCGATCCCCGCTGCGAGCGCCGTGCTCGTGGGCGCCGAGTTCGGGCGCACTTCGTCTGGCTCGGGGAGGCAACTCGATGACCACCTACACGTTCGCCGCGAATCGTCACGCGCCGCACGATGTTCTCGAGCTCCATCGGCGGCTCGGACAAGAGGGCGAGCGCGGCAATTCCGACGCCTGCGGCGAGCGCGTGACGCTGTTCAACCGGCACGCTCGAAGCGGTCGTGAGCGCGAACGCGCTGCGCATCGGTCGCGCCGAGTACCCGCGCCTCTCCGGTCGATGATTCGTCGGCCCGCACTGCGCAGGCTTCCGCCATGCAGCATGAACCTCGCCGCGTGCGGCGCCGGCGTGCTCTGGCCACCCTTGCCGGTCCCGACCACTACCTGCCGCTGATCGCCACCGCGCGGGTTGCCCGTGGAGCGAACGGCGTCGACGACCGCGCCCGTGGGTTCCTGCGGGTCCGCGTTCGCGCTGCTCGTCGTCGGGATGCTCTGCAGCGGATCGCGGCCCGCACCCGGCGAGAGCGGAACCTCGCCTCCTGCCATGATCGCGCTCGGCATCGCCGTTCGTGACCGCGCCTGCGCCCTCGCCTGCGTGGCCTCGGCGCGGGCCGCGTGGCCCTTCCTCGTGCTCTTCGCCCTCGGGCCCTGCGAGTACCCTGCCCGCCGGAGCCGCAGGTTGGGCGAGCGACGGCTTCGCGGGTGCATTCGCGGTGCGCGCGTTCACGGCCGCGACGCTCGCGACGATGCTCGTGACGGTGTTCGTCGGCATGCGCGGCCTCGCGCGCTTCGTTCTTCTGCCCGCTCCGCGGCGGCCGCGCTCGCCGGCTCGACGACGCTCGCCTGCGGCATCGCGATGCTGCTCGGGCTCTGACGGCTATCCTGCGCGGTCCCATGATCGCGCCCGCCTCCGCCCCGCTCCTCTGCCAGGTCGCGCTGCCTGACTCGATCCGACGCGTGTCCTCGTGATCACCGGCGGCGGGTTCCAGTACGATTTCACGGCCAACCCGAAGCTGCTTCTCGAAGGCCTGCAGTCCGAGGATCGACCTCGCCGTGACGAGGCTCGAGCTGCCCGCGGACGGCAAGAAGCCCGCCGAGGGCCAGCCCGAGCCCGGGAAGTGCTCGACGCCAACCTGCGCGCTTCGACGCGATCCTGATCTACACGCAGGGCGAGATCCTCGGCCCGAGCCGCGCGCGACTCGCTGCTCCACTTCGTGCGCAGCGGCGCGCGGGCCTGTCGCGATCCACTGCGCCGCGGACACGATGAAATGGAACCGCGACTACGTCGCGATGGTCGGCGGCAAGTTCAAGACGCACCCGCTGTTCTGCAACAGCCAAGGTGCGCCGCGCCCTCGGCGACCACCCCGTGCTCGCGGGCATCACCGACATGGAGGTCGAGGACGAGTTCTACTACCTCGACGCGTGCCGCCTTCGACGACAAGAATGTGCTGCTGATCGGCGAGGGTCCGAGCGACGGCCAGACGGCTGCTCAGACCAAGAGCTACGGCGAAGGGCGAGGTTCACGACCGTGCTCGGGCACGGCCCGCAGACGCACGGCAAGGAGCACAAGCTGATCGGCAGCCTGCGCTGGGTCACGCAGGCGCCGCACTGGAGCAAGGGCAAGGACGGCTGGCGCACGCTCTTCGACGGCAAGTCTCTCGAAGGTTGGACGATGAGCGGCCCGGGCAAATCTGACGTCAAGATAGCTCCTGACCGACGGCGGCATGGGGCTGCTCTGGTTCTCGGCGCTCGAGCTCGGCGACTTCGAGTTCGAGTGCGAGTGGGCCATGACCAAACCCGACGACAACTCGGGGGTGTTCGTGCGTTTCCCGATGCCGCGCACGCCGTGGACGCGGTCAATCAGGCTACGTGATCCAGATCTGCGATGCGGCCGCGGGCAAGCAGTCGACCGGCGCCGTCTACTCGTTCCAGGAACCGACCAAGAAGGCCAGCGCCGATCGGCGAGTGGAACCGCTATCGCATCCGCGCGCGCGGCCAGCACTACGAAGTGACGCTCAACGAGGTCGTCTGCACCTACGACGGCAATCGCGCGACTCGCGGCTTCGTCGGTCTCCAGAACCACTGGCCGGGCAGGTCGTGCGCTTCCGCAACCTGCGCGTCCGCGAACTCTGACGGCTCGTCGGCCCCGTGCCGGGCCTGGGCCGTCCAGCCGGCATCGCGACGGGGCCTGTGGAATCCCCGGCGTGCTACGATCGCCAGACCCGCTCGTCCCAGGGTGGCCCTGGTCGCGTGCGGGCTCCATTGCGCACTTCAGCACGTCAGGTCACCTGACCGTCTCTACCTGAGTTCCATGAACCGCACCCTTCTCTCGCGGCCGCAGCCGCTGGTCGCCGGCGGTCTCGCCGCCCAGACGACCGGTCGAACGAACGTTCACGACGGTTCCGGCAAGTCGGCGGCAACCCTCACGGTGACCGTCATACCCCGTCACGTGGCAACCTCTACGCGATGTTCTGGTCGCCCAAGCAGGCACGAACAACCTCGGCATCCCGTTCATCCAGGGTCTGCTGCGCCTCGACCCGGCGCTCTTCCAGCAGTTCTACACGGGCCTCTTCTTCGACGCTACGGGTGCGGTTTCCCAGGCGATCCCGGTCCCGGCGAACCCGGCACCGGGACGCGGCTCGTTCATGCAGTCGGCCGCCAACCTCGGTCTGCTGACCGTCTATCTCGCCGACAACGACGTCACGCCTTACATCATCGGCTGCTTCGGCACCGTGATGACGATGACGGGCAACGTCGCCGTCGCTCACGACGGGTGACTTCCAGCTCGCGACGATGAACGGCCTGCTGACACCGGTCAATCAAGCGGTGCCGGTGGGGATGATGCAGGCCACGGCACTATGGCCAGGGCGGCACCGTCGAAGGCTACGCCGCGACGCTAATGAACACGTCGGGCAACAGCGACGTCAACTCGATCAAGCGGGATCGTCCGGGCCGCCGGTCGCCGACGATCAATGGCGGGACCATCGCCGAACGGCTACGACATCGTGCTGATGCGCGACAAGGCCAACGTCAAGATCAACTACATCGTCTCGATCAACCAGGCGACGGGCGTCAGCAAGGTCCTCGCGACCTACACCGACTCGGTGCGCACCGCGGCTGCGGCGATCAGCGAGTTCCAGCCGCAGGTCGGCTGTTCGACGACGGGTCGCTGATCTGCGTCACGGTTCGCGACTCGGGCAACTCCGCGGGCGCGGGTCTCGCCGACCAGTGCTGGCTCGTCAAGAGCGACGGAAGCAACTGGACGGCGACGGGCACCCCGGTGCTCAACATCAGCCTCGCTGGCGCTCCGGCGGGCTTCCAGTACTTCGACGGCTCGATCGTCATGGCGAACCAGCGCGTGTTCGTCGGTTCGGCCGGTGGCTGGCTCTCGACGAACTTCGCCGACAGCCCGACCAACACGCTGACGCCGGTCACGCTTCCGCAGACGGGCACGCTGAAGAACAACGTGTTCATCTACTCGGTCGCGCGTCACCGTTCGGACGACGGCAAGAAGATCTGCCTGCTGATCGGTGGTGACTCGACGGCTTCGCTGCGCGAGCAGGACGTCGTCGCGATCAACAACATCGACGCGACCGGCTACACCGTTGCCAACATCAGCGGCTTCCCGACGACCACGACGATCCAGCAGCTCGGCCTCTCGTCGGTCACGCAGACGACGGTCCAGGCCTACAACACCACGGCCGCGGCCTGGAGTGGCACCCCTGCCAACTCCTCGAACGGCATCAAGGGTGCGTTCTCGCCGGACGGCTCGCGCTACGCGTTCCTCGTCGGCAACGACAACTTCATCCCGGGCTTCCCGGCGGTGCCGTACACGGCGATCCCGGGCAACCTGATGATCGCCAAGACCGACGGC
>JBGAOB010000184.1:0-9979 GCA_044222045.1 Candidatus Eiseniibacteriota bacterium
CTCTTTCAGCCTTGAAGGCGGCGAAGCCCGAATGTACCGGGTCGAAGCTGTTGAGGCCCCGACGATGCTCGCGACAGTCACCTCACCGCTTCCGGGAGCGACCTGGGCCCCGGGGAGCTCGCAGCTGATTCAGTGGACGCCGTCTCTGACCAACGCAAGAGTTCGAATCTACACCAGCGACGAATCGGGCAATCCCTACTCCGGTCCGTACGTCGAAGTGGCCTCCGGGCTCTCCGGTACCGAGCTCAACCTGTCCGCGCCCAATGCCATCTCGAGCCGTGCCCGGGTCGAGGTCGTCGGGTTCACGTCGGCGGGCATGGGAGTGACCCTCCGTCAACAGTCTGTCTTCAGGATCCTTCCGGCCAACGCACTGACCACTCCTACGAGCCTGGTCATGCCGACAGCTGGCTACGCGATGACTTCTCTCGCCGTGGGTACGGGCGCAGGTCCCAGCTTGGTCGCCCTGGCCAACGACACGTTCAAGCCCGTGGTGGCGACGTGGTCAGGATCTTCCTGGACCTCCCAGATCCTCCGGGACTCCTACACGACTCCCGACGGGCCCGCCCCTGCGACAGGGCTCGGACTCTACGGCCTGACTCCGTCCATACATGTGGACTCCGCGGGCAATCCATCTGTCGCCTACTTCTCTCTGTTCGCGCCGGTCGACACGGATCTCGGCGCGCTTCGCTATCAATCGCGCCAAGCCGGCGTCTGGACGGTGCAGACGGTCGACCAGGTCGGTGAACCAGACGAAGGCTGCTCGCTCGTCATGGACAACGAGAATCGACCCTGGATCGTCTACAACTCCGGTTCGGCGGGCAACTACTCGCTGCGAATCAGCCGTCGCGATGCAGGCCTGTGGACAGTTGTCGCTGACGATTTCGCTGCATTCCACCCGAACGATATCCGCGCGCGATTCGATCAGGCCGGGGTGCTGTGGATCACTTTCCGGTCCGCGAAGACGGGCAAGGTCTACGTGATTACGTACGAGAACGAATACCTCTCGACTCGTTTCGCCTCCAGTGTGGGCTGCGGACCGATCGCGCTCGGCACGGGCACCGGCGGGCAACCGCGGATCTACTACGGCCAGCCCGGCCCGACCCCAAACCAGGCGAAGCTCGTCACCCGGCAGTTCGTGATCACCAATGGCGGCGAATACTGGCTCCCCGCGCAGGACGCGGACGCTGCCGTGGGAACCATTTCCGGGCTCGACGTCCTGGACAGCAACCTTGGGCCTGTCGCCTTCTACACGCAGAATGGCCTGCTGAAGTCGGCGACCCCGAACGGTCCGGACAACTGGTTCACTCAGGTCCTTGTGTGCGCTGGACTCGCCGTCGGACCGGTGAACGCCAGCGCAACGGCTGCGGGCACGCAGTGGATCACCTACCGCGATCACCTCGCTGACGAGCTTCGCGCCGTGCAGTTGGGGGCAGGCAGCGGCGGTGATGGGGAGGGCGAAGACCCGGGCGAAATCGTTCACGCGATCGCACTGGAGTCGGCCAATCCCGTGCTTCATGCAGGTAGCCTCGCTCTTGCCCTCCGGATGGCGCGGGTGGGCCGGATCGACGTGGAGCTCTTCGACATCGCCGGTCGGCAAGTCGCGAACCGGCCGACCCAGACCCTCGAGGCCGGCGCGCATCACCTCGTCTGGAATCCGGGACGCGTCGAGGCGGGCGTCTACTTCGTACGGGTGCGCGCGAACGGATCGGATGTGCTGAAGCGTCGGATGGTGATGCTGCCCTGAATCCGGGCGGCACTCGATTCGAACTCGGGGAGAGCGAACTGCTCTCCCCGAGTCTCTTGTTTCATGTTGAGGGGGGACCGAGGCGGCTCACCTGTGGGTGATCCCGGGAGGCCGCGGCCCCGCACCGGTCCCCCCGAATCGCCGCGCTGGCCGTGGAGTTCCAACCATGGCGGCCGCTCGTCCGTCCATACGACGAGCGCGGCAACCGCGACGCACGTGCGCGGCGCCGCGCGCGCGCATTCGCCGCGGGCACCCGTTACACTCGCCCGTCCTTTCACCCCCGGCACGTCCCGACCGTCGAGGTCTCCGCATGCGCTTTCGCTTCCTCGTTTTCGCGGTGCTCCTGCTCGTTCCCTCCCTCGCCCACGCCCAGGCCGCCAGCGTGCGCGGCAAGCTCCTGGACGCCATCACCCGCGGCGCGGTGGGTGGCGTGCAGGTGAAGCTCACGAGCTTCGCCGACACCGCCGACGTGCACCGCGCGACCGCCAGGGACGACGGCACGTTCACGGTGACGGGGCTCGGACTGCACGCGTACCGGCTCGAGGTGTCGCGGCTCGGCTACGAGCCGCTCAAGCAGGTGATCCGCGTGAACAAGTCCGACCAGGACCTCGGTGTACTCACGATGATCCCGAAGTCGGTGAACGTGCCCGGCGTCACGGTGACGGAGTCGGCGCTGCCGGCCACGCAGAAGGCCGACACGACCGAGTTTCGCGCGGGCGCGGTGAAGATCGGCCGCGACGCCACGGCCGAGGATCTCGTCCAGAAGCTGCCGGGCGTCACGGTGGAGAACGGGCAGGTGAAGGCGCAGGGCGAGAACGTGCAGAACGTGCTCGTGAACGGCCGGCCGTTCTTCGGCAGCGACCCGACGGCGGCGCTGCGCAATCTGCCGGCCGAGGTCGTGGACCGCATCCAGGTGTACGACCGTGCCAGCGACCAGGCGGAGTTCAGCGGCTTCGACGACGGCCAGCAGCAGCGCACCATGAACTTCATCCTGCGCGACCAGAAGGCGAAGTTCGGCAAGGTCTACGGCGGCTACGGCGATCAGGACCGCTACCAGGCGGGCGGCAACGTGACGCTGTTGCGCGGTCCCTCGCGCGTGACGCTGCTCGGGATGAGCAACAACATCAACCAGCGCAACTTCTCGCCGCAGGACCTGTTCGGCGCACTCAGCGGCAGCGCGGGCGGCGGCGGGCCGCGCATCATGATGATGGGCGGCGGCATGGGCGGGCATCGCGCCATGGGCCCCGGCGGCGGCAACATGCAGATCATCCGCATGGGCGGCGGCGGGTTCGGCGGCGGCGCGTTCGACCCGAGCAACTTCTTCATCGGCCAGCAGGCCGGCGTCAGCACCACGCACTCGGGTGGTGCGAACGTGGTGCACCAGTGGAGCCCCAGGCTCACGCTCACGGGCAGCCTGTTCGTGAGCGAGGCGGACAACCGCAACGACCAGGCGCTCACCCGGCAGTACCTGCCCGTGCAGGACTCGCTCGCGTTCTACGACCAGGGCTCGCGCTCCGACAACCGCAACGGCAACCAGCGCCTGGAGGGCCGCCTCGAGTGGTCGCCGGACTCGGCGAACTCGTTCGTCGTGGCGCCGCGGCTGTTCTTCCAGAGCATCGGCCAGGGTTCCCGCGGCACCGCGGCGAACACGTCGGAGCTGGGGACGCTGCTGAACGCGGCGGACAGCCGCACGTGGGACGCGAACGAGGGCTACAACCTGTCCAACCGCGTCACGCTGCGGCACCGGTTCGCGAAGCGGGGCCGCAACGTGTCGGCCGACGTCAACGTGGGCCGCAACCTGCGCGACGCCACGAGCGAGCAGTACTCGCTCACCGAGTCGTACGGCACCACCACCACGCGCGACACGCTCGACCTCACCGGCGACGCGCGCTCCGTGACGAACTCGTTCTCGACGCGCGTGGCGTTCACCGAACCGCTGAACCCGTCGCTGCAGGCGCAGCTCATCTGGAACCCGTCGTGGACGCGCAGCACGTCGGACAGCCGGATGAACCAGTACGACGTGCTCACCGGCCGGTACGCCACGCTCGACAGCGCGCAGTCGAACTCGTACGAGAACCGCAACACGGTGCAGAACGGCGGGCTCGCGATGCTGTACACGAAGGGCCCGTGGAAGCTGCTCGGCAACCTGTCGGCCGAACAGCGCCGGCTCGAGTCGGACCAGACGTTCCCGGCGCTGCGCAGCATCGACCAGACGTTCGGCAGCGTGCTGCCGTCGGCCACGCTCACCGGCAACCTGGCGAACCGCCGCACGCTGCGGCTGGCGTGGAACACGTCCACGGCGGCGCCCAGCATCTCGCAGCTGCAGAACGTGGTGAACCGCTCGAACCCGCTGTCCGTGAGCACCGGCAATCCCGACCTGCGGCCCACGTACGCCCACTCGCTGTCGCTGCGCTGGTCCGAGGCCGACCCGATGCGGTCACGCAGCCGGTTCGTGTTCGCGAACGTCACGCGCACGTCGCACCCGATCGCGAACGCCACGCTCGTCGCCACGCGCGACACCGTGCTCGAGGGCGTGTCGCTCACGCGCGGCACGCAGCTCACGCGGCCCGAGAACGTGGACGAGCCGTCGTGGAACGCGAACCTGTTCGGCGTCGTCAGCCGGCCGATGCCGTTCCTGAAGAGCGTGCTCAGCGTGAACGGCGGCGCCTCCCATACGCGCACGCCCACGCTCGTGAACCAGGCGTTGAACGTGAGCCGCACGACCGCGATCCGCGGCGGCTCGGTGCTGGCCAGCAACATCAGCCAGAACCTGGACTTCACGCTGACCTACCAGGGCACGTGGAACATCTCGCGCAGCACGCTCGACACCAGCGATCGCGGCGACTACTACACGCACTCGATCGGTCTGCGTTTCAACAGCGTGATCGGGCCGGGCATCGTGTTCCGGCAGGAGCTGAACCACAACCTGCAGAGCCGCGTGCCGCAGTCCTACGGGCAGGACGTGGTGCTGTGGAACTCGACGCTCGGCAAGAAGTTCCTGAAGGACGGCCGCGGCGAACTGCGCGTGACGGCGACCGACGTGCTGGAGCAGAACCGCAGCGTCAGCCGCAACGTGACCGAGACCTACGTGCAGGACTCGCGCGACCAGGTGCTCGGCCGCTACGTGCAGGCCGTGTTCACGTACTCGTTCCGCTGACCGGCGCGACCGCGAACGCGTTCGGCCCCGGGAGACGTCGCCCGGGGCCGAACGTGTTCCGGACCCCGGGCATCCCGGGCGAGCGCCGGCCGGCCTCCCCGGTGCCCCGAGGGGAAGCGCGCGGCACCTTTTCCCTCGACCGCCGCCCGGGGCGCGATCCAGACTTCCCGCGTCGATGCCGGCGGCGGCGCCCGGGGGGACGCGCGCGGCCGACGCCACGTCCGTTTCGAGGCCCCCATGCGAACGATGCCGATCCTGGTGCTCGCGCTGCTCGCCTTCACGCTGCCGCGCCCGCGGGTGGCCGGCGCATCCGTTTCCGACGGCACGTGGAGCCTCTGCGCGCCGCCGGCGAGCCGGTCCGCGCACACGGTGATCGTGGATCCCGCGCGCGACCGGCTCGTGTTGTTCGGCGGCCGCTCGGCGCTCGCCCAGTTCCTGGACGACGTGTGGGTGCAGGGCCTGGACGGCACGCCCCGGTGGACCCGACTCGCGCCCTCCGGCACCGCGCCGGCGGCACGGTCCGGCCACGCCGCGATCCTCGACCCCGTGCGGGATCGCATGATCCTGTTCGGCGGCTACGACGGCGCCGGGCTCGGCGACGTGCGCGCGCTGACGCTCGGCGCGAACCCGGCGTGGTCGCCGCTCGCGCCGTCGGGTGCGTCGCCCGGCACGCGCCGGTACCACGCGATGGTGTACGACCCCGTGCGCGACCGCGCGCTCGTGTTCGGCGGCATTTCCGGCAGCACGCGGAAGAACGACGTGTGGGCGCTGTCGCTCGGCGCGAGCCCGGCGTGGACGGCGCTCACTCCCGCCGGCACGCCGCCCAGCGCACGATCGGGCGCGTGCGCGGTCTACGACCCGGTGCTCGACCGGCTGCTCGTGTTCGGAGGGTCCGATGCTTCGGGCTACCTCTCCGACGTGTGGGCGCTGTCGCTGAGCGGGACGCCCACGTGGACGCTGCTCGCGCCCGCAGGGACACCGCCGCCCATCCGGGTCTACGCCGGCGCGGTGTTCGACGCGGCGACCGACGCGATGATCGTGTTCGGCGGGCTCGGCGAAAACGCGGCCGAACCCGGCGCGTGGACGCTGTCGCTGTCCGGCACGCCCACGTGGTCGGCGCTCGCGCCTCCGGGAGGCGCGCCGCCCGCGCGCGGCCTGGCGCCGCTGCTGCTCGACACCGCCCGGCACCGCCTCGTCGTGTACGGCGGATCCGACGGCTCCGCGAGTTTCTCGGACGAGTGGACGCTCGATCTCGACGCCAGCCACCCGTGGCTCGCGCGCGTGCCCAACTGGACGCCCCCGACCGGGCTCGCGCTGCACACCGCGATCTACGACCCGGTGCGTGACCGGATGCTCGTGTTCGGCGGCGCGCGCACGTACGCCTCGGCGCCGTTCCTGAACCAGGTGTGGGCGCTGACCACGGATCCCGTTCCCAACTGGTCCGTGCTGAGCGTGTCGGGCGGGACCCCGACCGGGCGCGTCGACGCCACGTCGATCTACGACTCGGCGCGCGACCGCATGATCGTGTACGGCGGCTCGCTCAACCTGCCCGGCGTCGACGACCTGTGGTCGCTCTCGCTCTCGGGTACGCCCACGTGGATCTCGCAGTATCCGCCGGGCACGCACCCGCCGATCCGCTACGGGCACACCGCCGTCCTCGACGCCGCGCGGGATCGCATGATCGTGTTCGGCGGCGAGACCTCCGGCGGCCTGCGCAACAACGAGGTGTGGGCGCTCGACCTGACCGGGGCGAGCGGCTGGACGCAACTGGCTCCACTGGGAACGCCTCCCGCGCCGCGCGTGTTCGCGACGGCGATCGTCGATGCCGCGCGCGATCGCATGATCGTCTTCGGCGGCCTGCCGGGCAGCTACCCCTCACCCGAGGTGTTCGCGCTCAGCCTCGCCGACCCGCCCACGTGGACGACACTCTCGCCGGACGGACCGTTTCCCGCCGGCCGTGATCTGCACTCGGCGGTGTACGACGCCGCGGGCGACCGCATGATCGTGTTCGGTGGGGACGACGTCGGCTACGCCCACGGACATCTCGACGACACCTGGGCGCTGGCGCTCGCCGGGAACACGCACTGGGTCGACCTCGCGCCGGCGGGGGCCATTCCCGAGCCGCGCTTCGGGCAGACCGTGGCGATCGACCCGACGCACTCCCGCCTGATCATGATGGGCGGACGCGTCGGTCCCGACAGCTACTTCACCAACGAAACGCGCGTGCTCGCCTGGAACACGCTCGTGGACGCACCGACGGCAGAGCCCGCCCCGTCCGCGCTCGCCCTGGGCGCCAGCCCCAATCCCACGCGCGGGCCCACCACCCTCGCGTTCACGCTCCCCGTCGCGGGCCCGGTCACGGTCGGCATCCACGACGTCACCGGGCGGCTCGTGCGCACGCTGGCGTCGGGACCGCGCGCCGCGGGCACGCATCGGGTGAACTGGGATGGCCGGGCGGCCACCGGCGCACGCGTGGCGCCGGGGCTCTACTTCTGCCGGCTGCGCACCGACGGGGGAACCGCGACGCGGCGGATCGCCGTGGTCGAGTGACGCGGGGCGGCACGCGCGCGAGCCCACTCGGCCCCGGACGCTCCCCCGTCCGGGGCCGAAGTCGTTCCGGCCCCGCGCACGCGCCACCGGCGCCCCGTTCGCCCCGGACAGGCGGGCTTCGCCGGGGACCCCGCGGCCTCGGCATTCCGGGCCGCGTGCACGCTCGCCCCGCGAATGCCCTCGCCACATCGCGGTACAGGCTTCTCCACCGGTTGCCGATAGTCCTGGGACCCACCCCCCTGACGGGCCCCCGGTGTGCGCGACGTCCGCGCCCGCTGGAGGCCCTGCTGGTACTCCACTCAAGGAAGAGGCCGCCCGATCATGCTTCGAGATCGCCTGGCTGTGCCCGCAAGGTTGCGGGCGTTCGCGCTGACCGCGCTGATCGTCGTGTCCACCGTCGCCGCTCCGGCGCACGCGCAGTTGTGCGCCAATCCCGGCAAGGACGGGCCCGCGACGGGACTCACCGGCACCGTCAACACGTACTACCCGGGCACCGCCACGGTCGGCGCGGGCTCCACGAGTCTCCCGGTGGGGACGTCCTCCGGCTCCGCCACGCCGATCGCCGCGGGGGACCTGCTGCTGGTGATCCAGATGCAGGACGCCGCGATCAACTCGGCGAACAGCGACGCCTACGGTGACGGCGTCGCCGGTGGACAGGCCGCGGGCGCGACCAACCTGAACAACGACGGCCGCTACGAGTTCGTGCAGGCCACGGGCCCCGTGAGCGGCGGCTACGTGCCCATCGTGGGCGAGGGCGCGGGCAATGGCCTCGTGTACGCGTACACCAACGCGGCCGCGTCGGGCACGCAGGGCCAGCGTCGCTTCCAGGTCATCCGCGTGCCGCAGTATTCGTACGTCACCGTGGGCGCCGCGCTGGTGGGCCTGCCCTGGGACGGAACGGTCGGTGGCGTGCTGGTGCTGGACGTGGCGGGCACGCTCGACCTGAACGGCGCGACCGTCAGCATGAGCGGCCGCGGCTTCCGCGGCGGCCTGGGGCGCGGCATCGGCGGGCAGGCGGGCGGCTCGAACACCGACTACCGCAATCTCGCGGCGAACAACTACCACGGCTCCAAGGGCGAGGGCGTCGCGGGCACTCCGCGGTACGTGCTCCATCCGCTCCTGGGCACGGCGGTGGATACGGGAACCGACGGCTACCCCAACGGCAGTTCGGGCCGCGGCGCGCCCGGCAACGCCGGCGGTGGCGGCACCGACGGCAACCCCGCCGCCAACGACCAGAATTCGGGCGGCGGTGGTGGCGGCAACGGCGGCGCCGGCGGGCTGGGCGGCAATACGTGGAGTTCGAACCTCGCGCGCGGCGGCCACGGTGGCGTGTTCTCGCCCGCCCCGGACCGGCTCGCGCCGGGCGGCGGCGGCGGCGCGGGCGCGCGCAACAACTCCTCCGGCGTGGTGAGCAGTGGCGGCGCCGGCGGCGGACTGGTGATCGTGCGCGCCGGGGCGTTGAGCGGTGCGGGCACGATCGCGGCCGACGGCGCGGCCGGCCTGGCCCCCGCGAACGACGGCGGTGGCGGCGGTGGCGCCGGCGGCAGCGTGCTCGTGTACACCGCGAACGGTTCGGTGAGCGGCCTCACGGTCCGTGCGCGCGGCGGCAACGGTGCGAATGCCGACGTCAGCGGCTCGCCGCACGGCCCGGGTGGCGGCGGCGGCGGTGGCTACGTGGCCACGTCGGGGCCGATCGTGCCCGACGTGAGCGCGGGCACGGCGGGCTACACGGTGAGTTCGGGCAACAACTACGGCGCGCTGGGCGGCAGCGCGGGGCTGCAGTCGACGACGCTCGCGGCTTCGCAGATGCCGGGACAGGATCCGAGCGCGCTGTGCATTCCGGTGCTGGTGGTGACCAAGACCACGAGCACGCCCACCGTGACGAACACGGTCTCGGGCACCACGGCCACCTACACGATCACCGTCACGAACAACGGCGGCAGCGCGGCCACCTCCGTGGCCGTGTCCGACTCGTTGCCGACGGGCTTCACGTACGCCTCCACGGGATCGGTCGGACTGGTGGGTGGCGCCACGCGCCCCTCCACGCTGAATCCCGCTGCGGGTGACGCGGTGCCGGCTTTCGGCACGTTCACGATTCCGTCCGGCGCGCAGGTGACGATCACGTTCACGGTGAACGTGGCGGCGTCGGTCGCCCCCGGCACCTACCAGAACCCGGCGCGCGCGCAGTACCTGGACCCCACGCGGACCACGACGAACGGCACGACCGCGTCCCGCTACAACCCCGCCGGCTCGGCCGGCGAGGACGTCACGGTGCTCGCGCCGGACGTGACCATCGACAAGCGCCACACGGTGGGCTTCGACGTCGGCGCGAACGGCACCTACACGCTCGTCGTGCGCAACGTCGG
Organism: Candidatus Eiseniibacteriota bacterium; assembly: GCA_044222045.1. Lineage (GTDB taxonomy): Bacteria > Eisenbacteria > RBG-16-71-46 > RBG-16-71-46 > RBG-16-71-46 > JBGAMH01. The sequence goes on from JBGAOB010000184.1 coordinate 9,818, forward strand.
CACGGGCGCCACGTCCGGCACGATCACCGTGCGCGACACGCTGCCGGCCGGGCTCACGTTCGTGAGCGGCACCGGCACCGGCTGGACCGTGGGCAACGCGGGCCAGGTCGTCACCGCGACGAACGCCGGGCCGATCGCCGCGGGCGACTCCGCGAGCTTCAC
>JBGAOB010000185.1:0-9971 GCA_044222045.1 Candidatus Eiseniibacteriota bacterium
CGGACGCGTACGTGTTCGCCACCGACGCCGACGGGGGCACGCTGCGGTTCCACTTCGCGGTCGAGAACCCGCAGGGCCTGTCGGCGAAGGCGTGGGCGGTGATCCTGGACGAGACGCTGTCCGGCCAGCCGCTCGAGCAGGTGGCGGCCGTGCCGCAGGACGTGATCTTCCGCATCTTCGGCCGCGAGCTGAGCATGGGGAAGGGGCAGGGCCTGATCGGCATGCTCGACGTGGTGCAGCACCTGGCGCGGCAGCGGCTGGCCGCGCGCGCGAAGGACGCCGCCGGGCGGGAGTGACGCGCCGCGCGGAACGCGCGACCGAAACGACGAGGCCGCCCCGGCGAACCGGAGCGGCCTCCCGTCGTTGCGGACGATGCTCAATGGCCGGAAGCGGCGCCGACCATGGTGCCCAGGATCGCCAGGCCACCCATGAAGAACACCCACACCAGGCCGAACGCCAGGAAGATGGTGCCGATGATGCCGAGCACCAGCGCGATCACGGCGATCGTGTCGCCCTCGCGCGGGCGGCGGCCTTCGGCGATCGCCTTGCGCTCGCCGGCGGCCAGCACCCAGGCCGCCACCGACAGGGGGCCGCAGCACAGGATGCCGAGGATGGACAACACCAGCGCCGTGGTGGCCTTGCTCTTTTCCGGTGTGGCGGAGATCGGAGGCGGGGTCGCGGTGCTCATGGGGCTCCTTCCTGGAGTCGGATGACGGCCGGCTCACGCGTGGAACACGAGTCGTGCGGACGTCCGCACGCGAATGGTCAGTGGTAGTGCGCGTCCTTCTCGCCCGCCGTCACGGCCACGGGCAGCGTGTTGGCCCGGGACGGGATCGGGCAGTTGTAGTGATCGCTCACCGCGCACGCCGGGTTGTAGGCGTTGTTGAAGTCGAGCACGAAGCGCCCGTCCGGCAGCGGCTCGGGTTCGAGGTAGCGCCCCACGCCGTAGGTGTCCTTGCCCGTGGTGGCGTCGCGGAAGAACAGGCTCATGTCCCTTTCGCCCACGCCCGGCTCGAGCAGCCGGTGCGCTTCCAGCCGCACCGCGCGGCCCGCCATGCGCAGGTCGAACCAGCCCACGCGCAGCGCGCGCCGCTGGTTGCCGCGCGTGGACTGGATGATCACCGTGTCGGGCGCGGGGTTCGGCGTGAGCGGCGCCACGAACCGCCAGCGCAGGTCCACCGGGTACCACGCGAGCCCCTTGTCGTGACCGAAGCGCGGGCTCTTCGGGTCGAACACGATCAGCGCCGGGAACCGCTGGTGCGACAGCCGCACCGTGAAGCGGTCCACCTGGATCGACGACGGCGGCAGCATGGCCGACACGAGGTCCTGGTCCTTCACGCGGAACGTGGCGCCCGGGTCCACCGCCTGCACGAGGAACGAATCACCCACCACCGTCACGCGCAGGTGGTGCGGCTGCACCGTGGACGTCTGGAGTCGCACGCTGTTGTCGCCGTCGCTGCCCACCGTGAGCGACGTGCGCGTGCCGAAGTCCTCGCGCGACACGGTGGCCAGGTACGAGGTCGGCGAGGTCTTCAGCCAGTGCAACGTCTCGTCGCGGTCCTTCAGCACGGCCTTCGTGAGCGAGTCCGCCTCCGCGCGCGACAGCTTCACGGGAAGCGCCGCCTTCGGAGCGGGCGCGGCGTGCGCGGCCGTGGCGGCGAGCGCCGCGAGCACGAGCAGGGCGAGACGCCGGCGGCGCGACGGGCGGGATAGCGGTTCGGACATCGGGATCCTCCGGGACGTGGCGGGAAGCCGCGGCATGGTAGCGAGCCGCAACGGGCGATGCCAGAGGTGCGGGCGGATGCGCGGGGCGTGGACCGTGCAGTAAGGTGCCCGCACCACCGGAGCGAGAAACGTGACCCCGACCGCCGAAATCCTGATCCTGCGTCAACCCATCGCCATCGCCGACCTGAAGCGACTCGTCGAGTCGGTGTTCAAGGACATGGTGAAGTACGTCGTCGATGTGGAACGGGGAGTCATCGCCATCGGTGGCGAGCTCCACGCCGATGCCGAAGAGGTGCTGTTGCAGGACGGGTCGCGCCCCGGCGCCGTGTGGGGGGCCAACTACCGGCCGGGGCAGGGCCCTGACGAGTGCATCGAGTACACGTCCTTGATCAACATCCGGCCCGCCGTGGGGAACCATTCGATGGAGCTCATCGATCCGGTGCTGCGCGAGCGCGTCCGCGAGCGCACCCACGCCCTGATTGGCCGTGGCGAGGCGCTGCCGTGACGCAGCACGCCGGGCTCACCCTCGAACGGTGGCAGTCGTTCTCCCGCGATCAGCAGTTGCTCATGATCGCGAACGAGATGAATCGCGGCTGTTCGCTGCTTCGGCCGGAGTCGCGAGAGCAGTTGCGCAACACGTACGAACGGGCGCTTGCCCTCGCGGATCTCACGATCGAGTCGCGGCCCGCGCATGGATTCCGGCGGGAGTTTCTCCGCTGGCGCGACCTCGTGGCGGCCCTCTATGTCGCCGAAGGGCCAGATGCCGCGGGGCATCGACTCGCGCTCCGCACGCTGCTCCTCTTCTCGGGAGCGACGGCGACGCAGATCCGTCACCTGCCCGGCCTGCGGGACTGACGGGCCGGCCGGTCGGGCCGCGAGACGCGTCCGCGTCCGAGCACCGTCCGGCGCGGCGACGCGTGCGCCGCCGTTGCGCGGTCGCGTCACGCTGTCGATAATGCGCCGGCCCCGACCCCCGCTACCCGCGTCCCGGCACGCGCAGGAGCCACCACATGGATGTGGCCGCCCCGAATCCGCAGACGGCTCACGACTCATCCTCCACCCCGGCGGACAGGCACACACCGATGGACGCACTCGTCATCCAGGGCGGACGGCCCCTTTCGGGCCGCGTCGCCATCAGCGGCGCCAAGAACGCGGCGCTCCCCGTCATGGCGGCCACGCTGCTCGCGAGCGGCGTGCACCGGTTGCGCAACGTGCCGCAGCTGGCCGACACGCACACGTTCGCGCGCGTGCTCGAGAAGCTCGGCTGCCGCATCGACTTCCGCGGAAACGAGATGACGATCGACACCACCGCGGTGAACTCGGTGGAGGCGCCGTACGACCTGGTCAAGACCATGCGGGCGAGCATCTACGTGCTCGGCCCGCTGCTCGCGCGCTGGGGCGCCGCGAAGGTCTCCCTGCCCGGCGGCTGCGCGTGGGGACCACGCCCGGTGAACCTGCACATCTCGGGGCTGCAGGCGATGGGCGCCGCGCTCGAGATCGAGCACGGCTACATCGTCGGCAAGGACGTGCGGCTGCACGGCGCCAAGTTCGACTTCGACGTCGTGTCGGTGGGCGCCACCGCGCAGCTGATGATGGCCGCCACGCTCGCCGAGGGCACGACGGTGCTCGAGAACGTGGCGATCGAGCCGGACGTCACCGTGCTCGGCGAGGTGCTGGCGCAGGCCGGCGCGCGCATCGAGGGGCTCGGCTCGCGCAAGATCACCATTCACGGCGTGCGCGATCTGCGGCCGATCGACACCACGATCATTCCCGACCGCATCGAGGCCGGCACGTTCGCGGCGGCCGCCGCGATCACCGGCGGCACGATCACGCTGGAGCGCGTGGTGCCCGACGACTTCGAGGCGCCGCTGCACAAGCTCGAGGAGTGCGGCTGCACGGTGGTGCGCGAAAAGGACGAGATCACGATCACCGGTCCGGCACGACCGCGCGCGGTCAACGTGGTCACGCAGCCGTTCCCGGGTTTCGCCACCGACATGCAGGCGCAGATGATGGCGGTCGCCGCCGTGGCCGACGGCACCAGCGTGATCGAGGACACGATCTACCTGGACCGCTTCACGCACGTACCCGAGCTGGCGCGCATGGGTGCGAGCATCGAGCTCAAGGGCAACGTCGCGGTGGTGAAGGGCGTGGCCGGGCTGTCGGGCGCGCCGGTGATGGCCACCGACCTGCGCGCGAGCGCGGCGCTCGCGCTGGCGGCTCTCGTGGCCGACGGCGAGACGAAGATCTCGCGCATCTACCACCTGGATCGCGGCTACGAGAACTTCGCCGAGAAACTCACGCAGCTCGGCGCGCGCGTGCGCCGCGTGCGGGAGTAGCGCCGCCTTGCGATCCGCCCGGGAGCGCCGCGCGCGCGGGGCAACGGACTCCGCGCGCCCGGCGCGGTCCTTGCCACGCGCCTCCGCTCGGAAGGGAGGGCGCGCGCAAGTGGTGGAACCGGAAGAGCAGGCGACCGCCGCACCGGGCGGGAAGCAATATGACCGCGCGTATTACGACCGCTGGTACCGCCGGTCGCGCGTGGGCGTGGGCCGGCAGGAGTTCGTGGAACGCAAGGTGCGACTGGCCGTGGGCACCGCCGAGTACCTGCTGGGGCGCCGCATCCGCAACGTGCTCGACGTGGGCTGCGGCGAAGCGCCGTGGCGCGCGTTCCTCAAGCGCCTGCGACCGCGGCTCGACTACCTCGGGCTCGAGACCAGCGACTACGCCGTGCAGCGCTTCGGCCGGCGCCGCAACATCGTCAAGGGCGGCATCGGCGACCTGGCGTTCATGCAGCTGAAGGGCCCGTACGACCTGGTGATCTGCGCCGACGTGCTGCACTACGTGCGCACGCCCGAGGTGCGGCTGGGGCTTCGCGAGCTGGCGCAACTCGTGGGCGGCGTCGCGTTCATCGAGGTGTTCACCGCCGGCGACGAGATCGAGGGCGACCGCGCCGAGTTCCAGGAGCGCACCGCCGCCGTGTACGAGCGCTTCTTCGCCGACGCCGGGCTCACGCGCGTGGGCCCGCACCTGTACGTGGGCCGCGGCATGCTCGACACGCTCGTGGACTTCGAGGGGCGCCGCAACGCCGCGCGCGGCTGAGCGCACCTCGCGCGTCGCAAGCAAACGGGCCCGCTCCGATCCACCGGAGCGGGCCCGTCGTGTGTGCGTGCCGTCAGCGGTACATCGCCTTGAGACGGCCGAACGTCGTCTTCTGCGTGGCCACCGGCGCGTCCACCGTGTACTGCCAGTTGAACCCGGTGAAGCCGTAGTCCGTTCCCGACTGGTTCCGCGTGAACAACTGGTACGTCACCGTGCGGCCCGGCAGCTGCGGCGGGATGTCGGCGCGCCAGTTCGCGGGCGCCGGGCCCGTCAGATCGAACACGCCGAGCACCTTCACGAACGTCGCGCCCACCTGGTACTCGACGCCGGCGGTTTCGCCGAACGCGGTGTCGCTTTCCATCCAGATGCGCGTGCTCTGCAGCGCATTCGGCAGGTTCGGGACGCGGGCGATGTGGTTGCGATAGGTCGCCGCGTGCAGCGGAGCGGCGAGCGTGCCGACGAGCATGCCGGCGAGGGCGAGAGTCGCGAGTCCGCGACCCGACACAAGTCGAGCAAGGTGCATGGGAGGCCCTCCATCAGGGTGGTGCCGGCGGCCCGGGACGGGGCCCGCCGATCGTGGGGAAACGCGGTCGAGCGGAGTATGCGGGGGCCTGCGCACGGCGGACAAGACGGAAGTCGGCCCCGGTGCGCGGAATTGGCGCGGAATTCCGGCGAAGTGGCGCTTCGGGTGGCGCACGGTCGCCGAGCGGCCGCCGGCCCGGGTCGCCGAGCGGCCGCCGGCCCGGGCGCGGGACCGCGGGTGCGACTCAGGGGCCGTAGTGCTTACGCGCCCAGTCCGCCATCGCGCGTGCGCCGGCGTCCAGCGGGGTCACGCGCGTGTCGGCGCCGAAGCGTGCGCGCCAGCGCGCGTCGTCGATCACGAAGTCCTCGTCCCACTGGTACGACATCTCGCCCAGCTCGCGCAGGATCGGCACGAACAGCGCGAGCCCCGACATCAGCCAGCGCGGCATCGCCTGCACCTTCAGCTCGCGGCCGGCCGCGGTGCCGAGCCGGCGCACCATCGCGCGCGTCGTGTCGGCCGGCGCGCACGGCAGCATCCACCAGCGGCCGAGCACGTCGTCGGCCGCCGTGCCGAGCTGGGCGAGCCCCGCGGCCACGTCGTCGGTGAAGTGGTAGGTGTGACGCGTGTCGAGCTCGACCAGCGTCTGCGCCACGCTCTTGCCGAGCGCGCCCGGCCAGAACGCGTCGCCGAAGTACGTGCCCGTGCCGCCGGGGCCGTAGAAGTCCGACGCGCGGCCCATCGTCCAGCGCACGTCGCCGCGCCGGCCCGCCTCGACCAGTTGCTCGTGCACGCGCGCGCGGATCTCGCCCTTGCGGCTGCACGGCGCGATCGGCGAGTCCTCGTCGAACGGCCGGTCGTCGGGCCGGCCGAGCAGGTACACGTTGTCGAGCACCACGAGTCGCGCGCCGTTGCGGCCGCCCGCGGTGACGAGCGAACGCATCAGCCGCGGCAGCTCGTTGGCCCAAGCCGTCGTGTCGTACGCCGGGTTCATGCAGTGGTAGATCGCCGCGGCGCCCCGGGTGACTTCCGTGGCGAACTCCGGATCGCCGGCATTGCCGTGCAGCACGGGGATGCCCGGTGGTGCGCTGCCCGAGCGGCGCACCAGGCGCGCGTCGTGCCCCTGCGCGCGGAGGAACGTGGCCACGCGCGGGCCGATCTGGCCGGCGCCGAAGACGACGTGAAGCTGCGGCGTGCTCATGGGACGGGTCCTTCCGGGGAGCGTGCGAAACGGGCGCCGCGGTTCGCGGCCGGCGGCAGGATAGGCGCGGCCACGCGCTCGTGCACGGCCCGCGCGCGGGACCCGTGCCGACCGCGGTGCGTTCAGTGGCCGACCGCGGTCGGATCACCTTCGAGCCACCGCACGCGCGGCTCGCGCGGGGTTCGCGCGACCGGCGAGTGCGTGGCCCGCGTCGGGGCGTTTTCACCCAGTGCCTCGCGCGCGAGCGCTTCGATGACGGTCGCCCCGATCCGGGGTCGTACCGGTGGGGCGGTGTGCGTTCCCCCTTCGCCGGCCCGCCGCGGGCCCGCGATCGCCGCGCCCGCCCCGAACCGGAGGAAGTCATGTCTCGATCGCTTCTCGCCCCGCCGTTCCGATCCGCGTTCGCGTGCGCTCTCGTCGCGTGTGCAGTCGCGTGCTGTTTCGCGCCCTCGAAGGCCGCGGTGTTCACGCCGGGGCCCCGGCTCACGGTGGCCACCGGCACGCGGCCCACCGGTTTCGCCGTGGCGGACCTCGACCGGGACGGCGTGCCCGACCTGGTCACCGTCAACAACACGGGAGCATCGGTTTCCGTGTTGCGTGGCACCGGCGGCGGCGGCTTTGCGTCCCGCGCGGACTACCCTGCGGGCGCCTTGCCGATTTCGTTGGCGGTCGGCGACCTGAACGACGACCGGCGTCCCGACGTCGTCGTGGTGAACTCGGGCGCGAACACGCTGTCGGTGCTGCTCGGCAACGGCGACGGCACGCTGTCGGCGCCCGGAGTCTTCGATACCCGCACGTCTCCGCAATGCGTGGTACTGGCGGACTTCGACCGCGACGGCCGGCTGGACGCGGCGGTCGCATGCGCGGGCGTCAACACGGTGTCGGTGCACCTCGGTGACGGGCACGGACGGTTCGGCAGCCGCACCGACCACGCGGTGGGCGCGACGCCCACGTTCATCGCGGCCGGCGATCTCGACGGCGACGGCTCGCCCGACCTGGTGGTGACCAATCGCGACGCGGGCACCGTGTCGGTGCTGCTCAACCTGGGGGACGGGCGGTTCCAGAACGCGACGCACTACACCGTGGGCACGCGGCCCGCCGGCGTCGCGATCTCCGACGTGACGCGCGACGGCAAGCCCGACGTGCTCGTGGCGAACAACACCTCCGGCACGCTGTCGCTCCTGCCGGGCGCCGGTCTCGGCGTGCTCGGCACGCGCGTCGACGTCGCCACCGGTTCGACGCCGATCGGCGTGGGCGTGGGCGACGTGGACGGCAACGGCACGCCCGACGTGTGCGTGGCCATGTCGGGCGCGGGCGCGATCGGCGTGTTCCCCGTGAGCCTGACCGGGGTGCTGGGCGCGCGCGCCGACTTCGCCATGGGCGTCACGCCGCGCGCGGTGGCCGTGGCCGACGTGGACGGTGACGGGCTCTCCGACCTGGTCACGGTGAACAACACGGGAAACACCGCCACCGTGCAGTGCGCCGACCTCGCCTCACGCTTCAAGACGGTGCGCGAGTTCCGCTCGCACCAGGCCAGCCTCCGTCCCGCGCAGGTGGTGGCGGACCTCGACGGCGATGGCCTGGTCGATCGCGTGCTGTCGACGTACGTGCCGGGGGTCGAGGTGATGCTCGGGGATGGGCTCGGCACCTTCCGCTGGTCCTCGTCCACGGGGACCCCGCTGGGTCTCCTGAGCCTTGCGGCCGGCGACCTGAACCACGATCGCTTCGTCGACGTGGTCGGCGTGACGTCGAGCGCGGACACGGTGTACGTGCTCATGAACGACGGCGCAGGCCACCTGCTCGCGCCCGTCACGTATCCGCTCGCGACCGGGGCCCAGCCGCAGGAGGTGGTCGTGGCCGACGCGAATCGGGACGGACATCTGGACGTGCTCGTGGCCAGCTGGGGCAACAACGCGGTGGGCCTGCTGCCCGGCACCGGCACCGGCGCGCTCGGCACGCGCGTGGGCTACGGCGTGGGCGGCCAGCCGCGCTCGCTCACCGTGACCGACCTGAACGCGGACGGGCGCCTCGACATCGTGGCCGGCATCGAGACCGGCACGCTCGCCGTGCTCATGGGCACCGCGACGGGCTTCGCGACGCGCGTGGACGTGGCGTCGACCGGCTCGCTGCGCGGGCTGTCGGCCGGCGACGTGAACGGCGACGGCAAGCCCGACGTGGTCGGCGCCTCGACCGGCCCCGACAGCGTGTTCGTGTCGTTGAACGACGGCGCGGGCAACCTCGGCACGCCGCGCTTCCTGAGCCGATACGCCGGCCACGTCTCGCACGTCGAGCTGGTCGACCTGAACGTGGACGGCCGGCTGGACCTGGCGTGGAGCGACTACTCGCAGGATCCGACGACGCTGGTGGATCTGAGCGTCGTCGGCACGATGACGGGGGACGGCACGGGCGGATTCGCCTCGCGTCACGACGTCGACGTGGAGCACGCCGACCACGTGCTCGCGGCCGACGTCAACGTGGACGGGCGCCCCGACCTGTTGATCGCACCGTACGGATCGTCCCTGAGCTCGCTGCTGCTCGGGCTGCAGTCCGTTCGCCTCGCGCTCACGGACGCGCCCGCACCCACGCTGGTCGGCAACGCGTTCACGTTGACCGCCGGCCTCACGCCGGCGTGGCCGGCGGTGATCCCCGCCACCGGTCTCGTGCGCTTCTACCGGGGCGAGACCTTCCTCGGCCAGTCGCGCATCGCGAACGGCACCGCCACGTGGCCGGTGAGCGATCCCGGCGCGGGGCGTCACGAGTTCCACGCCACGTACACCGGCGACACCGCGTGCGCCGGCGCGCAGTCGCTGCCGATGTTCCATCGCGTGCTTTCGTCGGCCAGGCCCGCGATCGCCAGCATCAAGGACGTGACGCGCGACGAAGGCCGGCAGGTGCGCCTGCGCGTCAGCGCGAGCCCGTTCGACGGGCCGTCCGTGACCACGCCCGTGGTGCGCTACGACGTGCTGCGCCGCATCGACGCCACGCTGCTGCTGGCGTCGCGCGCGCGCGCGTCGCGCGCGGTCGCGCCGGCCGGCACGCCCGCCGCCGTGGCCATGGAAGGCTGGGACGTGGTCGGCACGTTCTCGGCGACCGGCGACTCCGTCTACAACCTGGTGGCGCCGACGGTCGTGGACTCCAACGCCAGCGGCATCCATCGCGCCACGTTCTTCGTGCGCGCCGTCACGTCCACGCCGAGCGTGTACTACGACTCGCCGGCCGACAGCGGATGGTCGGTGGACAACCTGCCGCCACCCACGCCGGCGCCGTTCACCGCCGCTTACGTGGCCGGCGCGACGCGCCTGCACTGGGGCGCGAGCGGCGCGGCCGACTTCGCGTACTACCGGCTCTACCGCGGTGCATCGCAGGACTTCGTGCCCGCGCCGGGGTCGCTGATCGCCGCGCGCGCCGACACGGGCTGGGTCGATCCGG
>JBGAOB010000186.1:0-10438 GCA_044222045.1 Candidatus Eiseniibacteriota bacterium
CAGCTGGTCGCGATTCGTGCGCCGGGCGCCGCCGTCACGCATGTAGCCGACGGCGCGATTCGGGGTGGGCTCGTCGAGCGCGTACGACTCGCTCGCCTTCATGCCCGCCGGCGCATAGACGTGTCGGCGCACGTAGTCGTAGTAGCTCTCGCCACTCGCACGCTCGACGACGAGCCCCAGCAGCACGTAACCGGCGTTCGAGTAGCGCTCGCGCGAACCGGGCTCGAACTCGAGCGGCTTGTCCGCGAACAGCGGCAGGTAGTCCGCGTTGCTCATGAGCGTGCGGTGATCGGCACGCTCGTACGCGGGGCCGAAGAAGTCGCCGAATCCCGAGCGGTGCGCCACCAGCTGCGCAATCGTCACGCGCGACGCCACGGCGGCCGGCAGCTCGGGCACCCAGCGCGACAGCGTGTCGTCCAGGCGCAGTTTGCCCGCCCCGGCGAGCTGCGCGATCGCGACCTTCGTGAACAGCTTGTTGATCGAGCCGATGTTGAAGCGCGTGTCCGTGCGGTTCGGCAGGTGTCGTTCGCGATCCGCCTCGCCCCAGGCCTTCTCGACCAGCGTGCGTCCGCCGCGCGTCACGAGCACGGCGCCCGAGAACTCGTCGCGCGCCGCGAGCGAATCGACCACCGCCCGCACGCGCGCCGACACGGCCGCCTCGGTGGCCGCCGGCGGCTCGATCGCCGGTCCGCGCGGTTCGTCGGGGCCCGACTCCACGCGCACGCCGACCCCTTCCAGCCGCTGCGACGCGTCGCCGGACGGGTGGAACTCGACGACGACGTCCTGCCCGTGCGCGGCGCGGGCGTGCAGCTCGAGCGCGCCGCCCGGCCCGTCGCCAGCGCCGGTGGCCTGCAGGTCGCCGAGGTCCGCGTGCATCTGCTGGTGGCGCGTGATGCGCAACTCGGCCGGCCGATCGGCGAGCGCCGCCTCGGTCAGGTGGCCCTCGAACCACGCGCGCAGCCGCGCCGGGTCGGCGGAGTTGAACGCCTCGAGCCACGCCGCGGCCCGGCGCCCGAGCGGCGTGTCGGGGATCACGTCCGCATGGGCCGTTCGCGCGTCCCACACCACGCCCACGAGCAGGCCCACCGCGACCGCCCCGGCGGCCAGAACGCGCGACGACATGCACCCTCCTCGGAAGAGCGGACGTGGAACCGCGGGACATCGGCGCTTCGGACAGTCGCCGCCCGCCGGAGGTTGGAAGGCGTCGCGGGAGGGAGCGCCGCCCGCGGCCGAGCGCGCCCGGAGCCGCGACCAGCGCCTACTGGTGTTCGTCGAGGTAGCGCTGCAGCGCCTCGCGCACCGAGGTCGCGACGTTCGTCGGCACGACGGTTCCCGGCGCCTGCCGACACATGGCCAGCATGCGCCGCAGCGAGTCGCACGAGCCCTTGCAGCGCGGGCAGCCCTCGAGGTGCTTCTCCATCTGCGCGCACGCGTCGGTCGACAACTCGCCCTCGAGATGGCGCGACAGCATCGTGAGCACGTCGGGACAGCCGGGCGCCGGGGCCGCCTCACCGCCCAGGATGGGCGTGAGCTGCTCGCGCACCATGATGCGGGCGCGGTGCAGCCGGCTCTTCACGGCTTCCACGGAGATGCCGAGCACTTCCGACACCTCGGGCGCGGTCAGCCCCTCGACGTCCCGGAGCACCAGCACTTCGCGGTACATCGGCGCCAGCGCCTGGATCGCCGTGTGGACGGCGGCCTCGATCTCGCGCCCCGCCACGACGTCCTCCGGCAGGCGCCCCGGGTCCGGCATGCGCTCACCCTGGACGGCGAGCTCGCCGTCGAGCGACCCGGCGGTCAGCCGCGCCATCCCCGTCTTGCGCCGTCGTTTGAGGCAGAAGCTTCGCGCGATGGAGTAGATCCAGGTGTGCAGCGAGGACTCGCCGCGGAAGTCGCCCACCGAACGGGCCATGGCGATGAGCGTGTCCTGCAACACCTCGCCGGCGTCGTCGGGGTTGCGGCACATCTTCATCCCGAAGCGCCAGACCCGGGACTGGTGACGCTGCAGAAGCGCCTCCAGGGCCACGCGGTCGCCCGTTCGGGCCGCCTGCAGCAGCTCGGCGTCCCCGGCCTGGTCGGTGCGGGTGGTGGACATGGGCCGCAGTTTCGGCGAGCGCCGCGCGTCGTGCAACCGGGGGCACACGGATCGCCTGCGCCGGGAGCCCGTCTGCGCCGGCGGTGCACTTGCCGCCATTTGCGGCGCCGCGCACTTGCCGCGCCAATTGCCCCTCTTCCGGCGCGCCCGGCGAGCCGATCATCGGGGCATGTCGGGCGCGGCCCACGTGCGAGCGGCCCCGGCGACGACGATCGAGGGGGACCAGGTCATGGGCCAGGAACAACGCGAGTTCACGCGCGTGCCCGCGCACCTCTGGGGCATGTGGACCGACGCCGAGGGCGTGGAGCAGTACTGGGAGGTGGAGCAGCTCAGCCTGCGCGGCGGCCATGCGTTGTGCGAGCAGCCGCTGCCCGTGGGCACGTCGCTCCCGCTGCGACTGACGAACGACCTGGCCGAGGACGCGCTCGTGTTCGAGGTGGACGCCGTCGTGCGCCAGCACACCGGCACGGGCATGGGGCTCGAGTTCACGGCGATGCCGCTCGAGTCGTACGAGCACCTGTCGCGGCTGGTGGAGCTGTACGCGCAGGACCCCGACCGCGTGGTGCACGAGATCCACGAGCACGTCGGCCTGCGCACCGCGCGCCCGAAGGACGGCCGGGCGGCCTGATCGGGCGCGGCGGGCGTGCTTCCCACGGGGAACGGACGCTTCGTCGCGACGTCGTGACGGGCGCCGACCCGGCCCGTGTCCGCCCCGTGGTCCCGGAACGCATTCCACGCGCGACCCCGAAGCCCCGTGGCCCCCGCGTCCGCGACGCCCCATCGACGGCCACGGTTCCGCCCGCGGCCGTGCACGTCCTTCCGAGTCGTGGCTTAATGCCGCATCCCCCGGTTCGACGTGACCGCGATGCGAGGCCGACTTCCCGGAGAACGTGCCGTGATCAAGCGACGCACCATCGGTGTGCTGGCCCGCGAGGCCGGTGTGGGCGTGGAGACGATCCGCTTCTACGAACGCGAGGGGCTGCTGCCCAAGCCGCCGCAGCCGCTCGACGGCTGGCGCACGTACGGCGACGAAGCGGTGGAGATCGTGAAGTACATCCGGCTGGCGCAGCGCATCGGCTTCTCGCTCGCCGAGATCAAGGAGCTGGGCCGGCGACTGTTCGGCGGCGGCGACTTCTGCCGCGACTTCCGCGACGCGCTCGAGGAGAAGCTCGAGGCCACCGAGACGGAGCTGCGCCGCCTGGCGGGCGTGCGCTCCGAGCTCAAGCGCACGCTCGGCAGCTGCCTGCGCAAGTCCGGCAAGGGCGAGTGCCCGATCATGGCCCGCTTCGGCCGGAGCCCGGCCGTGCGCAAGCCGGCGCGGTCGCGCACCACGGGCGCCTGAACCGACCGGCGGGCCCCGGATCCGGGTCTTGACTCCGTACCCCGGTCCGCACCGCACGCTCGTTTCCGATCGGGACGCCGCGATGCCCCCCGCGCGCGGTTCCCGCGGGAGGGACGCATGCGAGTGGAATGGACGGCGCTGGCGTTGTTCGTGGTCAACGTACTGGTGTTCGCGCTCCGCAGCCGGGCGGCCGCGAAGCCCGTCGACGAGGAGCCGCGGCTGGACCCGGTCGTGCAGCAGTGGGTCGACGAGTCCCGGTCGGACGGTTGAGCGTGCTCGACGCCGTCGCGCGCGCCAGCGTATCGTGCGCGCATGACCCCGGCGGAGCTCCTCGCGGGATTCGCGCGACTGGTGAGTGGCGCGCGTCCGCGCTGGCTCGGCTGCAGCCCCGACCCGAGGCCCCGCGTGTATTTCGCGAACCACTCCAGTCACCTGGACGCGGTGGTGCTGTGGGCCGTGCTGCCGCGCGAGCTGCGCGAGCGCACGCGCCCGGTGGCCGCGCGCGACTACTGGCAGGCCGGGCCGCTGCGGCGCTTCCTGGCGTCGCGCGCGTTCCGGGCCGTGCTCGTGGATCGCCAGCCTGCCGGGTTCCACCAGCACCCGCTCGAGCCGCTGTTCGAGGCGCTCGACCACGGCGACTCGCTGATCCTGTTCCCCGAGGGCACGCGCGGCACGGCGGGCGAGCCGGGCGAGTTCCGCCCGGGGCTGTACCACCTGGCCAGCGAGCGTCCCGACGTGGAACTGGTGCCCGTGCACCTGTCGAACCTCGACCGGTCGCTGCCGCGCGGCGCGCACCTGCCGGTGCCGGTGTTGTCGGTGGTGACGTTCGGTGTTCCACTGCCACGCGTGGCGGGCGAGGAACGAGCCGCGTTCCTCGCGAGGGCGCGCGACGCCGTGCGACGGCTGAGGACCCCGTGACGTTCATCGACGACCGCGAACTGAACGGCATCCTGTGGTCCGTGTTCGGGCTGCTCGGCTTGACCACGCTGGTGTCGTGGTGGCTGCGCGGGCGGCTGCCCGAGGGGCCGAAGCGCGCGATGGCGGCGAACCTGTTCGAGCGCGCGAAGTCGTACTGGGTGATCGCGCTGCTGTTCGCGGCCACCCTGCTGACGGGCGAGAAGACTTCGATCGCGCTGTTCGCGATGATCTCGCTGCTGGCTCTGCGCGAGTTCCTGAGCCTGGCGCCCATGGCGGCCAGCGATCATCGCGCCATGGTGTGGACGTTCTTCATCGTGACCCCGCTCCAGTACGTGCTGATCGCGATGCACTGGTACGGCTTCTGGAGCATCTTCATCCCGGTCTACGTGTTCCTGTTCATCCCCACGCTGAACGCCATGGTCGGCGACGCGGAGCGCTTCCTCGAACGCACGGCCACGCTGCAGTGGGGGCTCATGGTGTGCGTCTACTGCGTGAGCTACGCGCCGGCGCTGCTGTGGCTGCGCATTCCCGAGTACCGCAACGAGAACGCGAAGCTGCTGATGTTCGCGGTGCTCGTGGTGCAGCTGTCGGACTTCCTGCAGTACCTGTTCGGGCGCTGGCTCGGCCGCCACAAGATGGCGCCCGTGATCAGCCCCAACAAGACGTGGGAGGGCTTCGCCGGCGGCGTCCTGGGCTCGGCCGCGGTGGGCGCGTCGCTGTGGTGGGCCACGCCGTTCTCGCCGATCGGCGCCGGCGTCGCCGCGCTGCTGCTGGCGGTGCTCGGCGTGGCGGGCGGGCTCACGATGTCGGCGATCAAGCGCGACCGCGGGCTCAAGGACTTCGGCTCGCTGCTGCCCGGGCACGGCGGCATCCTGGATCGCATCGACTCGGTGTGCTTCTCGGTGCCGGTGTTCTTCCACGTGGTGCGGTTCTTCTACGCGAGGGGCACGTGAGCACGGCCGGGCCGCTGCAGCGCCTGAACTGGGCGATCGCCCGCGCGTTCCTGGGCACGGTCGGCCAGCTCGCCGACGGCGTGCGGCTGTGCTACGCGCACGGCCTCACGTCGGGCACGATGCTGGCCTACGTCTACCGCAACCGCCCGTCGGGGCGGCTCGGCATCGGCCGCTGGATCGACGCGCAGTTCCTGTCGCACGCCGGCTGGCGCGCCGTGCGCGAACGGCGCGCGCTGCTGGAGGCCGGGCTGGAAGCCGCGATCGCCGCGTTGCGCGCCGAGGGGCGCGCGATCTCGCTGGTCGACGTGGCGTCGGGCCCCGGCGCCTACGTGATCGCGGTGCTCGCGCGCACGGGCGAGCACGACGTGACGGCGTTGTGCCGTGACCTCGACGAGCGCGGACTGGCCGAGGGTCGCGCCGAGGTGGCGCGGCACGGACTCGGTCACGTGCGCTTCGAGCGCGGCGACGCGTTCGACGCCGCGTCGCTCGCCGCCGTGGCGCCGCGGCCCAACGTGATCGTGGCGTCCGGCTTCTACGACTGGATCTCCGACGACGCGTCCGTGCGCCGCTCGCTCGCGATGCTCGCGCGCGTGCTCGAACCCGGCGGCTGGTTCGTGGTCACGAACCAGTGCGCGCACCCCGACCTCGCGTTCACCGAGGCCGCGTTTTCGAGCCACGAACGCGGCGCGCTGAGCATGAAGATGCGGCCTGCCGAGTCGATGCTGGCCTGGATGAGCGGCGCGGGGCTCGAACCGGTGGAGACGCGCCGGACCGACGCACGGCTACTACTCGGTGACGCGGGCGCGGAAGCCTGGCGGCACCGGGGGTTGAGCGTGATGGACCTCGGCCTCTACAACCTCAAGTACCCCGTGCGCCGCGCGCTCGAAGGCCTGCTGCCGGTTCTCAAGGGCCTCGATCCGAACGCCGTCACCTGGTGCGTGCTGCCGGTGGGCGCCGCCACGGCGGGGTGCGCATGGATCGGCGCGCACGGCGACGAACGCGGCTGGATCGCCGCGATCGTGCTCGTGTTCGTGCGCATGTTCCTCACCACGCTCGACGGGCCAGTGGCGCAGAGCCTACGGGCGCGAGACGCGCACGGGCGCGATCCTGAACCGGTTCGTGCCGGAACTGTGCGACACGCTGCTGATGGGGACGCTCGCGTTCGCGCGGCCCGCGTGGCGCGCGTGGGGGATGGGCGCGCTGATCACGGCGTGGCTCACGTCGTTCGCGGGGCTGGTCGGCGCCACGTTGAAGCTGCCCACGCAGAGCGTGGGCCCGGTCGGCCAGACCGACCGGCTCGCGGCCTTCCGTGTGGCCGCGCTGGTGGCCTGCTTCGAAGCCGCGGACGGCTGGTCGTGGCCGCCGATGCTCGTGTTCCTGGCCTGGTGCGTCGCGGGCGGCGCGCTGACGATCGTGCTGCGCGGCATGCGCCGCCATTTCGCGGGCGCGAAGGCCGGCACGTGATTCCGTCGCTTCGCGCACAGCTTCCGACGCTCGCCTCGCGCGCGTTCCTCAACCGGGCCGGCACCGCGCCGATGCTGGCGAGCGCGCGGCGACGCCATGGTGCGCCACGGCGGACGAGGGCGCGCGCCGATGGCGGACCATTTCGACGACTGGGTCGCGACCGTCGAGCGCACGCGCGCGTCGGTGGCCGGTGCGATCGGCGCGCGCGCCGACGAGATCGCGTTCACCACCTGCACGTCGACCGCGCTGTCGCTCGCGGCGGGCGCGGTCGCGTGGAAGCCGGGCGACCGCGTGCTGTACCCGGCCGACGAGTTCGCCTCCGAACCGCTTCGCGTGGACGAACCTGGCGGCGCTCGGTGTGCGCGCCGAGGCCGTGCCCGTCGAGCCGGGCGTGGAGTTCGCCGCGCAGCTCGCGCGCACGGACCTCGCCGGCGTGCGGCTGATCGCGATCTCGGCGGTGTCGTACCGCGACGGGCGCGTGCTCGACGTGGCGGCGGTCGCGGCGCGCGCGCGCGCGGCATCCTCGTGTGCGTGGACGCCATCCAGGCGGTGGGAGCCGTGCCCGCCGACGTGCGCGCGTGGGGCGCGGACTTCGTGGCGTGCGGCGCGCAGAAGTGGCTGCTCGGCCCCGTGGGCGCCGGGTTCCTGTGGATCGCGCGCGAACGGCTGCCCCGAACTGCGCGCGCCGCTCGTGGGCTGGGCGAGTTCGCGCACGCGGGAGACGACGACGCTCCCACGCTCGAGTTCGCCGAAGGCGCCGCGCGCTTCGAGCCCGGCCTGCCCGACGTGGCCGCGCATCGCCGGGCTCGGCGCTTCGGTCGACACGCCTCGCGGCGGCGGGCTGCCGGCCGTGTTCGCCGCGGTCGCCGCGAATCGCGCGCGGCTCGCCGGGGCGTTCGCCGCGCACGGCGTGCGCGGGTGCACGACGGCGCGCCCGGCGCCACGTCGGGCATCGTCACGGTCGCGCGACCGGCGGCACGCTCGACGCGCTGCGCGCCGCCTGCGGCCGGCAGCGGATCGACGCCACGTGGCGGCGCGGCAGCGCGCGCTTCGCGGCGCACGCGTGCACGAACGACGACGACTTCGCCGCGCTGGAGCGCGCGCTCGACGAAGCCCTCGGCGCGGCGCGAACGGTCGTGGTGTCCGCGCCGGCGCTGCTGGCCGCGGCGCCGAGCCGCCGCGCCGGGTCGCCCGGCGCGTGGCGCCGCGCGCTGGTGACCGGCGCGAGTCGCGGGCTCGGCGCCGCGATCGCGGCGCGGCTGGCGGACGAGGGCTGCGCGCTGGTGCTGCTCGCGCGCGACGCCGCGGCGCTCGAGTCGGTGGCGGCGCGGCTGCGCGCGCGCGTCGCCGTGACCCTCGCCGCGGTCGATCTCGCGGACGACGGCGCGCTCGAGCGCTGGATCGCCGGCAACGCGTCGCTCGCCGGGCGGATGCGACCTGCTGGTGAACGCGGCTGCGCGCGCCGACGCCGCCACGTTCGCCGAGAGCGACGCCCGGCCCCCGAGCGCACGGCGTTCCAGGTGAACGTGTTCGCGCCGCAGCGCCTGGCGCGCGCCGTGCTGCCGGGCCTGCGCGAGCGCGGGCGCGGCGCCGTGCTGAACGTGGCCACGACCGGCGCACGCAACGCGCTGCCGCTGTTCTCGGCGTACGCCGCGAGCAAGGCCGCGCTGTGGGCGTGGAGCGAGGCGCTGGGGCGCGAGCTGGCGGGCACCGGCGTCACCGTGACCACGTTCGTGCCGCCGCACATGGACACGGCCACGCGCCGCCAGCTGGGCCGCCGGGCGCTCGGCCGCTACGACACGGCGGGCGCGCAGGACGCGACGACGCCGGTGGACGAGGTCGCACGCGAGGCGCTGGACGCCGCGCGCGAGGGCCGCGCCACTGCCGTGCGCTGGGGCGTGCGCTGGCAACACGCCATGGACGCGCTCGCGCCGAGCGTGGTGGCGCGGCAGGTGGCGCTGCGCTGGCGCGGCGGGGCGCGATGACGTTCCCGGTGACATTCCCGATCGGCTCGTTCACGTTGCCGGCGCACGCGGTGTTCGAGTCGCTCGGCTACTTCCTCGGCTTCCGCGCGTACCTCGTGCTGCGCCGGCGCTGGGGCGACGCGATCCACGAGAACACGCGCTGGAGCGTGATCGCGGCGGCCGCGGTGGGAGCGTTGATCGGCGCCCGGCTGCTGGCGTTCGCGCAGCACGCGTTCGACCCGGGCGCGCCGGGTCCGCTCGCCGCGCTGTCGGGCAAGACCATCGTGGGAGGGCTGCTCGGCGGCTGGATCGCGGTGGAGGCGGTGAAGCGCGCCGTGGGCGAGACGCGCTCCACGGGCGACCTGTTCGCCCTGCCGCTCGCGATCGGCATCGCCCTCGGCCGCGTGGGCTGCTTCCTCGCCGGGCTCACCGACGGCACGCCCGGCAACCCGACGCGCCTGCCGTGGGGCATCGACTTCGGCGACGGCGTGCGACGCCACCCGGCGGCGCTCTACGAGATCGCGGCGCTCGCGGCGATCGGCGCGTGGGTCGCGTTGCGGCAGCGCGACGCCCACCGCGCGGACGGCGACCTGTTTCGCGGCTTCGTGGCGCTGTACCTGGCGTTCCGTTTCGTCCTCGAGTGGTGGAAGCCCGAGCCGCGACCCTGGGCCGGGCTCACCGCCATCCAGATCGCCTGCGTGGCCGGCGTCGCGTTCCTGGCGCCGCACCTGCCGCGCGTCTTCGGAGGAGCGCGTCGTGTCTGATCGCGTGCGGCCGTACTTGTTCTACGACGTGGCGGTGTCGATCTGCTCCACGTGCTACCGCCGAGTCGAGGGCAAGATCGTGTTCGAGGACGAACGCGTGTACCTGCTCAAGGACTGCCCGCAGCACGGCCACGAGCGCGTGCTGCTGGCCGACGACATCGCCTACTGGCGGCGCGCGCGCGAGGTGTTCCTGAAGCACCCCGAGCAGCCGAACCATTACAACACCCCCGTGAAGTGGGGCTGCCCGTACGACTGCGGCCTGTGCCCGAGCCACGAACAGCACTCGTGCCTGACGCTCATCGAGGTCACCGACCATTGCAACCTCGAGTGCCCGGTCTGTTACGCCTCGAGCGGACCGAAGCGCGAGGGCTGGCGGAGCCTCGAGCACGTCGAGCGCATGCTCGACCTCGTGGTGCACAACGAGCGCGAGCCCGACGTGCTGCAGATCTCGGGCGGCGAGCCGACGCTGCACCCGGACTTCTTCGCCATTCTCGACGCGGCGCGGCGGCGGCCGATCCGCCACCTGATGCTCAACACGAACGGCATCCGCATCGCGCGCGAGGACGGTTTCGCCGAGAAGCTCGCCGCGTACCTGCCGGGCTTCGAGATCTACCTGCAGTTCGACTCGCTCGAGCGCGAGGCGCTGATGCGCCTGCGCGGCGCCGACCTGCGCTCGGTCCGCGAGCAGGCGCTCGCGAAGCTCAACGCGCTCAACCTCTCGACCACGCTCGTCGTGACGCTGCAGAAAGGCGTCAACGACGGCGAGGTGGGGCGGATCCTCGAGTACGCCGCGGCGCAGCGCTGCGTGCGCGGCGTCACGTTCCAGCCCGTGCAGGCGGCGGGCCGGCTCGAGCACTTCGATCCCGCGACTGACCGGCTGACGCTCTCGGAAGTGCGCCGCCTCATCCTCGAGCAGGTCCCGGTGTTCAAGCCCGCCG
>JBGAOB010000002.1:0-70728 GCA_044222045.1 Candidatus Eiseniibacteriota bacterium
GATCGAGCGCGGGCACGGGGCGGCGGAACATGAGTGCGCCCGTGAACGGCTCGATCGTGTAGTCGGTGAAGCGCGTCAGCCGCTGCGTGCTCAGCACGCGCGACGGCTGGTTGCGATCGCGCGTCACCAGCTCCACCTGCTCGGAGTGGACCAGGCCCGAGGCGCGCGACAAGGCGTACGGGCCCGAGATGCCCTGACCGCGGAACTCGTCCACCACCTGGCGCGAGCGGCCTTCGCTCACGAAGCCGTCCAGCTCGGCGAGCCTGCCCGAAGCGCGCACGAAGCCGCCGTTCAGGCTGCGCGTGAACGCGCCCAGCCGCTGTGCGTCGCGTACGGGCGTGGAGAAGTCGCCGAACTGCGCGAACGACGCCTGCTTGTCGAGCCGCAGGTACAGGCGCGACGTGCTCTGCGCGTCCCACTCGTGCGTGGACGCGTCGCCCGTGACGTCGTAGCCCTCGAACGGGCGGATGTCGCGGAACAGCCGGCGCTCGGGATCCTGCTCGCTGTCCCAGCGGCCGGTCAGCTGCACGCCGTGGCCCACGTCGCCGCGCGCGAACAGCGCACCACGCGCGCCGCCCTGCGTCCTGCCGTCCTCGTCGTCGATCGACGCATCGCGGAGCGCGTCCTCGAAGCGATCGCGCGGGACGCCGTTCAGCTCGCCGTGCTCCAGTGAACGCAACTCGACGCGCGCTTCGGCAAGTCCGGAGAGCAGGAACGGAAGTCGCCGCGGGACGAAGCGTTCGGTCATCGTCGTGGTCGAGTCGCCGGCCGAGAGGGCGATGCGCGCCTCCTTCAGACGGCTCGAAGGCTGCAGCCCCGCCGTGCCGGCTCCGTTCTGGAAGTAGCTCGCCGGAACCTGCGTGCCGGGCCGCGTGGGGTCGGCGTCGACGATCGGCTGCCCCGACGGATCGACCCAGCGGCCTCCGTCCGTTTCCAGCGTGATCGCGTCGTGCCGCGCGGTGAACGCACGGTCGAGGCCGATCGACGGAGTTTCGAAACCGTGCGTGGAGCCCCACTCCGAGAGCGGCACGTCGTAGTGCGTGCGTTTCGGACCGGAAGAGGTGTCTTCGGTCAGGATCGCCGCCCACGGTTCGCCGTTCGTGCGGCGCTCGCGGACGGCGTCGAGCACGCGCTCGTCGTTGCTGCGCTCGGCGAAGTCGGCGCGGTGGAACTCGCCGGCCTTCAGGTCCACGAAGCGCGAGCGGCCGTCGCCGCCGTTGCGCGTGTCGAGCGGCACCAGCACCGCGCCCGGCGGCAGCGTGGACTCGTCCACGCGCACCACGTGCAGGCGCGGGCGCACGTTCGCGAAGCTGTACTTGCCCTCGGCGTCGGTGATCGCCGACGTGCCGTCCTCCAGCGTCACGCGCACGCCGGGGATGCCGAGTTCCTCGGCGCCCTGGCGGCCGTCGCCGGCGCAGTCGCAGTCGGTCCACACCTTGCCGGCGATGATGCCGAGGTCGCCGAACACGCCGCCCACCACCTGCACGGTGGCGGTGCCGGTGTTCGACGCCAGCGGCGAGCCGCCCACGCCGCCGTCGGGCGAGCGCGCGACGGCCACGTTCGTGGCCGAGCCGGTGCCCGCGGCCACGCCCACCGCGAGGCGGTAAGTGATCACCGCCTGGTCGGCCGGCGAGAAATTGTCGAACGGGATGTACGGCGGCAGCGTGCCCAGCGAGAACTGCAGCGACGGCCCCGGCGCGCCCATGGGATCGGGCACGCGCAGGCCGTTCACGCGCGTGCTGCCGATCACGTACGCGAAGCCCGGCGGCAGGATGTCGGTCACGCTCACGTTGCCCACCGGCGACGAACCGGTGTTCGTGACGCCGATGCGGTAGTCCACCACGCCGCCCACTTCGACCTGCTGCGGCGAGGCGGTCTTCACCACGCGCAGCACCGCGAGGCCGGCCACGGCCGCGACGTCGGTGGCGGAGTTGTTCGTGGCGTTGACGTCCCCGGGCGTGGCGACGGTGGCGGTGTTCTGGAGCGAGGCCGGCGCCGACGGAAGCACGAGCACGTTCAGCGTGATCACCGAGCTGTCGCCCACGGCGAGCACGGCCGACGTGGTCGCGTCCACGAGGGGACCGTTGCTCGTGAACGACCAGCCGGCGCCGACGCCGCTCACGAACTGCGTGCCGGCGGGCAGCACGTCGTGCACGGTGATCGTGCTCGTGGTCGGCTGCACGCCCACGTTGCGCACCACGATCGTCCACGACGCGGCCGCGTTGCGGTCGAACGTGCCGGTGTGGCGCTTGGCGATCGTGAGGTCGGGGCCGTTGCCGAAGATGTTCGTGACGCTGGAGCGGTCGTTCGTGGGGTTCACGTCGCCGCCGCCCGCGACCTGCGCGGTGTTGGTGACGCCGGGGATCGCGGCCGAGCCCACGTGCGCGGTGAGCGCGTACGAGCGCGACTGGAGCGGGTTGAACGCACTGGTCGCGGTGGCCACCACGACCTGGCCGGTGGCCGCGAACGTCCAGCCGGTGCCGCTGGCGCTCACGTACGTGAGCCCGTTCGGCAGCGTGTCGGCCACGGTGACCGTGCCCACGGTGGTCGCCGAGCCCACGTTGGTCACGTTGATGTCGTAAACCACGTCGGCGCCCACGGCGAACGTGCTGCCGGTGGTCTTCTGCACCGCGAGGTCGGGCGCCTGCACCACGGGCGTCGGGTCGCTGGCGCGGTCGTTCGCCGGGTTCGAGTCGCCGCCGCCCGAGACGCTCGCGAAGTTCGTCACCTGCGGCACCGCCGCGGGCGTGGGCGTGACGCGGATCGTGAAGCTGGACGTGTCGCCCACCGCGAGCGGCGTGCTGCGCTGCATCACGGTGATGGCGCCGCCCTGCACCAGCGTCCAGCCGGCGCCCTCGGCCGAGATGAACCCGACGTTCGCCGGCAGCGTGTCGCGCACGGTGTAGGCGCCGGTGGTGGGCGACGTGCCCACGTTGGTGACCACGAACGTCCACGTGCCCGTGGTGCCCAGCACGAACGGTGCGGCGTGCGTCTTGGTCAGCGCGAGGTCGGCGGCCGACACGACGGTGGTGGTGTCGCCGTCGCGGTTGTTGCCGAGGGTCGTGTCGCCACCGCCCGTGACGGAAGCAAAGTTGATCACCGGCGACGGTGCGGTGGTGGCGATGGCCACGGTGATCGTGAAGCTCGTGCTGCCGCCGGGCGGGATCGAGGCATGGGTGGTGGCGGTGACGATCTGCCCCGTGTGCGCCACGTTCCAGCCGATGTTGTTGGCGCTCACGTACGTGAGGCCCGCGGGCAGCGTGTCGAGCACGGCGATCTGCCCGGCCGACGCGACGAGGCCCACGTTGCGCACGTTCAGCGCGTACGTGCCCGTGCCGCCGAGGGCGAACGTGCCCGTGCTGAACTTGGTGATCGCGAGGTCGGCGTTGCTCGCGATGTCCGTGGGGTCGCTGTCGCGGTCGTTCGCGGGGTTGCCGTCGCCGCCGCCCGCGACGGTGGCGCTGTTCACGACGGTGGCCGCAGCGGAGCCGTCCACCGACACGGTGAGCGTGGCCACGGCACTGTCGCCCGCCGCGATCACGGCGCTGCGCGTGAGCGTGACCACCTGCCCGGCCGTGGTGACGCCGAACGGGCCCGTGGCGCTCACGTACGTGAGGCCGGCGGGCAGCGTATCGGTGACGGTGAACGCGCCCACGGTGGGCGACACGCCCACGTTGCGCACGACCAGCGTGTAGACGCCGTTCACGCCGACGGCGAACGACTGCGTGTGACGCTTGTCCACGGTGAGGTCGGGCGATCCCACGGCAGTGGGATCGCTGGAGCGGTTGTTGGTCGGGTTCACGTCGCTGCCGCCCGAGACGGTGGCGCTGTTCACCACGCTCGGCACGGCCGCGGGGCTCACGGCCACGGTGAGCGTGATCGTGGCGCTGCCGCCCGCGGCGAGCGCGGCGGCCCGCGTCATCGTGACCACGGCGCCGCTGACGCTGGCGGTGAAGCCTCCGCCCGTGGCGCTCACGTACGTGAGGCCCGTGGGCAGCGTGTCGGTGACGGTGAACGTGCCGGCGGTGGGCGCGCTGCCGAGGTTGCGCACGAGCAGGGTGTACACGCCATTCTGGCCGGGCACGAATGTTTGTGCGTGGCTCTTGCTCACGGTCAGGTCGGGGGCGCTCACCGCGGTCACGTCGATGTCGCGGTTGTTGCCCGGCTCACTGTCGGCGCCGCCCTCGACGGTGGCGAAGTTCGTCACGCTGGGCTGCGCGGCCGCGTCCACGGCCACCGTCAGCGTGATGTGCCGCGCGTTGCCGAAGCCGGCGAAGATCGTCTGGCTCGTGGTGGCGGTGACCACCGAGCCCACGGCGGTCACCGTCCAGCCGGTGCCGGAGCCCGAGACGAACGTGAGCCCGGCGGGCAGCGTGTCGCGCACGGTGATCGTGCCCGACGAGGGGCCCGTGCCCAGGTTGAACACGCTCAGGTCGTACGTGCCGTTGGCGCCCACGCTGAACGCGCCGACCGAGACCTTCTGGATCAGCAGGTCGGCTTCGGTCGTGAACGGCGTCGGGTCCTGGTCCCAGTTGTCGTCGGGCGAAGCGTCGCCGCCGCCCGAGACCCACGCGAAGTTGTCGACGCCCGGCCAGGCGGTGCGGTCGGGGACCACCGACACGGTGAAGCTCGTGCTGTCGCCGGGCGCGAGCGGGCCCGGGTTCGTGGCGGTGAGCACGCCCAGCGAGAACGACGTCGTCCAGCCCGTGCCCGCGCTGGAGACGTAGGCGATGCCCGCGGGCAGCGTGTCGCGCACGGTGAACGCGCCGGTGGTGGGTGCCGCGCCCACGTTGGACACGACGATCGTCCACGCGAACGGCGTGTCCACGTGCATGTCCTCGATGTGGCGCTTGTCCACGACGAGGTTGGGGAACGCCTGCACCGGCGTGGGGTCCACGTCGCGGTTGTTGCCGGGGCTCGAGTCGCCGCCGCCCGACACCGTGACGGCGTTCACCACGCCCGGCGCGGCGGCCGCGGTCACGTCCACGATGATGCTGAACGTGCCGGTGGCGCCCGGATCGATGGCGTCGGTCGTGAACGCGGTGACCACCTGGCCGTTGATGCTGACGCCCCAGCCCGGCCCGAACGCGTTCAGCACGGTGAGCCCGGCGGGAATCGTGTCGCGCACGGTGACGGTGCCGACCGTGGTGCCCGTGCCGACGTTGCTGACGGCCACGGTCCACACGCCCTGCTGGCCCACCACGAACGGCGCCGCGTGCGACTTGTCGACGGCCATGTCGGGAGCGGGGCTCACGTCGGTGGGATCGGTGTCGCGGTCGTTGCCCGGGTTCGTGTCGCCGCCGCCCGAGACCACGGCGGAGTTCGTGACCAGCGGCACCGCGGTGGAGTCCACGGCCACGGTCAGCTGCGCGAACGCGCTGTCGCCCGCCGCGATCGGCGTGGCGCGCGTGAGCGTGACCACCTGGCCGGCGGCCGAGCCGGCGAAGCCGCCGGCGGCGCTCACGAACGACAGCCCGGCGGGCAGCGTGTCGGTGAGCGTGATCGTGCCCACGGTGGGCACGACCCCGACGTTGCGCACCACGAGCCGGTACACACCGTCCACGCCCACGACGAACGCCTGCGTGTGGCGCTTGTCCACCGTGAGGTCGGGCGAGCCGGCGAGCACGGACGCGGTGTCGCGCTTGCTGTTGTTGCCCGCGCCGGTGCGGCCCTGGTCGTCGAGGTCGCCGCTGTCGTCGGTGCGCAGCACGAGCGCGCGGTTCAGCACGGGCGTGGCGGCCGAGGCGGACACGGTTCCGGTGACGCTGAACGTGGCGGTGGCGGCGGGCGGAAGGTCGACCGACGCGGTGAAGACGTTGCCCGTGACGCCCTGCGCGATCACGTGCGCGCCGCCGCTGGTGGCGGGCGCGCCGGGCGCAGGCGACAGGATCACGCCGGGCACCGTGTCGATCACGGCCGCGGCGTACGCGGAGTCCGGCCCGTTGTTGCGCACGACGAACGTGTACGTGGCCGGCTGGCCCACCGTGAACGGCTCGGGCGCGTGCGACTTGGAGACCAGCTCCAGGTCGGCGTCGCGGATCAGCACCGCGCCGCCCAGCTGGACGAGCGCGCCGGGCACGTACGCCCACGTGTCCATGCCGCGGATGTCGCCGAACGCGCCGGTCCACGTGTGCGCGCCCGCGGCGCTGCTGGCGCCGGTGGGTGGCAGCGCGAACGGGCCGCCGAGCGGGCGGTCGTCGAAGAACACCGTGTAGTCGGGAGCGCCCAGGCCGTTCTGGCGCTCGAGGATGATGCCGGCGGGGTTGTCCTCGGCGTCGGCGTAAGGGAAGTGCACCTCGCCCCCCTGCATCTGGACGCGCGCGCGCACCTGCGACGGGTTGCCGGACGGCGAAGCGGGCGCGCCGAGGCCGTTGCGGCCGTCCCACGCGATGCTGTTGGCGCCGGCCACCGCCACGCCCACGAGCGTGCGGTCCACCGCGTCGGTGAACGCGCCGTTGCCGTCGAGATCGATGGCGAGCGTGTAGTTGGCGTTGCCGTCGGAGTCGAAGTGGAACGTGCCGCCCAGGCCCGAGCCCGCCTGGTTCGGCGTGCCGTCCACGCCGAGGAACGTGAGGTTGCTGGCCGTGGCCACGAACGGCGAGGGCAGCCGCAGCCAGTCGACGCCGCTCGCGCTGGGCGCCGACGCCGGCAGGTCGAGCGCCGGCGAGGTGAGGAACAGCTTGTGCGTGACGTCGCTGGGCGTGTCGGACTGGTCGGGGTTCTGGATGTTGGAACCCGCCAGCGGCACCGAGTGGTACAGCGGCACACCCGCGCCGTCGCGGAAGCCCTTGTTGTTGGCGAAGAAGTTGAAGCCGAACGGCTGCACGCCGTTCGCGTCGACGCGGTACTGGAAGCCGTCGCGCGTGAGCACGTAGAACTGCGAGCTCATGGCCACGCCGGGGTTGCCCACGTTCATGGCGAACTGGTCCACCCACACGCGGCCGCCGATCGGCGCGCCCGCGGCGCCGCGCACGGTGACGTCCCACGCGGCGACCCAGCCCACGCCGGTGTTCTGCGTCCACGCGGCGAGTGCGGCGCGCACCGGCGGGTTGAGGCCGCTCGTGCTGTCGGGACTCGCGAAGCGGATCTCCCACACGCCGCTCTCCCCCGCGCCCACGGGGATCGCGTGCGCGCGGTAGCCGCCCGCGGCGGGCAGCGGCCCGGCCTGCTCCTGCGTGACGTCGGCGATCAGCGCCACCGTCTTGCCCTGCACCACCTGCGCGAGGGGCGCGCTGCCCGCGCCGCCCGTGGGCGACACCCAGCGCACGTGACCGTTGCCCGTGCCGTTGGCGCTTGACGCCACGAGCAGCGTCTCGCCCGCGTTGGCGTACACGAACACACGCGTGAGGCGGCGGATCGTGGAGTTCTGCGTGAAGTCGTTCCGGTACTCGAAGTAGGGACGGCTGCCGCCACTGGAGACCAGCGTGAGGCTGCCTTCGGCGCGGGCCGTGCGGACCGGGGCGAACGCCGCGAACAGCGCGAGGGCGGCGAGAGGCAGCGAGGGCAGGATGCGGCGGAGCAGGCGGTGGGAGTCCATTCGAGCCTCGGGAAGAGAGCGGCGCTGGGGAGACGACATCACCGCCGCACCCTTCCATGGGTGACGACTGCGGGACGCGAGGGCCACCGTGGGGGTGTGGTGGACCAGGGGCAGCAGGAACACGGAGCCAATGGCGCAATCTAGGGTTCGATTTCGAGAAGCCGCAAGCGCGTTCTTCTAATAATGAGGAGCGCGCGGTGGCGCACATCCGTGGACAGCGTCCCGGCGCGGGAAGTCACATGAGAGTGGGTCGAGCGCGCGGCGCGGGGCGAGGCGGCGTGGCGCGACGGGAGTCACGGGCCGGGGCGCCGGCGACCCCGGGAGCGACGCGATCCGTGCGCGCGGGGTGCACGGGCCGGTCGTGCTATCCGGCAGGAGATTCCCGCGCCGATTCCGCGGGGCGCGAATCGCGCGCCCGCGGAGGCTCGGCGACCCGGACGACGGAACGCGCAAGCGGTTGCGAAAAGGCGAACTGATCCGACCCCTACTCAGGTCGCTGCGGTTTTCGTACAGTGCGCGGCCATGAAACCCATCGTCGAAGTCGCACGCGCGCTGGACATCGATCCGGCCCATCTGGAGCTGTACGGACCGTACAAGGCGAAGCTCACCATGGCCGCGACCCGGGGCCGTGCCCCGCGCGGCAAGCTGGTCCTGGTGTCGGCCATCACCCCCACGCCCGCGGGCGAGGGCAAGACCACCACGTCGGTGGGACTGGCGCAGGGCCTGGCCCGCATCGGCGTGACGGCGGCGTGCGCACTGCGCGAGCCCAGCCTGGGCCCGGTGTTCGGCATGAAGGGCGGCGGCGCCGGCGGTGGCGCCTCCGAAGTGCTGCCGGTGATGGACATCAACATGCACTTCACCGGTGACTTCCACGCCATCTCGGCCGCGCACAACCTGCTGGCCGCGATCGTGGACAACCACCTGCACCACGGCAACGCCGTGGGCCTGGACACGCGGCGCGTCACGTGGAAGCGCGTCGTGGACATGAACGACCGCGCGCTGCGCGACATCGTGATCGGGCTGGGCGGCCGCACCGAGGCGATTCCGCGCGAGAGCGGCTTCGACATCACGGCGGCGAGCGAAGTGATGGCCATCCTGTGCCTGGCCGACGGCATCGCCGACCTGAAGGCGCGCCTGGGCCGCATCGTGGTGGGCTACAAGACCGACGGCACGCCGGTGACCGCGTCCGACCTCAAGGCCGTGGGCGCGATGGCCGCGCTGCTCAAGGACGCGATCAAGCCGAACCTGGTGCAGACCACCGAGGGCGTGCCCGCGTTCGTGCACGGCGGCCCGTTCGCGAACATCGCGCACGGCACCAACTCGATCGCCGCCACCAAGGCCGCGCTGTCGTACGCCGACATCGTGGTGACGGAGGCCGGCTTCGCGTTCGAGCTGGGCGCCGAGAAGTTCTTCGACATCAACTGCCGCTACGGCGGCTTCGCGCCCAGCGCCACCGTGCTGGTGGCCACGATCCGCGCCCTCAAGATGCACGGCGGCGTGCCGCTGGCCGAGGTGAACCAGCCGAACACCACCGCGATGGTGAAGGGCTTCGCGAACCTCGAGAAGCACCTGGAGAACATCAAGAAGTTCGGGCAGAAGTGCGTGGTGGCGATCAACCACTTCCCTTCGGACACGAACGAGGAAGTGGAGACGCTGCGCGTGCACTGCGAGGCGATGGGCCTTCAGGCCGTGGTCGCGAAGACGTTCAGCGAGGGCGGCAAGGGCTGCGAGGACCTGGCGACCGTCGTGCGCGACGTGGTGGCGAAGAGCGAGCCCGGCTTCAAGCCGCTCTACGACTGGAACGACAGCATCGAGAAGAAGATCGCCACGGTGGCGCACGAGATGTACGGCGCGCAGGCCGTGGACTACACCGCCCGCGCCAAGCGCGACCGCGCGCAGCTCGAGAAGGCCGGCTTCGGCAAGCTGCCCGTGTGCATCGCGAAGACGCAGCAGTCGTTGTCGGACAACCCGGCGCTGCTCGGCCGGCCGAAGGACTTCCTGGTGACGGTGCGCGAGATCCAGCTCGCGGCCGGGGCGGGCTTCGTGATCCCGATCACGGGCGAGATCCTGCGCATGCCCGGCCTGCCCAAGGAGCCGCTCGCGTCGAAGTTCGACCTCACCGAGGAAGGCGAAATCGTGCGGCTGGACTGACACGCGACGAACGAAGGTCGACGCTCAAGGACCGGGCGTCTTGCGAGGGGCGGGCTCCGAAAGGTGTCCGCCCTTTCGCGTGGGCGGCGGGGCGCCATGAAGATCCGGCGGTCGGCGCTGGATCTTCAGGGTGGCGGAACCGGTCGGCGCGCGGGTGGCTCAGCCGCGCTTGCGCGTGATGCGCTTGCCGCGGGCGGGCACCGACGGCTTCTTCGCGGCAGGCTTCGGCTTCGCCGTGGGCTTCGGCTTCGCGGTGACCTGCTTCTTCGGCACGGGCTTCTGCTTCGCCACGGGCTTCGGCCCTGCACCGGCCTGCTTCTTCGCCACGGGCTTCGCCTTCGCCGAGGCCTTCTTCCGCGAGGTGGGCCTTGCGGTCGCCGCGGCGCGCGTCTTCGCGGCGGCCTTCGCCTTCACGGCCGGTCGGCGCGGAGCGGGGGTCGCCTTCGCCGTGGCGCGCTGCTTCGCGACGGGCTTCGCCTTCGCGGCCGCCGGCTTCTTCACGGCAGGCTTCGCCTTCGCCGTGGCCGCGGCGGGTTTCGCGCCGGTCATGGCGGCGACCCACGCGTTCCACTTCCAGCCGGCGGCGGCAGCCGCGGCGTGTTCGCGATCGAGCCGCGCCCGCAGCGCGCGCAGCGCGGTCGCGTCGGGCGCGTCGGCCTGCGCGAGCAGTTCGGGCAGCGCGATCCACCACGCGAGGCGCTCGAAGGCTTCGGCGCCGAACCACGTGACGCCCCCGTGCTCGTTCACGTCCAGCAGCCAGCGCACGTCGGGATCGTCCACGAACGCGCGACGCGCCGCCGAGGCCGCGCCGGGGCGGCCCTCGGCCCAGCGACGGTGCGCGAACGCGGCGCGCACGCGGGCGGCGGCGCGCCACGCGTCGTCGTCGGCGAGCCCGCAGCCGCGCAGCGCTCCGGCGACGGCAGGGCGCACGCGCAGCGCGTCGAACAGCTCCACGGCGCCGGCGTCGGGTCCGAGCGGATCGCGCAGCGAACCGAGCGCCTCGACGGCCGCCCACGCGCGCGCGGCCATGCGTTCGGCGTCGGTCGGTGCGGCGTGCAGCGGCAGCACGCCCGCGATCGCCGCGGGCCAGCCGCGGCCGTGCGCGGCCACCGCGGGCAGCGCGTCGACCGCGGCGAAGCGCTCGAGCAGGCGGTGCGCGATCGTGCCGGCGTCGCCGCGCCACGCGCCGTGCACCACCGTGCGCGCGGCCGCCAGCATCTGGCCGGCGGCGCGCTCGAGCCGCGCGGGCGTGGCGGTGGGCGCGAGCAGCTCGCGCAGCGCCTCGTGCACCGGGCGCAGCTCCAGCTCGCGCAGCGCGTCGTCCAGGCTCGGCACGCCGGCGCCGGCGAGTTCGTCGGCGAGCCGGCGCCACGGGCGGCCGTCCTCGGCCACCACGCGCCAGTCGAGCAGCACCAGCGAGTCGTAACCACCCAGCTCCACGCGCAGGCCGCGCGCGGCGAGGTCGGCGGTGTTCAGCAGGAACTCGTTCGAGTGCACGAGATCGCGGCAGCGCACGAGCGCGTCGCCCGCGGGCAGGCCGAGGCCCTCGACGAGCGAGCGCTGGCGCAGCGTGCGGCCGGCGCCCTTGTCGGCGTACGCGGCGCTCATGCGGAGCCAGCCGCGTGCGTCGGCCCAGCGGTTCTGGAACACGATCAGTGCGGCCTCGGAGCCGGCGCGGTTGGAGTACGCGTACACGTCCTCGTTCACGCTGCCCGAGTCGGCGAAGCAGTCGTACAGCAGGAAGTCGCGCGAGCCCGAGAACAGCCAGCGGCGGTGCAGCAGCGGCGCGATGCGGCGGCGGTGCTCGGCCACCAGGCCCTCGTCCACGACCTCGTCGCGGTACGCACGCCGGTATTCCATGCCGTACTTCTCTTCGAGCCCCTCGAACTGGCCGTGGCCGAACATCGGCAGGCCGGGCAGCGTGGCGAGCAGCGTGCACACGCCGAAGTACTTCTCGCCGCGCCCGAACTGGTCCACCGCGGTGCGCTCGTCGGGGTTGTTCACGAAGTTCACGTAGCGCTGCAGGATGTCGGGGTCGAACTCGAGCGTGTTCTTGATCACGCTGCGGTAGTTCGCGTTCTGCTCGTCGCGCAGCATGTTCATGAACGCGCTGTTGTACACGCGGTGCATGCCGAGCGTGCGGACGAAGTAGCCCTCCATCAGCCAGAACGCCTCGGCCAGCAGCAGCGTGCCCGGCGCCTCCACGGCGACGCGGTCCACGACCTCGCGCCAGAACTCCTGCGGCATCAGGTGATCGAGTTCGGCGCGAGTGAGCCCGTGGCCCGCGCGCGACGGGATGCCGGAACCCGAGCCGGGCTCGGGGAACCACAGGCGCTGGATGTGGCGCTTGGCCAGCGTCATGGCGGCGTCGAAGCGGATGATCGGGAAGCGCCGCGCCACGGCGAGGATCGTCTGGATCACCTGCTCCCGGACGTCGGCGCGCAGGTAGTCGAGCTGCGCGGTGTCGTTCCACGGGAAGCTGGTGCCGTCGTTGCCGTGGTAGATGAACGTGGTGTGCCCGCTGCCGCGGTCGACGCGCTTGAACACCACGGCCGCGTCGCTGCGATCGTAGTAGTGGTCCTCGATCCACAGACCCACGCGTCCGTCGGTGGACAGGTCGGGCCCGCCGAACGTGTAGGCCGGGTACGGCGGCTCGGGCAGCTGCAGGAACCACTCGGGGTGCTCCACCACCCAGCGCGAGTCGATGCCCATGTGGTTCGGCACCATGTCGCTGGCCAGCCGCAGCCCGCGCGCGGCGGCGCGGTCGCGCAACCGCGCGTACGCCTCCTCGCCGCCCAGGTCGTGCGCGATCACGTAGTCGTGCAGCGAGTACGCGGACGCGGCCGCTTCCGGGTTGCCGCAGAGCTGCTTGATGCGCTGCGACGCGTGGCTGCGCTCCCACAGGCCGATGAACCAGATCGCGTTGATGCCGAGGTCGCGCAGGCGGTCGAGTTCCTCGTCGGGAACCTGGTCCAGCCGCTTCACCTCGCGGCCGTACGCCTTCGCGAGCTGGTCCAGCCAGACGTACGTGCTCTTGGCCAGCAGCACGCACGTGGGCATCCAGTGCTGGTCGGGGCTGAACGCCTCGTACTCCTCGTCGTGCGCGCCGAAGCGCAGCACGGCGTTCTCGCTGGAGTCGCCGCCGAGCCCACCGGGGCCGAGCGCCCAGCCGATGCGCGACCAGTAGAGCGCCTCCTCGGCGAGCACGTCGAGCGCGGTGAGCAGCCGCGCGAGGAAGTCGCCGAGCAGCCACGCCCAGTGCTCGCGGATCCACGCGAGCTGGTCGGCCAGCGACAGCGGCGCGGCCAGCATGGGCGCGCGCAGGAAGTCGACGAGGTTGGAGCGCTGCGGCCCGAAGCGCGGGCGCGTGTCGAAGTATTCGCGCATCGCGCCGGTGATGCCGCGATAGGCGCTGCGCTCGCCGAGCAGCGTGTCGTCGAAAAGCTCGGCGTAAGGCCGGCACGCGGGGTTCGCGTTGCCGAGCCAGAGCAGGAGCATCTCTTCCAGCGCGACGGCGCGATGCGGGATGCCGGCCGTCTCGCCCGCGAGCCACGCCGCGGCGGACAGCCGGCCGCGGTGCACCGCGACCACCGGGAAGTCCTCGCAGAACGCGAGCAAGGCGTGATCGAGCGCGTCGGCGCCGAGCCGGCCCCGGAACCATGCGAGCGCGTCGGTCCACGCGCGCGGGTCGGACTGCTCGCGGTAGCGCGCGAGCACCAGGTGCATGACCTCGTCGAGCAGGCCCATCGCGAACAGGTCGGCCGACGACGCCGGCGGCGAGCCGCCACGGGCGGCGGTGAGCCGGGCCGCGAACGTACGCGCGGCGAGCGGCGACGCGAAGATCACGTGGCCATTGGTGGCGAAGAGCGCGTCGTCGAAGGCGCACCGTTCGCGAGCGGCGCGGGAGACGTGGAACTCCCAGAGCGCGGGCAGGCGGGCCGGATCGGGAAGGTTCATGGGGTGCCGCAGGATAGCAGCGGCCGTGCGGCGCGGCACGCGCACGGGCGACTGCCGCGGGAGAGGGCGTGGTCCGTTCCGGCGGTCGCGGCGCCGTCGTGGAGGAACCGTGCCCGGAGATGCGTGTTCAGCGGGCGCTGCCGCCCGACTGCTCGTACGCGGCGGCGGCCTGGCGGGCGATGTCCGAGTTCGGGCTCTTGGCGAAGGCCTCGCGCAGGAACCCCGCCGCCTCCTCGCGCTGCCCTCGCACGAGCGCGGTCCACGCGAGCATGGCCGGAGCTTCACCGTTGCCGGGCGCGAGTTCGCGGGCGATGGTCGCGAGCGACTCGGCCGCGGCGTAGTCGCCGAGCTGGAATCGGCAGACGGCGCGATTCACGAGTGCGGCGGCCTCGGTTTCCCACAGGGGGCGCGGTTGCGCGGCCTGCGCGGCCACGAACAGCGACTCGGCCCGCGCGTACTGCTCGGCTTCGAACGCGTGCACGGCCTGGCGGGTGAGCTCGGTTGTTCGCGGTTCGATCACGACCACGGGCCGGTCGGGAAAGTTCGGGTTCATGCCCAGCACCACCTCGGGCAGCGAATCGTACGTGGCGAGCCCGCCGAAGCGCCGCCAGGCCAGGCTCGAGTCGCGGTACCAGACGCGCGCCGCGAGCTGCGACTGGAGCCCGACCTCGACCATGGTCGGGAAGCTCCACGTGTAGATGCGCGCCCCGGTGGGCAGCGTGGGGTAGCGCCGGCGCAGCTCCGAGTGCACCTCGAGCGCCACGATCTGCAGGCGCGTGAGCCGCGTGTACGACAGGTCCGACGTGGACACGGGAGGCAGCGGCGCGATGATCGGGAGCGGCACCGGCGCCGTCAGCAGCATCAGCGCGCGCAGCGCGACGAACGCCGCGAGCAGCCACGGCTCGGCCACCGCGAGCAGGCCGCCCACGGCGAGACCCGCCGCGAGCATGGCCAGCGATGCGCGCCACGCGTTCCAGTCGGGCAGCAGCGTCGCCAGCGGCAGGGTCGCGACCAGCGCCAGCGCGGCGACGGCGGCGAGCGCCGGGGCCGCCGCGGCGAGGCGGCGGCGTGCGTCGCGTCGCGTCGCGAACAGGGCGGCGCCCAGCAGCAGCACGGCGTGCGCGGCGAGGACCATCGCGCGCGTCGCGGGCGCGGCGTCCTCCACGTTGGCGAACGCCGCCGCCACGTGCGCGAGCGCGGCCGGCCAGCGCCCGGGAGCGAGGCCTCCGGGCGGCAGCGGCAGCCCGTGCGCGCGAGCGAACGCGTAGCCGGCGCCCCACAGCGCCAGCGCGAGGGCGGCGGGCGCGGCCATCGCGACAGCCGCCGGTGCGCGCCGTTCGCGCAGCCACGCCACCAGCGGCAGCGCGGGCAGCACCAGTGCGGCCGACTCGTGCGACGACGCACCCGCGAGGCCCGCGAGCGCGGCGGTCCAGCCGCGCCCGGCGAGCGCCTCATGCACGGCGAGTGCGGCGCCGAGCATCGCGAGCAGGTGCTGCACCGCGCTCGGCCACGCGAACCACACGCGCGCGGCCTCGGTCAGCAGCGGCGTGGTGGCGAGCGCCGCGGCCGCCCACGGCGACAGGCCGCGCCGCGCGATGCGGAACAGCACGAACGCGAGCGCCAGCAGCAGCGCCGCGTGGATCGCGGCCATCACGCCGGGCGCCGACACGAGCCACGACGACACGGCCGAGAACCACGCCTGCCGAGCGAGCGGCCGCCAGTAATACGCGGCGCCCATGGTGCCGAACCAGTCGAACGGCCGCTGGAACGCGCGGTAGGCGAGGAACGCGTAGTCGTCGGCCACCGCCACGCCAGGCCGTCCGCCACGGCAGGCGGCGAGCAGCACGGCCAGCGCGGCGACCAGCAGCAGCGGCGCAAACGCGCCCACGCGCGTGCTCGCGGCGCGGGCGGGCTTGCGCGCGGCGGCGTGCGCCGCGGGGTGCGCCGCGGGGTGCGCCGCGGGGTGCGCCTGCTCGCGTGTTCGGGATGGCGTCGGCCGGGCCATGGGACGACAGGTTAGTCAGGGAACGGGCGGCGCGGCCACCGGGAAAGCACGAGGCCCGGACCGTGTGGCCCGGGCCTCGATGGAAGGCGATCGACCGTGCGTCAGGCGACCGGCGTCTCGCGCGCCTCCTGCCACTCGCGCCACAGCGCGGGGGCTTCGGCCACGAACGACGTGTGGCGCGGCACCCAGCCGAGTTCGCGACGCGCCTTGGCGGCGCTGACCTGCAGGTCGTTCAGCAGCGCCGAGCCGAACAGGCCCATGGCCGCCTTCAGCGGGTCGGCGGGGAACGGCTGCACCTTCGCGCCGGTGGCGGCGGCCACGGCGTCGGCCATGTCCTTCACCGTGTGGTGCGACTCGTCGGCCAGGATGTAGCGCTCGCCCGTGCGGCCGTGCTCCAGCGCCAGCGCGTACGCCTCGGCGAGGTCGTCGCGGTGCACCATGGGCCAGTGCTGCGAGCCGTCGCCCCAGCACGTGACCGTCTTCTTCCGGCGCGCCTCGTCGAACCACATGCCGAGGATGCCCCGGTGTTCGCCGTACACCATGCCGGGCTGCAGCACCACGGTCTGCACCTCGTGCGACGACAGGTCGAACGCGATCTCCTCGTGCGCGGTGCGCCAGGAGACCAGCTCCAGCGGGCGGCGCGGCGAGGTCTCGTCCAGCACCACGCCGGCGCTCGGGCCGTACACCCACACGCCGCTCGTGTAGAGCAGCCGGCGCACGCGGCCGTCGAGCGCGCACTCGCGCACGGCGTCCAGCACGCGCTGGTCCTGCTCGGCGGCGTTCGCCGAATCCGAAGCGGCGTGCACGACGGCGTCGCAGTTCTTCAGCTGGCCGATCCACTCGGCGGGCGATTCGAGTGTGCCGGGGACCGGGCGGGCGCCGAGTGCTTCGATGGCGCGCGCCTTGTCGTCGCTGCGCGCGAGGCCGAAGACCTCGGCGCCCGTGCGAACCAGCCGCGCGGTGATGGCGCTGCCCAGGTAGCCCGTGGCTCCGGTGACGAAAATGCGGGAATTCATGGCGCTCCTCTTCTTCCTCGGGTCGCCCGAAGGATCGGCCCCGCCGGGGCCGTCTTGAGGCTGTATTTGCCGGCGCGCTGCTCGGAAGGACTTACGCCGCCCGCGGCGGGATCTTCCCTCGGGCCGGCGGCCGTCCGGGCCGCGCGTTCGTCATTCGCCGCGGTAGATGCAGCGGCTGGTGCAGGTCTCGTGGATCGTGATGGACGCGAGGCCGGGCACCATGGGCTGGAAGCGCTTCCACAACCAGCCCGCCAGCACCTCGGCGGTCGGATTCTCGAGCCCGGGAACGTCGTTGAGCGTGCGGTGGTCGAGCTCGGACTTGAGCACGGGCTCGAGACGCCGGGCGATCTCGCCGAAGTCCACGAACCAGCCGAGCTCGGGATCCACTTCACCGCTCACGGCCACTTCGATGCGGTAGGAGTGCCCGTGGAGTCGAAAGCACTTGTGGTCGGCCGGCACGCGGGGAAGTCGGTGCGCCGCTTCGAAGCGGAATTCCTTGACGAGTTCGACACGCACGGAAGTCAGGACCTCGGGGGCTGGGCGTAGCGCGTGGGATCGGGCACGGCGGCGTCGCGGAATCCCTTTGCCCGCAGCAGGCAGGAGTCACAGGCGCCACACGCGCGTCCGTCGGGCGCGGGATCGTAGCACGAGTGCGTGATCGAGTAGTCCACGCCCAGGGACACACCAAGCCGGATGATCCCCGCCTTGTCGAGCGCCATGAGCGGCGTGTGGACCTGGTACGCGGCGCCCTCGACGCCGGCCTGCGTGGCGACTCGGGCGAGCTGCTCGAACGCGCGCACGAACTCGGGGCGGCAGTCGGGATAGCCGGAGTAGTCGATCGCGTTCATGCCCGCCACCAGGTCGGCGGCGCCGAGCGTCTCGGCCAGGCCGAGCGCGATGGAGAGGAACACCGCGTTGCGCGCGGGCACGTACGTGACCGGCACGGCGGCGGCCATCGCCGCCTCGTCGCGCCCCTTGGGCACGTCGAGATCAGCCGTGAGCGCCGAGCCGCCCACGGCGCGCAGGTCCACGCGCACTTCGCGGTGATCCTGCGAGCCGAGCGCGGCGGCCACGCGGCGCGCGGCCTCCAGTTCGACGCGGTGACGCTGGCCGTAGTCCACCGCGAGCGTGGTGCAGCGAAAGCCCTGCGCGCGCGCCCACGCCAGGCACGTGGCCGAGTCCAGCCCTCCCGACAGCAGCACCACCGCGGTGCGTCGTGCGTTCATCGTGTCGTCACTCCGTTCGATCGTTCGTGCGCCGCACCGGCCGGGCGTCGTCGCGGGGCCGCGCTCACACGCCGCGCCGCGCGCCCCACATCCACACGTGCAGCCGCGGCGACAGCCGCAGGCCGTGTCGCTTGCACGTCTCGGCCAGCCGCACGGCGCGCTCGCGCAGCGCCGCGTCGGTGAGGCCCTCGGGCATCAGCATCACGCGCTCGCGCGGCAGCGCGTGTTCCGCGATCAGCCGCAGCGCGTCGGCTTCGTCGGGATCGTCGCCCACCACCAGCTTGAACGTGGCGCCGGGATCGGCGGCGAACGCCGCGACGTGTTTCCACGTGCCCGCCCAGCGCGGCGTCACGCCCGGCAGCTTTGGCGACACGTTCCACGCCAGGCGCGCGTCGCGCAGCGACGGCGGGCACGCGCCGCTCGTTTCCACCTCCACGCGCGACCAGCGTGCGAGCGCCGCTTCGATCACCGCCTCCACGCCCGGGTGCTGCAGCGGCTCGCCGCCGGTGAGCACCAGCAGCGGCGCCTCGCCGAGCGCGCGGGCCTCGTCGAGCGCGGCGTCGATCGTGCACGCCCGGCCGCCCGCGGCGTCCCACGTGTAGCGCGTGTCGCACCACCGGCAGCCCACGTCGCAACCCTGAAGTCGCACGAAGTGCGCGGGCGTGCCCGCCGACGGGCCTTCGCCCTGCAGCGAGTGGAAGATCTCGGAGACTCGGATCGTGGTCATGGCGTCGGGGCGAGGTGCGGTGCGCGGCGGCGACGGGTCGCGCGCGACGGCCGGTCAGGGCCGGTCGAACGTTCCGGCGGGGAACTCCTTCGGAGTCTCCACCGCGTTCGTGAACACGTTGATGTTCTTCTGGCGATGCACCGTGGCGAACCACAGGCCGTCGTGGCTCTCCCAGCCTTCGAGCGTCCACGACACGGGCGGGGGCTGCTGACCCTGCAGCACCATGTCCCAGCGCTCGACGCGGTGGTTCGCGCGGTTCACCCACACCCAGTAATGGTCGCCGGGCGTCAGTCCCACGCCCGCGAACGACAGCGCGAGCTTGTCGTACGTCACGCCGTTCTCGACGGCCTCACCCTCCAGCTTCAGCGTCACGCCGGGATCGCGCAGCTTGTAGGGCATCAGCAGCCAGTACGTGTCGTTCACCCACAGCGCCTCGGCGCGCACGATCAGCTTGTGCAGCGAGTCGCCCTGGATGCTCTGGCCGTCCATCCACGCCAGGCCCTGCGTGGTGTCGCCCACCGTGTGCACGAAGCAGAACTTCGTGCCGGCGCGCGTGACGCCTTCCACGCGGTGCCGGCCCGTGCGGCGGTCCCACGCGTGGCGTCGCGTGGAGCGCACCGTGTCGTTGACGGCGTTGCCGAACGACCAGCGCAACGCCGGCAGCGCGTCCCAGCGCTCACGGCCGCCGAGCGCCTTCATCACCTGGTCGGCCACGGCGATCGCCTCGGGGTCGGACGCGTCGGCGGCACGGGCGGGAGCGGCGAACGAGGCGAGCACGGCGAGGCATCCGAGCACGGCGAACAGGCGCTGAATCATCGGGGCTCCCTGGGGGCGACGAGTGGGCACCGCGACCGGGACGGCGCGGCGAACGCGCGGCCGAGGAGACGACGGGCGGCGGATCAGTGTCCGCCGTGGCGATGGAGTTCGTTCGTCTTGTTGCAGTTGAAGCAGGTGTACGTGAGCGTGTCCTTGCCGACCGGCCAGTTCACCCAGTTGTGCCGGCCGCACCCGGGGCACGAGATCTGGACGCTCTCGGCGGCGCCGGGCTGCGACGTGGTGGGCTGCGACATGGAATCCTCCGGACCGAGGGTGGAAACGGACGCGGGAGTATAGGCAGCCGTGCGGGCAGCGGGAAACCGGCGGCCGCGGCGGGCGCGCCGCCACCCGTCAGCGGTAGCGGTTCGCGTAGATGCCCAGGCAGCGGTCCTGCACCACGTCCATGCCGGCCGCGATCAGCCGCGCGGCCACCTCGTCGTGGCGGATCCCGGTCTGGAACCACACCACCCGCGGGCGGCGGTCCGCGGGCATCGCCAGCAGCTCGTCGGCCAGCACCGGCAGCGCGTCGGGGCGGCGGAACACGTCGAGCACGTCGACGGCGTGCGGCAGCTCGCCGACCGCGGCCAGCGTCTTCACGCCGAGCGTCTCGGGAAGGGTCGGGTTGATCGGCGTCACGGTGCGGCCCTGCGCCTGCAGCATGCGCGGGATGGAGTACGCCGGCGCGTCGGGATCGCGGTCGCTCTTGGCGCCCACCACCGCGACGGTCTTCATGGAGCGGATCACGGCTTCCAGTTCGGGCTCGCTCTGCAGCAGGCGTCCGGTGGTCATGCGGGGTCCTCGTCGGGAAGCGCGGCGTGATCGCCGCGCAGGATCTGCGGAAGCCGCGCCGTGAACGCGCTGCGCGGCAGCGTGTGCCGCACGCCGGCGGAGATCGCCGCGTCGCGGCGGGCGATGTCGACGTGCGAGAAGAAGCCCACCGTGGGCAGCGCGGCCGTGGCGGGATCGGCGACCAGCGCGCGCACGGCGTCGAGCGCGTCGACGGCGTGCAGGTCGAACAGCACCAGCGCGAACGGTGCGCCCTCGGCGGCGGCGCGGGCGGCGAGCGCGGCGGCGCCGCGCGGCGACACGGTGGCGAGGTCCACGCCCACGGCCTTGGCGGTGGCGGCGATGCGCGTGGCGAAGAACAGGTCGGGCACCACGGCGAGCACACGTCTCACGCTCCACCTCCTCCACTGGCCGGCGCGTCGGCGCAGGCGCCCATCGCGTCGTCGTCGGTGCGTCGGGATTCGGGCAGCGCGTCGGCGCTGCGCGCGCCCCACAGGATCGCCGCGCCCACGAGCGTGAACACCACGGGCGCGCTCGTCACGTCGAGCAACGCGCCGCTCACCGCCGGCAGCAGCATGCCCGGCGCCACGAACGTGTTCGAAAGGCTCACGAACGCCTGCCGGCGGCCGGGCGTCGCGAGCTGGATCACGAGGCTGCCGTACGCCACGTTGATGCCCGCCTGCGCGGCGCCGCCCGCGGCGGCCACCAGCTCGAGGCCGATCACGGCCGCGTCGTGCGGCAGCCAGCCCAGCCGCCACGGCGACAGCACCGCGATGGCCGCCGCGGCCAGTGCCGAGCCCGCGGCCAGCCGCACGCCCAGGCGCATGACGCTGCGGTTGCCGCGCGTGGCGCTGACGCGCTGCCAGAGCACGTTCGACAGCACGAAGCCCACCATGCGCACCAGCAGGAACGTGCCTGCCACGCGCACGCCACCGCCGAGGTCGCGCACCGCGAACAGCACCACGAACGGGCTCGCCGCGTACCACACGTTCAGCATGGAGCGGCTCACGAGCAGGTGGCGGAACGTGGCGTCGTCGCGCCACAGCGCGAAGCCCTCGCCGAGCAGCCGGCCGGGCGAGCGCAGCGAGGCGTCGGTGGCGCCGTCGGGCTCGCGCATGAGCGCGAACATCCAGTAGCCCACGGCCGCGACCACCGCCGAGACGCCGAACAGCAGCCCGAACTTGAGCGCGTCGTCGTCCCACTGCAGCACCTGCCGCACGAAGAAGCCGAGCACGAACACCGACGCGCCGCCCCACAGCATGCGCTGCGACCAGAACGCGCCCAGCCGGTGCGAGGGCACCGTCTTGCCGACCACTTCCATGAACGGCACCGCCGCGACGCCCGCGCCGAAGCAGTAGACGCCGTAGCCCACCAGGAAGGCGGCCAGCAGCCCGGTGTTCCCGGCCCAGCCGGAGGCGAACGCGACGGTGGCGACCAGCGCCAGGCCGAGCACGCGCGCGATGGCGGCGTTCACGTAGAGCCACATCTGTCGGCGCTCGCGCGCGACGAGCGGGGCCACGAGCACCTGCGGCAGCAGCC
Organism: Candidatus Eiseniibacteriota bacterium; assembly: GCA_044222045.1. Lineage (GTDB taxonomy): Bacteria > Eisenbacteria > RBG-16-71-46 > RBG-16-71-46 > RBG-16-71-46 > JBGAMH01. The sequence continues at coordinate 21,761 of JBGAOB010000002.1, forward strand.
AGCCGAGGTCGGGCAGGCCGGTCGCGAGCCCGATCAGAGCGTTCGACGACGTGAGCCGCGACAGGAACACGGGGATCACCGTGTTCGCGTCGATGAACGCTTCGCCGCCCTGGAAGAGCACGCCGTTCCAGACGCCGAACACGTGGTTGCGTCGGACGGCCCGCTCGTCGGCGGGTGCGTCCGGTGCGGGCAGCGTGGCGGTGTGCGGAGTCGCGGTCATGTGCCGGTGGGATGCGTGCCCGGCGGGAAGGGTTCGCGGGCCGCGGCCCGGGACACTACGCGAACGTGGCCCGCGGCGCGCGCAGCGGTGTCGGTGGGCAAACGAAACGCCCGACTTCGCTGGGGGCGAAGCCGGGCGATCGCGCGGTACGAGCCGCTGCTAGCGATACAGGGACTTGATCTTGCCCCAGGTCGACGGCCAGGCGCCGGTCGGGCACGTGGGCGCATCGAACTTGCCGGTGGGGTTCGCGGAGTAGCCGGTCGGCAGCGACGCGGGGTTCACGCCCCACGAGCCGTTGAGCAGGCCGGTGCCCACGCCCTGGCAGAGCAGGTTCAGCATCGAACCGCCCGTGGGCTGGTACTTGCCGCGGAACGAGCCGGTGGTCTGGCCCGAGCCGAGGCGGTTGATCGACGTGACGAGCGAATCCACGGGGCCGCTCAGGATGAGCGTGCCGTCCATGTAGTTGCCCGGGACCGTGGCGTTCGGCGGCGACGACGGCATGGCGCCCGGCGCGGGCGCGTTGCGCGGCGTGCCTTCGTACACCGAGAACGTGCCGCCCGTGTACACCGTCGTGTACTTGGTGCCGCCACCGGCGATCGGCGCGGTGACCGTGCCGTTCGAGCCGCCGGTGATGACGAAGGTGTACTCCTTCGCCGGGTCGGCCGGGTTGAGCCCGTTGAACGGCGCGCACCACAGCGTGATCACGCCCACGACCGTCAGCTGGCTGCCCGCGGCGGAGTTGAACGTGGCCGGCGTGTAGCTGGTCTCGTAGGCGAAACCGTTGCTTCCCCACTGGAACAGGAGACCGGTTCCCGTTCCCGTGTTGCACTGAGCCATCGCACGCGGTGCGAAAGCAGTGGCAGCCAACATCACCAGAAAGGCCGCCAGCCCGATAACCTTCTTCATGAGCTACCTCCCAGAGGCGCCGAGACGCCCGTTGCGGGTCGTGGCCTTAGCGGTAGAGCGACTTGATCTGACCCCACGACCGGGTCGTCGCGGAGGTCGCGTACGGAATCTGAACCTTGCCGGCGAGCTGGTGTTCGTAGCCGGCGGGAATCGTCGGGTTCGGAGCGCCAGCGGTGCCGCTGAGCAGCCAGCCGCCACGACGGGCCGGCGGGATGTTGCCGAGTGCGCTGCCCTCGTCGAGCGTCGCCGACGCGTCGAGCGCGCCCTGGAGCGCGTTGTAGTCGTACACGAGCACGAGGTTGTCGACCTGCGCGCCCAGCAGCACCGTGCCGTCCACGAACGTGGAGGGCGCCGTGGCGTTCGGCGGGTTGACGCCGTAGTTCGCCGCGGTGCCGCCGAGGAACGGATCCTCGTACACGCGGAAGCGCGCGCCGGGGTTGAAGTACACCTGCAGCAGGCCGTCGGTGAAGTCGCTCGTGTTCACCGTCGCCTCGTAGAGGTAGAACGTGTACTCGTTCGCGGCCTCGTTCGACGGCACGATGGGATTGATCGACGAGGCGAAGCCGAGGGCGCGATAGCCGTCACCCGATGCGCCGAGGAAGTAGAGGCCCGGGGCGCCGGTCACCTGGTAGTCGAATCCGGTGAAGATGAGCAGATCGTCGCGCTGCTGTGCCGCGGCGGGCGAGGCCAGCGCGATGCAGCCAGCAATGAGGAGTAGCCAAGCCTTACGCATCATCGAGCACCTCCAAGAAATCCAGAACGGAGCAGAACGTCGAGTCGCGGTTCCGCAACAGCCGCCGACGCGGAAACCACCGGAACTGGGAACGGACAGCGGGGGCTTCCGCTCGTGGGGCGAAACCAGACGCCACATCGAGGGGGGGCTCGAGTCGAGCATCCGGTAACTGAGCACTCGAACTTCTAGTTGTTGGACCTGCGGCCCGCATGGAGGGACGCGGACTCGGGCAGTATAGAAATTGTCCGCGGCTTTTCAAGCATCGAATCGCCCCGTTCGGGTGGATTCTTCTCGCGTGATCAGAAGGGTTTGGCGGCGCTGAAGCCAGTTCTCGTGCAGTGCGTCCACAGTCGATCGGATGGGCCGAGAGTTTGGTGTGGCGCGTCGATGTTGCGTGGTGCGGAATGTCACCTGAGACGACAGCGCGGCGCGGGCTCGCGGGGGGGCGACCTGTCGCCGCGATTCTCCGGAGAGAACGGCGCCCGGCCGTTCAGCCCCCGTTGACCGGGCCGTGCGAGGCGGGGGCGGATCCGCCGGCGATCGCGGCCGCCAGCCGCGGCAGGCTGGCGTCGAAGCGGTAGCTCACGTTCATGTGGCCGTCGCGGAACTCCTCGTGCACGTGCGGGATGCCGCGCCGCCGCAGTTCGGCCGCGAACATCCGCGCGCCGTGGTGCAGGTGGTACTCGTCGCGCGTGCCGCAGTCCAGGAACAGCAGCCTCAGCGAGCGCAGCGCCGCCTCGTGGCGCGGCAGCAGCACGAGCGGGTCGTGCTCGAGCCACCGGCGCCACACGTCTTCCCGCACCGCGCCGGTCGCCAGGTCGAACGGCAGCGCCACGCCGAGCTCCTCGGCCGGCTCGGGCGAGTAGCAGGCGGCCATGCCGAGCACGTTGTACGCCGCGAAGTCGTCCTTGCCCTTCTGGAGCTTCGCCTCGAACGCCTCGAGGAACGCGCGAGGGCCGCCGGCTTCCTGCAGCACGGTGCATGCGAGCGGGAACTCCGTCCGGTAGCAGTACTCGAAGCACATGTCGCCGCTGTGGCAGGCGAGCGCGCCGAAGACGTCCGGGTGGCGCATGCCGAGCACCATCGCGCCGTAGCCGCCCGAGGACTTGCCGACCACGCCGCGGTGGTCGCGTGACGCGAGCGTGCGGAAGCGCTCGTCCGCCCACGGCACCAGCTCGCCCACGACGTGGTCCTCGTAGCGGCCGGTGGCCGACGAGTTCACGTACTGCGAGCCGCCGAAGCGCGTGAAGCAGTCGGGCATCACCAGGATCGCCTCGGGGGCGCCGGCCGCGATCAGCCGGTCCATGCGCTCGTCGAGCGACGGCGACCACACGTTGTCGTTCAGCAGCATGCGCCCGCGGCCGGCGAAGCCGCTCAGCACCACGATCACCGGGTAGCGCCGCCCGGGCTGCGCGTCGTAGGACGGGGGCAGGTACACGGGCACGCGCCGCTCGTGCGGATCGCCGGCGGCGTTGCCCCGGAGGACGCGGCTCTCGAACGTCTCGATGACCACGCGACCGCGCGGGTGCGTCATGGCGTGTGTCCTCCGGAAGCCGGGTTCGTGAACGACGCGACGCGGCCCACGCGCAGGCCGCGGCGCTCGAGCGTGCGCGCGAGCGGCGCGATCGTGGAATCGCGCGACCAGTCGGGCCGCACCTCCCGCAACGCCTGGAACTCGCGCGCGGCGGGTTCGTCGAGGCGCGCGGCGAGCAGGCCGGCCACGAGGTCGCGGCGCGCGATCCAGTCCTGGGGATTGAGCCACACCGCGGCCTTGGTCTCGAGCAGTGCGTACTTGGAACTGCGCCCGGCGAGCAACTCGCCGAGCGCCGCGTGCCCCTCGGGTCGCCCGATGCCGGCGAGGTTCGCCTGCGCCACGGCGCGGCGTGCGCCCAGCGAGTCGCCGGCCGCGAGCGCGCCGCTGGCCTCGCGCAGGCGGGCCGCCCACGCGGCGGAATCGTCGCGTGCGCCGAGCTGCCGCCAGCTCGCTTCGGCGGTGGCGCGGTCGCCCGACCACATCGCCGCCCAGCCGTACCAGTAGAGCTGGTCGCGCGTGACCTGCCGCGCCGCGGCGCGGCGCAGCGCGTGCATCGCCCCCGCGTGGCGGTCCAGCAGCATCAGGTCGCACGCCACCTGGAAGTAGGGATCGTCCGCCGCCGTGTACAGCCGTTCGAAGTGCTCGCCGTTCCAGAACAGGAACACGCACGGGTGCTCGTTCGCGGTGGTGTCGGAGAACTGCGAGTAGAAGTAGGACTCGATCGTGGGGTCGCGGTACAGGTCGCGGATCGCCGGCCCGTTGCCCACCTGGAAGCCGGCCCAGGGCGGCAGCACCGCGAAGAAGAAGCGCGTGCCGGGTTCGGGCGCGGGCACGCTCGATCGCAACTCGCGACGCAGTTGCGCGGTGAGCTGCGCGCCGCGCTCGAAGTACCAGGCGGGGAAGTGCGAGGTCCAGCCCCACGCGCCTTCCTCCACCGCGAACGCGCGCGTGGCGGTGGCGCCGGCGTGCCACCACAGCAGGCCCGCCGTGAGCCCGAGCCAGCCGAGTCGACCGATGCGCCGCGCGGCGTGCGCCACGAGCAGGGCCGCGCCGACCGCGGCGAGCGTGGCGTGGTAGCCGCTCCAGATGTACGACACGGGCCCGGTCGCGAACGCGAACAGCACGAGCCACGCGATCGCGAACCGCACGGGCGAGGGCGCGGGCGCCGGCGCGTGAGGGTGCGGCTTCGCGCGGGTCGCGGCCGCGGCACCCGCGGCATCGGGCCGGGGCGACGCGCCCAGCCACAGCGCGAGCGCCCCGAGCAGCGCGAGCGCCACCGGCGCGGGCGGCGTGGACAGCAGCGCCGCGACGAAGCCCGAAGGATGCTCGAGCCCGAGCAGCGACTGGCCCACGTGCACGAGGCCGGCGGCCATGTGTGACGGATCGAAGTGCAGCCGCGCGGCGGCGGCGCCCATGTGGCCGCGCAGCCACTGCGTGNCGGCAGCGACGACTCCTTGGAGAGCGCCGCCACGAGCGCCGGCAGCAGCGCCCAGCCGTGGCGCCGCCGACGGAACAGCGCCAGCGCGCCGAGCGCCCCGACGAGCGCGAGCAGGTCCTGGCTGCACGAGATCCAGCGCAGGTTCACCTCGTGGAACGGCATCACCGCGTAGGCGAGCAGTCCCGCGAGCGCCGCGGGCCACGGCACGAACACGAGCAGCAGGTCCATGAGCAGCGCGAGCGCCGCCAGGAACAGCCCGAACTGGGCGGTGTGGAACACCCACGGCGCGCCGTCGCCCACGCTCGAGAACAGCTCGAACCACACCTGCCGCGCGAGCGGGCGGAAGTAGTTGCCGAGTCCCCGCGGGTCGGCCACGGATTCGATCAGCGAGCGGGTGCGCGCGTCCTCGAGGAACAGGTAGTCGTCGTTGAGCAGTCCCGAGGCGAGGGCGCGCCAGTACAGCGCGGCCAGCCCGAGCACGCCCAACGCGAGGCCCAACGGACGAGGCGGGGTGCGGGAGTTCACGGCGGCGCACTCTACGCGGCCCGGGCACGGGGGCCAACGGCGCGGCGGGCCCGGTGCGGGCGAAGCGCGGAGCGACGGTCGCCGGGCGGAGGTCGGCCGCGAGGCGGGCCCAGATGGACGTAACTCCGCGCCGGGCCTCGGCCGATAACGCCGGCGGACGATGGCACCCACGGCTCGGAACATGAACTCGATCGATCAGCGCTCTTCTCCCGCCCGCTCCCGACTGCGTCGCGCCCACTGGCTGCTGTGGGGCGTGACGTTCACGCTGTTGCTGTCGCTGGCGCTCACCGTGCCGGCGCTGTACGTGCCGCTGCGCGAACTGGCCGGGCTCGACGAGGAGTTCCAGTGGATCCGCGACGCGTACCCGGTTCTGGTGGCACTCGTGGGGCTCGTGGTGGTGTTCGTGCTGTACACCGCGCTCAAGCAGGCCGAGCTCGACCGCACGCGCACCGCGCTGGAGCGCGAGGAGCGCGAGAAGGAGGGCGTGCGCACGCGGCTCTCCGAGTTGTCGTCGCTCTTCCAGGTGTCCACCACGCTGCACATGCAGCTGCGGCTGGAAGTCATCCTCGAGATCATCGTGCGCCGCGTCGTCAACACGCTGGGCGCGCAGCAGGCCTCGATCATGATCCTGAACCCCGAGTCCGGCGTGCTCGAAACGCGCGCGTCGTACGGGCTCGAGGCCGAGTTCTCGCGCGGTGCGCAGCGACGCGTGGGTGAGGGCATCGCCGGCTGGGTGGCGATGCGGCGCGAGGCCGTGCTGCTGGGCCAGCGCGCGCCGGGCGACGAACTGGGCCGGCACTACAAGACCAACCGCAACATCACGTCGGCCGTGTCGATGCCGCTGCTGCTGGGCGAGCGCGTGCTGGGCGTGCTGAACGTGAACCGCATCGGCCACGACGAGTCGTTCGGCGAGACGCACGTGGAGATGCTGCGCACGTTCGCCGAGCACGTGGCGGCCGTGATCGACCGCGCCGCGGCGCTGGAACGACTGGGCGATCGCGCACGCCGGCTGGAAGCGGACAACGAGAAGCTGAGCGAGCTGAACCGGCTGAAGGACGTCTTCCTGGCCACCGCCACGCACGAGTTGAAGAGCCCGCTGGGCTCGGTGCTGGCGTATGCGGACCTGCTCGAGGACGAGGACGGACGCCTGAGCCGGGAGCAGGCGCGGGAGTTCGTGGGCCGGTTGCGCGCGGAGGCGCAACGGCTGATGGCGCTGGTCGAGGACATCCTGGACCTGTCGCGGCTCGAGAGCGGCAAGCTCGCGCTCAAGTCGCGGGTGGTGACGCCGGCCGACCTGGTGCGCGGCGCGGTGGAGACGAGCCGCGGCACGGCGCGCAAGCGCGGCGTGGAACTGGTCGAGGAAGTGCCGGCCACGCTGCCGGGGCTGGCGATGGACGAAGTGCGCATGCGGCAGGCCGTGGCGACGCTGATCGCCCGGGCGCTGCAGGTGACCCCGAAGGGCGGCAAGGTGACGGTGCGGGCCCACGAGGACGCCCGGTGCTGCCGGATCGAAGTGCTGGATGGCGGCGCGCCTGTGCGGCCGGAGGCAGCCACGCACCTGTTCGAGCTCTTCCAGCACGGCGCTCCGGAGGGCGACGCCTCCGACGGACCGTCCCCGGGTATCTCGCTGCACCTGGTCCGGCGCCTGGCCGAGCTGCACGGCGGCCACGTGGGCTACGACCACAACGAACGCAATGGCAACGTCTTCTGGGTGCGCCTGCCGTCACCGGAAGCGGCTGTGCTCGACGAGCCGGAGGCGCGCGCCGCCTGATCCGCGGCACGGGGCGGGCCCGGCGGTCGAACGGCCGGCTCGTCCGCCATGCGCCCCCTGTGCATCGCGCCGGGGATCGCCCCGCCCGAACCAGTCGGTCGGTCCGTCGCCCGATTCCCTGCCCGGCCCGGCCCGCATCTCCCGGCGGATCGGCATCCCGCCGAGCCCCGATCTCCCTCCGGGCCTTGACGCTTCGGACCCCCCTCCCGTAGGCTGCCCGACCTTTGCCACTCCACCTACCGATGCCGAGGTCCTTCGCACCATGAAGCGCACTTTCCGTCCCCGCAACCGTCACCGGAAGAAGACGCATGGCTTCCGCGCCCGCATGTCGACGAAGGGCGGCCGCAAGGTCCTGTCCGCTCGCCGCAAGCAGGGCCGCAAGCGTCTGACCGTGTCGTCGGTCAAGACGACCAAGACGTCCCGATAAACGCACCGTCCGCGCCGCTCGCGGCCGCGGTCATCCCGCGAGGCCTCGTGCCGAGCCCGCCGCCCTCCGAACGTCTTCTTTCCCAGCACCGACTTCGCAAGGGCGCCGACTACGCCACGGTCCGGGAACTCGGGACGGCGTTTCGCGGTCGCGCCTGCCTGCTCCTCGCGTACGCCCGCTCGGGAGAGATCTCCCGCGTGGGCTTCATCGCCAGCAAGCGGGGCGTGGGTGGCGCGGTACAGCGCAATCGCGCGCGGCGCAGGTTGCGCGAGATCGTGCGGCGTCGCTGGCCGCGCATGCCGCATGAGGGGTTCCTGCTCGTGTTCATCGCCTCCCGCGCCACGCTCACCACGGCGCACCAGCAGTTGGCCAGCGAGGTGGAGAGCCTGCTCGCGCACGCCGGCGCCTTGAAGCCGGTGAGCGAAGCCTGAGCCTCATGCGTGCGTTCCTCCTGTTCCTGATCCGCACGTACCAGACCCTTCGCCCCGCGTCGATGCGCGGGGCCTGCCGGCACGTACCGTCCTGTTCCGAGTACGCGTTCCTCGCCGTCGAACGGCATGGCGCGCTGCGGGGAGGCTGGCTCGCGATCAAGCGCGTGGCCCGCTGTCATCCGCTCGGGACACACGGGCTGGACCCGGTCCCCTGACCATGGATCGCAGAACCGTTCTGACGCTGCTCGTCGTTCTGCTGGTGTTCGCCGGCTTCTCGGCCCTGCAGAGCCGCTACGCCCCCAAGCGCAAGCCCGTGCCGCCCGCGGTCGCGGAATCCACGCTCGCGCACTCCGACTCGAATGCCGCGGACACCACGCAGGTGCGCTCGCTGTCGGGCGCCGCGTCGATGTCGCCGTCGTCGCCGACCGCCGCCGCACCGGTCGCGGTGTCGCTGCCCGTGCGCGAGGTGTCGCTGGAGACGCCGCTCTACCACGCGGTGTTCAGCAGCCGCGGTGCACGCCTGCTGTCGGTGGAGCTCAAGCAGCACGCAGCCGCGCACGGCGTGTCGAACTACGGTGTGCACCCGAACCGCCGCCCGCGCCGCGGGCAGGAGATTCCCGAGGGCGACCGCGTCGTGCTCGCGAACTCGCCGCTGTTCGGGCTCGACCTGGGCTCGCGCGGCTCGCTGCGCTCGCTGTCGGACGTCGTGTACGCGGTCGCCGAGAGCGCCGACGCCTCCGGCCAGGTGCGCGCGCTCACGTTCACGTCGAGCGACTCGGCGTCGGGCACGCTGCTGCGGCAGACCTGGCGCGTGCGCGAGAACACCTACGCGCTCGACCTCGAGGTGGAGGTCCGCGGCCTGCCCGACTCGTGGCGGCTGTCGGAGTACTCGCTCACGTCGCGCACGTGGCCGCTGATCACCGAGGCGAACTTCCAGCAGGAGCAGCGCTCCGTGCGCGGCGTGAGCCTGGTGGGCACGAACCTGCACCGCGACGGCGCGGGCGGGCTCGTGAACAAGCCGGTCAAGGTGCACGACGGCGCGGCGCGCTTCGCCGGCGTGCAGTCGCACTACTTCATGGCGCTCGTCGCCAGCACCGGGGACGCCGGCCGCGCGGCCATCACCGGCGGTGCGAACGCGAACTTCACCACCGAGCAGCTGCAGCGCATGCCGCCGAGCACGCCGAAGCAGATGCCGACCGCCATCGGCACGCTGGTGATGCCGCTGCCCACGGCGAGCGCGCCGGTGCAGCGGTTCATCGCCTACTTCGGCCCCGGCGACTACGAGACGCTGCACAAGCTGGGCTTCGACCTCGACCGCGCGGTGGACCTGGGCTGGAACTGGATCACGCCGGTCAGCAAGCTGCTGCTGGCGCTGCTCAAGGCGATCGAACGGCTGGTGCACAACTACGGGCTCACGATCATCCTGCTGGCCACGCTCGTGCGGCTGCTGCTGCACCCGGTCAACATGTCGAGCATGAAGAGCATGCGCTCCATGACCAAGCTGCAGCCCGAGATCGAGCGCCTGCGCGAGAAGTACAAGAACGACCCGCAGGCCCTGAACACGGCCACGATGGCGCTGTACAAGGAGAACAAGGTCAACCCGGCGGGCGGCTGCGTGCCGATGCTGCTGCAGATGCCGCTGTTCATCGCGCTCTACTCGGTGCTGATGAGCGCCATCGACCTGCGGCAGGCGCCGTTCGTGGGCTGGATCCACGACCTGTCGGCGCCCGACCAGCTGTTCGCGCTCGGGCCGCTGCCCCTGCGCGTGCTTCCCATCCTGATGGCCCTGACGGGGTTCCTGTCCCAGGTGCTGGCGCCCACGAATCCGCAGCAGGCGCCCACCATGTACATGATGAACTTCGTCATGCTGTTCTTCTTCTACAACCTGCCTTCGGGTCTGGTGCTCTACTGGACCGTGATGAACGTGCTGACGGCGCTGCAGCAGTGGATGGTCAACCGCAGCGACGTCGGCGTGGTCGTGGTTCCGGAGGCCGCGGGAAAGGGCGGCAAGGCCGGGAACCCCAGGCGCCGCGGGTAGGCGCGGTGTCGCGATTCGGCATGGCGGGACGGGCCCGTGCCGAAGTAGTCTTGCCCGTCTCACTCGACGCGGCCCCAGTGGCCGCGCGGCCCGGCGAACGACCCGCTCCCGGCGCGTGCTGACGCGCGACGGTGCGAGCGGACGAGCGCGGCCGCGCCCCGGGGCTCCATCCAAAAGAACGCGGATCCGCGACATGACGAGCCACGTTCGCGCCACGGCATCGAGCCGATCGGCGCGGGCGCCCGATGGGGCGACGCTCGTCACCGCCAGAGGTTCGCGCATTCCGGGGAATCACATGGCAGCCAAGGGTTCGGTGTACGAAGGAAAGACTTACGAGGAAGCCGTCGCGAAGGGGCTTTCGGAACTCGGTCTCAACCGGGCGGAAGCGCTCGTCACCACCATCGAGGAAGGCAAGGGCGGGTTCCTGGGCTTCGGCGCGCGCCCGTTCAAGGTGAGCGTGATGCGCCGCCCCGGTGGTGCGATCCGCGAGCCCGAAGACGGCGGTGGCGATCGTCGCGGGGGTCGCGGGGGTCGCGGTGGCCGCGAGGAGTCGCGCGGCGGACGCGGTGGTCGCGGTGGTCGCGAGGAGTCGCGGGGTGACCGCGGCGGTCGCGGTGGTCGCGAGGAGCGGGGTGGCCGGGGTGGTCGCGACGAGCGCCGGGACGGCAAGAAGCCGCAGCCCGTGGCGGCCGAAGGCGCGCGCCGCGACGAAACGCGCGCGGACGAACCGCGGCGCGGAGACCGCCGGGATCGCGGGCCGCGCGAAGACCGCGGGCCGCGCGAAGACCGCGCACCGCGCGAGGACCGCGCACCGCGCGAGGAGCGTGGGCCGCGCGAGGAGCGCGTCGCCCGTGACGATCGCGGCCCGCGCGAGGAGCGTGCGCCGCGTTCGGAGCGCCGCGGGGCCGACCGCCCCGAGCGTCGCCCCGACGAGCGTCGCGAGGAGCCGCGCCCGGTGGCGGCGGAGGCCTCGCCGGTGGCGGAGGTTCGTGCCGCGGGCGAGGGAGACTTCGGCGCCGCGGGTAGTGAGAGCTCCGAGGAGCGTCGTCGCCGTCGCCGCCGCGGCCGCCGCGGCGGGCGTGGTCGCCGCCGTGAGGGCGCCGGTGTCGCGCCGGCCGAAGCTGTGAATGGAAGCGCGCACGCCGTGGACCAGGACGACTTCGAGGAGGACGTGATGCCGGTGAACGACTCGGCCAACGAGCCGGTTCCCACGCGCGCCGAGGCGCCCGTGGTGGAGCGTGCACCCGAACCGGTGCGCGAGGCCGAGCCCGTGGCCGCGATGGCGGCGCCCGTGTCGGCTCCGGCCGCGGCGGCCCCGCTGCCCGCGCCGCGCCCGGCCCGTCGCGAGGAGCCGGCCGACGATCGCGCTCCCAACCTGAACGAGGCGGAACTCGCCGAGACCAGCCGCCGGCTCACCACCGACCTGCTGGCCGCGATGGGCTTCCAGGCCACGGTCGAAGTGGCCGTGCAGGGCACGCGCGCCGACGTGACGGCCGAGGTGTCGCAGGACGACGACCTGCTGAACGGCCGCAAGGGCGAGGTGCGGCAGGCACTGCAGCACCTGCTCAACCGCTTCCTCAATCGCGGCGAGGGCTCGCACTACCATCTGCAACTCGAGATCAACGACTTCTGGAAGCGCCGCGAACTGGAGCTGGAGGAACTGGCCCGCTCGCTCGCCGACCAGGCCGTGGCGGATCGCGCCGAGATGGTGACGGAGTACCTGAACTCGCAGGAGCGCCGCATCGTGCACGTGACGCTGAAGGAAGACCCTCGCGTGCGCACGTACGCGCTGGGTACGGGCATGATCAAACGCGTCGCCGTGGCGCCGGCGGACTTCCCCGAGCGCACCGCGGACGACGAGGCCTGATCCGGAGTTCATCGCATCGCGCACCGGGCCCGGGCCTCACGGTCCGGGCCCGCTGCTTTTTCGCCCACTTCCTGCCCCGAGGCTTCGCCGGTCCCATGACGCTCGGCTCGCTCGACGACACCATCGCCGCGATCGCCACCGCGCCCGGCGCGGCGGGGCTGGCGGTGGTGCGCGTGAGCGGTCCGCGGGCGCTCGCGTGCGCGGACGCGGTGTTCGGCGGCGGGGTCCGGCTCGCCGAGGCGGCCTCGCACACGCTGCACCACGGCTGGGCCGTGGACGCCGCGGGCGCGCGGCTGGACGAAGTGGTGGCGGCGGTGTTCCGCGCGCCGCGTTCGTACACGCGCGAGGACGTGGTGGAGCTGTCGTGCCACGGCGGCTCCTTGCCGGCGCGCGCGCTGGTGGACGCGCTGCTCGCCGCGGGCGCGCGCGCGGCGGGGCCCGGCGAGTTCACGATGCGAGCGTTCCTGAATGGGCGCATCGACCTGGTGCAGGCGGAGTCGGTGGCCGACCTGATCGATGCCGAGACCGAGTCGGCCCGGCGGCTGGCGCTCTCGCAGCTGGCGGGCGATCTGTCGCGCCGGCTCTCGGCGCTGTCGGAGCGCGTGGCCGACGCCGCGGCGGAGGTCGAGGCGCGCGTGGACTTCGCCGAGGACGTGGGCGGCGTCGAGGTGCCGCCGCACGTGGTGCAGGCGATCGGCGCGGTGGCCGCCGAACTCGACGGGTTGCTCGAGGGCGAGGCGTGGGCGCGCGCCGTGCGCGGTGGTGTGCACGTGCCGCTGGTGGGGCGGCCGAACGCCGGCAAGTCGTCGCTGTTCAACCGGCTCGTCGGCGAGGAGCGCGCCATCGTCACCGCGGTGCCCGGCACCACGCGCGACCGCGTGAGCGAGAGCGTGGTGCTGGCCGGCGTGCGCGTGACGTTTTCGGACACGGCGGGCCTGCGCGAGACGTCCGACCCCGTCGAATCGATCGGCGTGGCCCGCACGCAGGCGGCGCTGGACGAGAGCCCGGTGGTGGTGCTGGTGGTGGACGGCGCGCAGCCGCTGTCGGTGGACGACACCGCCCTCGCCGCACGACTGGCGGAGCGGCGCGTGGTGGTCGCGCTCAACAAGCTCGACCGCCCGCGGGCAGCGGACGCCGCGACCGTGGCGGCCGAGCTGGGCGTGCCGGCGGCGAGCGTGGTGGACGTGAGCGCGACGACGGGCGCAGGGCTGGACGGGCTGCGGAACGCGCTGCTCGCGGCGCTCGGCGTGCGCGACGGCGAGGCACCCGAGGCGTCGGTCGCGAACCCGCGGCACGGCGAGGCGCTCGATCGCGCGCGCGCGGCGTTGTGGCGCGCGGCCGAAGTGGCCGGGCGCGGCGAGCCGGGCGAGATCGTGGCGATGGAACTGCGCGAGGCGCTCGCGGCGATCGGCGAAGTGCGCGGCACCGACGTGGGCCCCGACCTGCTGGAGCGCATCTTCTCGCGCTTCTGCATCGGCAAGTGAGCGGGGCGGACGCGATGGTGCGCACGAACGAATCGGATCGCGACGCGCTCGCCGCGCCGGAAGCCGCGGCGCAGTCGACGGCCGAGCAGCGCGCGGGCGCGTGGGACGTGGTCGTGGTGGGCGCGGGCCACGCGGGCTGCGAGGCCGCGTATGCATGCGCGCGGCTGGGGCTCGCGACGGCGCTCGTGACGGTGAAGCTCGCCGACGTGGCGAAGATGTCGTGCAACCCCGCGATCGGCGGCATCGCCAAGGGTCACATGGTGCGCGAGATCGACGCCCTGGGCGGCCTGATGGCGCGCATCACGGATCGCGCGGGCATCCAGTTCAAGGTGCTGAACCGCGGGCGCGGACCGGCGGTGTGGTCGCCGCGGGCGCAATGCGACAAGGCACTCTATTCGGCCGAGATGCTCGCCTGCCTGCGCGCGACGCCGGGCCTCGAGCTGGTCGCCGGCGTGGTGAACCGGGTGCGGCTGGAGCGGGGCGCCGCGGCGGGCGTGGAACTGGCGGACGGGCGGTTCCTGGGCGCGAAGGCCGTGGTGATCACGCCGGGGACGTTCCTGAACGGCCTGATCCACATCGGGCCGCGGCAACTCGAGGGGGGTCGCATCGGCGAACACGCCGCGCGTGCGCTGAGCGAGTGCCTGGGCGCGCTCGGCCTGCAGCGCGGCCGGCTCAAGACCGGGACGCCGCCGCGCCTGCAGCGCCACTCGATCGACTGGGACGGGCTCACGCCGGCGCCCGGCGACGACCCGCCGCGCGCGTTCTCGTACTGGACCGAGCGGCTCGACGTGGAGCAGGTGCTGTGCTGGCGCACCGAGACCAACGCGCGCACCCACGACGTGATCCGCGACGCGATCCACCTGTCGCCGCTCTACTCGGGGCAGATCCAGGGCTCGGGTCCGCGCTACTGCCCGTCGCTCGAGGACAAGGTGGTGAAGTTTCCCGAGCGCACCTCGCACCACATCTTCCTGGAGCCCGAGGGGCGCGACGTGCCGGAGATCTACGTGAACGGCGTCTCCACGAGCATGCCGGAGGACGTTCAGCTGGCGTTCGTGCGCACGATCCGCGGCCTGGAGCGTGCCGAGATGATCCGGCCCGGTTACGCGGTGGAGTACGACTTCGTGCTGCCGCACCAGCTGACGCCCACGCTGGAGGTGCGCGACGTGCCGGGCCTGTGGCTGGCGGGCCAGATCTGCGGCACGTCGGGCTACGAAGAGGCGGCGGCGCAGGGTTTCGTCGCCGGCGTGAACGCCGCGCGGCGCGTGCGCGGCGAGGGCGAGTTCGTGCTGCGCCGCGACCAGGCGTACGTGGGCGTGCTGGTGGACGACCTGGTGAGCCGCGAACACCTGGAGCCCTACCGCATGTTCACGAGCGCGGCCGAACATCGGCTGCTGCTGCGCGCGGACAACGCCGACGAACGGCTGGCGGGCATCGGTCACGCGCTGGGCTTGATCGACGACGCGCAGCTCGATCGGGTACGCGCGAAGTACGCTTCGATCGAAGCCGAGCATCGGCGACTCTCGCGCGTGACCGTGTTCGTGCCCGGCGATCCGCCGCGGCCGACGCGAGCGAGCGAGTACCTCACGCGCACGGACGGCTCGCTCGCGGGCCTCGCGGAACTCGGCGTGGCGAGCGACCTGCCCGGCGAGTGGGGCGAGGCGATGGAGATCCGCCAGCGCTACCGCGGCTACATCGAGCGGCAGGAGAAGATCGCCGAGAAGGACGCGCGCTTCGATGCGATGCGGCTGCCCGCGTCGCTGTGGGAGCGCGACCTGAACGGGCTGTCGCGCGAGGCGGCCGAGAAACTGCGCCGCTGGAAGCCGGCGACGATCGGGCAGGCGGGCCGCATCGCGGGGGTGACGCCCTCGGACGTGGCGGTGCTGCTCGTGCACCGCAAGCGCCACGGAGCCGACGAAGACTGACCTCGGGTGGTGCGCGGAAGATTGCAGCTCGATCGAGCCACCACATTGCGCTGCAGCCGCTTGATGGAGCGACCGGCGCGGTACGCGGAACTCGGCGGGCGCCACGGGGCTGGCGCGACCGAGCTGCAATCTTCCGCGCACCGGGAGGTCGCCCACCAGGGATGCACTCCCGGGGTGACGCCGCGGCGTGTGCGCTGGCTTCGGCGCGGGTGGCGGGCTACATTGCGCGGTCCATGCGAGACCGACCTTCCGAGAAGCGCCGCGATGATCGCGGCCCGCGACAGCAGCGAGCGAAGAGTGAACGGGGCGCCGGAGCCGCGCGCGGTGCGGGTGCCGGACGCGGCGATGGAGCGAGGCGAGGCGCCGGCGGTGAACGCGCGGCCGAGGGCGGGCGCGGCGACCGGCCGTGTCGCGGCGCGGGCGGCGGGCGCACGGCCGAGAGTCGGCGCGAGTCCGGGCGCGGTCGCAGCAGCGGTTCCGGGCGCAGTGGCGGCGGACGCAGTGCCGCACCGGAGAAGCGCACGCAGAAGGCCCCGGCGTCGGCCCGGCGTCCTATGGATCCGCGGCAGTTCCTGGTGCGGCAGCCATGGGATGGCCTGCGGCCACTGCTGGCCGGTGCCGCCGATCCCAGGGCCGCCATGGAGCGTGTCCAGGCGTATTCGGCCCTGCTCATGGAGTGGAATCGTGGCGTCTCCAACCTGATCTCTCGCAACGACGAAGCGCGATTCGTGGAGCGCCATCTGGCGGAGTCGCTGGGCCCTGTCGATCGACTTCGCGCGGCCGGGCTCGAGCACGTCGTGGACCTCGGATCGGGCGGCGGCCTGCCGGCGATCCCGCTGATTCTCGCGGGCGTGGGCAAGCGATGGACGCTCGTGGAATCGCGCCGGAACAAGACGTTGTTCCTGAGGCGCGTCGTCCAGGACCTGGAGCTGCGCGGCGTCGACGTGGTCACCGGACGACTCGAAGTGCTCGTGGCAGCGGAGCCCGAGCTGCTGCAGTGTGACGGCTTCACGTCGCGCGCCACGATGACCCTGGGCCCGACGCTCGAACTGGCCGCGAAGATCGTCCGGCCCGGTGGGCATGCGTTCCTGTGGAAGGGCAGCAGCTGGCGTTCCGAGGTCGAGTCCGGTCCGGATGGCGAGCCGAGCGTGGAACCCTGGCGTCTCGTGGAGGCGATGCCGCTCGGCGAAGGACCCAATGCTGTGATCGATTTCGTATTGAAATAGATAGCGTTGTAGATATTTGTACCGGCTGTTCCACGTGGAACATTGATCTTGTTGGGGGTCAGGGTGGTTGGTATGTTCCGCCCGCCTCCGATGTCGAGGTGCACGCCACCTCGAACCTAACCGCGGGCGCCCCGCCCGCTGGCCTCGAGTCCCGAGACGGAAGCCGTCGCGGCTGCTGGAAGCCGACCTAGCGAGTCAGGGAATGGGACGCGTCATCTCGATTGCGAGTCAGAAGGGCGGCGTCGGCAAGACGACGACCGCCATCAACCTGGGCGCCTGCCTGGCCCAGGAAAGCAAGCGCGTACTGCTGGTGGACATCGATCCCCAGGGGAACGCCACCAGCGGGCTCGGCATCAACGGGAACGACCAGCGCCATACGATCTACGAGGCGCTGATCGGCCAGGTGGAGCTCCGGGACGCGATCATGCCGACGGGGCTCGCCTCGCTGGACGTGGTCCCCGCGGGTCAGCGGCTCTCCGGGGCCGAGGTCGAGCTGGTCGGCATGATGGCGCGTGAGACGCGCCTCAAGACCTGCCTGGCGAAGGTCCGCGAGGAGTACGACTACATCTTCGTGGACAGCCCGCCCTCGCTGGGCCTGCTGACCGTGAACTCCCTGACGGCGTCCGACTCGGTGCTCATCCCGCTCCAGTGCGAGTATCTCGCGCTCGAGGGGCTGACCCAGCTGATCGGCGCGATCCGCCTCGTCCAGGACCACCTCAATCCGGCACTCCGGATCGAGGGCGTGCTGCTGACGATGTTCGACGCCCGGCTGAACCTCTCCCAGCAGGTCGCGGAGGAGGCGAGGAAGTTCTTCGCCGACCGGGTGTACAAGACGGTCATTCCCAGGAACGTCCGATTGAGCGAGGCGCCGTCCTTCGGCAAGCCCATCGTCCTCTACGACCCCCATAGCACTGGCGCCGACAGCTACCGGGATCTGGCGCGGGAGATCCTCGACCATGTCTAGAAAGGTCCTCGGCCGCGGCCTCGGAGCCCTGATCTCCAGCGACACGGCCACCGAGACGGCTGAAGGCCGCCCGTCCGCGCCCGCCGGAACGGGTGTGAACGAAATCCCCGTCTCCGAGATCGCCCCGAATCCGTTCCAGCCCCGGACGAAGTTCGACGACGAGGGGCTGAAGGAGCTCGCGGACTCCATCCGGGCGAACGGCGTCCTGCAGCCCGTGCTCGTTCGCCGGGTCGCGCCCCGCGAGTACCAGCTGATCGCCGGCGAGCGCCGCCTTCGTGCCGCTCACATCGCCGGGCTCGAGAGAATCCCCGCCATCCAGCGTGAGCTGGACGACCGGGCGATGATGGAGCACGCGCTGATCGAAAACATCCAGCGCGAGAACCTCAATCCCATCGACGAGGCGAAGGCCTACCAGGCGCTCATCCAGAAGGTCGGCCTGACCCACGATCAGCTCTCGGAGCGCGTCGGGAAGCAGCGCAGCTCGATCACGAACTCGCTGCGCCTGCTGCTCCTGCCCGCCGAAGTGATGGACATGGTTTCACGTGGAACACTCTCGGCTGGCCACGCTAGAGCGTTGCTGGGCTTGGAGTCATCAGGAGATGTTCTGGCTGGCGCGCGGTACGTGTCGGCCAAGGGCTTCTCGGTCCGGCGCACCGAAGCGTTCGTGAAGCGCCGGGTGCGGAAGGCCCACACGCGGCCCAAGGTGACGAAGCTCGAGGGACTCGGCGAGTGGGAGACCAAGCTGCAGCAGCACTTCTCCACGCACGTCGCGATCACCCCCGGACGCAAGGGTGGCAAGGTCGAGTTCGAGTTCTACAACCAGGAAGACCTCGAACGGCTGCTCGAGGCATGGGGCGTGTTGTAGTCTGCGCCCCGTGATGTGCGCGGCGCGCCGAACGGAATCGGCGAGTGCCGCGCGAGAAGACCGCGGGCGCGTCGCGCGGCCCGCCCCGCAGCCGCAAGAAGTCCAGCGTCAACGGTCGACACGGAGGTGGACATGATGCGCTTCAGGCCCCGGCCCAACGCGAACGACGTACCGGCCGCCCCCCACTGCCTCATCGGCGCCAGCTCCAGCTTTCGCGGCACGTTGATGGTGAGCGGGACGCTTCGCATCGACGGCGAGTTCGAGGGCGACGTGCTCAACTGCGACCGACTCGAGATCGGCGAGCACGGCATCATGCGCGCCGACGTCGAGGTGAAGGAGGCGCTGGTCCTCGGGCGCGTGATCGGGAACATGCGTGCGCTCGGCACCATCGAGATGAAGGCCGGCGCCCGGGTAGAGGGCGACGTCGCCGCCATCAGCGTCGTGATGGAGCCCGGCGTGTTCTTCTCCGGTCGCTGCACCATGCTCGAGTCGGGTGCGAGTGGCGTCGAGATGGGCCAGGAGCGCTACCAGCCGCAGAGAGGATGACTGCCCGTGCACGCCCCATCGCGAGCGTGCCGGGGGCCGCGGCTCGCCGCTCGCATACTCCTGCTCGCGTTGATGCTCCATGCCCTCCGCTGCACGGATGCGGCCGCCGCTGCCCAGGCCGATGCTCCGGCCGAATCGGCTCGTTCTGTTGGGTGTGAAAGACTGAATGGTCTTGTAGCCCTTCCGTTTACGCTTCACACGATGCACGGTGACACGACCGGGCTCGCGATCCTGGACACCGGCGCGGGCGGCCTGGCGCTGGACCGCGGGCTGATGGCCGCGCTCGACTTCAGCGTGGATCCCACGCGCGCGATCGCGCCCACGCCTGCTCCCGTTGCCGGGTTCGAACTGCACGGGCTCGCCCCGTCACCGCCGCAGCAGGCGGTGAGCCTCGACCTGGAGCCGATGCGCGAAGCCACCGGCTGTCCGCTCGCCGCGCTCGCGGGCGCGGCGCTCTGGCGGCAGTGCGCGCTCGCCTTCGATCCGCGCCGCGACACCGTGCTCGTGTTCGCTTCGCCTCGCATCGTGGCGGTGCCGCGGGAGCGGCTCGCGCGCTCGCGCGAGAGACTCGGCGGCTGGCTCTCGGACTCGGCGCGGGGCGTCGCGTTCGAGTTGCACGGCGACGACAAGATCGTCGTCATGGGAAGCGTCGCGGGCGGCCCCGCGATCCGCTGGATCGTCGACACCGGCGCCACCAAGCTGACGCTGTTTCCGCGTGCGCTGCGCGACGCGCGCGTTCGCCTGCCGCGCGGCCCCGAGATCACCGGCATGATCGCCACCACCGTGGACGGCGAGGAACGCGTGCGCTACCGGCGCCTGCCGACCGTGACGGTGGACGCGCTCGACGTGCGAGTGGACGCGGCGGACGTGGACGTGGCGATGCTCGACACGCCGCTGTCGGATGCCATCTCGCAACTCGTCGGCGCACCCGTGCACGGCGTGCTGGGGCAGTCGTTCCTGCGCCGGTTCCGGCACGTGATCGACTACGGAGCGCACGTACTGTGGCTGGACCCGATCGACGTGCCCACGGACCAGCGGCCGTGGGAGTACTGCACCGTCGGCATCCAGCTGGCGCGGCGGCGCGGCCGGACCACGATCGAAGCCGTGGCGGGCGGATCACCGGCGAAGAGGGCGGGCCTGCGCGTTGGTGACCGGCTGATCGCCATCGACGAACAGACCGTGGACGCACTGCCGCTGGCCACGGCGGACCAGCGACTCGAGGGCGAGCCGGGCAGCCGCGTGGTGCTCCGCGTGCAACGCGGCGCGCGGGCGTTCGACGTGCCGATGGTGCGCAGGCGCCTGCTGTGTGCCAGCGCCTGCGCGGTCGGCTGCTCGTGTTCGCGGCGGCGTTTTTCTGGGGCACGTCGGCCACGCTCGCCCGGCACGTCTTTCGCGACCTGCACGTGCCCGCGCTCACCGTGGTCGAGCTTCGGCTGGCGTTCGCACTGCTGATGCTCGTGCCGTGGCTGATGGCGCGCCGCCCGCAGACGCTGCGCATCGAGCGACGCGACGTGCCGTACTTCCTCGTGCTTGGCACGGCGGGCGTCGCGATCATGCAGGGCGGCTACTACTACTCGATCTCGGTGTTCGGGGTCGGCCTCGCGATCCTCCTCCAGTACCTCGCGCCGTCGCTCGTGATGGCCTGGGACTGGCTGCGCGGCGGACGCGTCTCGGCGACCACGCTGTGGGCCGTGGCCTGCGCGGTCGCGGGCACGGCGCTGCTCGTGGGCGGTATCGACGCGGGCGCGATCCACGCGACGTGGTGGCAGTGGACGATCGGATTCTCGACGTCGTTCGTGTTCGCCTTCTACATCGTGTTCTCGAAGCGCGGGCTGCGCACGTACGCCCCCGAGACGCTGCTCGTGTGGTCGTTCGCGATCGCGCTCGTGGTGTGGGCGGTGGTGACGCCGCCCTGGAACATCGCCGCCGCGCACTACTCCGGCGCCGCGTGGCTGATGTTCGCGGGTCTCGGGCTCTTCTCGACGCTCGCTCCGTTCGTCTGCTTCTATGCCGGGCTCCGACGGTTGCCCGCCACGGAGGCGGGCGTCATCGCGACGCTCGAGCCCGTGGTCGCCGTGATCACGGCGTGGCTGGTACTGGGTGAAGGCCTGCGCCCGGTGCAGTGGGGCGGCGCCGGCCTGGTGCTGGCCGCCGCGGTGCTCGCGGCGATGAGCCCCGACGACAAGGTCGGGCGCGGCGCCATGCCGGTGGCCCCGCTCGAGCACTGACCGCCCTCGCCGCCGGCCGCACAACGTTCGGCGGCCACGTCCGGGAGATGGTGCGTCCTCGCCGCGAGATCGCCCGGGCGCAATCCGCGCCGATCGATCCACTCCCTCGCGCATCACAAGCGCATCCCGTGGATTCCTTGGAGACACCGATGAGCTCCCGAGCCCAGACCGCCATGCACGCCAAGCCGAGCAGCGACGACCTCACCCCTTCCGCATCTCTCCAGATCGTTTCCGTGGCCGACCTGCCGTCGCGCTTCGGGGATTTCCGCGCCGTGGCGTTCACCAGCGACGGTTCCGGCAAGGAGCATCTCGCGCTCGTGCGCGGCACCGTACGCGAGCGCTCCCGCGTGCCGCTCCGCATGCACTCGGAGTGCCTCACGGGCGACGTGCTCGGGTCGTTGCGCTGCGATTGCCGCGACCAGCTGCAGCGTTCGCTGGAGCGGATCGGCCGGCAGCCGTACGGCGTGCTGCTGTACCTGCGACAGGAAGGCCGTGGCATCGGGCTCAGCAACAAGATCCGGGCGTACGCGCTGCAGGACCGTGGCTACGACACGGTCGAGGCGAACCGCCTGCTCGGCTTCGACGACGACGAGCGCGACTACCACGTGGCCGCGCAGATGATTCGTGCGCTAGGCATCCGCAGCGTGTGCCTGATGACGAACAACCCGCGCAAGATCCAGGGGCTTCGCGACAACGGCATCCGCGTGATCGGTCGCACGCCCGTGATCACGCCGGTGAACCGGCACAACCAGGAGTACCTGCTCACCAAGCAGCGGCGCTCCGGGCACCTGCTCGGCATTGGCGGGGTGCTGGGCGGCGCCGAAGGCGCCCCTGCCACGACCTGACGCCGGCGCGCAGGCTCGGCGCCGACCCGGCGGGAGCCGTCGGATGGCACACGGTTCACGCGACCCGCGAGCGCGGAGCGAACGTGCATGCTCCACGCCCGCGGCGTCGCGCGACGCCCTGACGGACCGGGCCGCCCGAACGGCCCGACGTCACGGCGTGCGATGGCCGGGACTACCCGGTATCGACCACCCGCCGATCGCGCAGCGGGAAGCGCGTGCGCGATGAGGCGCGATCGGCGGAGTGGTTCGAGGTTCAGCTCGCGGCGGCGAAGCGCTCGTGGGGTGGGTCGTCGAACAGCGGACGGTGGCGCACGGAGATCCGCTGCTTGAGTTTGTCGAGCCGCAGCGGGCTCACGGTTTCCACCGCGTAGCGCTCGTCCCACACGAGCTGGCCGCGCAGCCACACGCGCAGCTCCGGGAACTGGGCCAGAAGCGCCATGCCCGTGCGGCCCTTGAGTTCGCGAATCACGCTCGACACGCTCTGCGTGGGTCGCAGCGCGAGCAGCACGTGCACGTGGTCGTCGTGCGCGGCCACGTCGATGAGCGTGAAGTCCCGCTCGTCGCACACGTCGCGAACGAGCTGCTGAAGTGCATCGAGGTGCCGCTGCTTGAGCACCGGCCGCCGTCCCCGCGTGTACCACGTGACGAAGTAGTGGAGCTGGCTGCGGCAGATCGGCTCCCAACGACCCATCAACGCTTCCTTCACCTGCGGCGCCAGTTCGAGTTCCACGTTGCTACCTCCTGCGGGGACCGTGAACGCATGTGCACTAGGCGGGGATGGAAAACGGGAGCTTTCGCTCCCGTCGGGGAAACCGGTGCGGATCAGCTGACCGTGCGCATCACGCCGCGCACGACGCCCAGCAACTGCAACGGCTGGTCGGCCTGCACGACGATGGGATCGTATTTCGGATTGGCCGCGACCAGCTCGATGTGGCCACGCTGCGGCCGGTAGTACTTCACCGTGGCCTCGTCCTCGAGGAGCGCCACCACGATCTCGCCGCTCGTCGCCTGCTGCTGGCGCCGCACGATCACGTAGTCGCCCTCGAGGATGCCTGCCTCGATCATGCTGTCGCCGCGCACGCGCAGGGCGAACAGGTCCGAGGTGTCGCCGAAGGTGTCCTGCAACGTGAGCGACCCGTCCCAGTTCTCCTCGGCCAGGATCGGCTGGCCGGCAGCGACGCGACCGAGCACCGGGATGGCCGGAGCGACGGTGCGCGACTCGCGGAGCGGCCCGATTCCGCGCGAGACCTTCCGGTTGCGCTGGATGTAGCCCTCGCGCTCGAGCATGTCGAGGTAGTACCGGACGCCGTTGGTGGAGGCGATTCCGAAGTGGTCCCCGATCTCACGGATGGTCGGCGCGGATCCGCGCTCACGCCGGAACCGCTGGATGAAGGAGTAGATCTCACGAGCTCGTTCGTTGAGCATGACTGCTGGACTCCTGAGTTGGCCCTCGGCGAGGACCTGGCACGCGCGGCACCGTAGTGCACGCGTGTGCAGCCGGTCAAGGGGCAAATTCGTGCAGGGCGCCGGAGCCGGGCGAGGGCGATCCGGCGCGGGGGGCGGCGAAGGTGCCGCGTCGCAGCGGGCGTCGAGATGGTGACGACCGCGACCGTGAGCCGACACCGCCGTCGGCCTGCTCCACGCCCCGTCCGTCGGCGCGCGCGGGGCCATGCCCGCTGCCGCGCAAGGGCTTCGGGCCCCTCCGCCTCGGGCGCCACCGGCGGCGGGCACGCGTGGCACCGCGATTGCCCTGTGAGTCCACCGAGGTCGCAAGGCCTCGCTCGACGGGCAAGCGGCGGTCGGGCGGGAGAGCTGAGGGGATCGCTATCGGGGGCCGATCACTCGAGGCCTCGCCACTCACCGCCCGCTTGTCGGTCGGGAGCTTCACCCGGAAGTGTCGCAGGAGTCCCGCAGCACACGACGAAGCCCGTCGCACACCGAGAGGTGCGACGGGCTTCGTTCGAAACCAGGCGGATCGCCGAGTGCGGGCGCTTCCTTCGCGCCCGCGAATCGCGCGGCTACCAGCGCAGCGTGACGCCGCCACTGAAGTTGCGCGGCAGTCCCGGCTGGAAGTACTTCGAGTTGATGCCGTTGATGAACACCGAGCCGATGTACTCCTTGTCGAGCAGGTTGCTGCCCGCCACGAACGCGCGCACGCCCTTGCCGTTCAGCCGCGCGTCGTACGAAAGGCTCGCATCCACCACGCCGTAGCCGATCGTTTCGGAGATGTTCGCGTCGTCGGCGAAGTACTTGCCCGCGCCGTTCAGCGACACCTGCGCCGCCACGCCCTGCGGCATCGTGTAGCGCACGGTCCCGAACCACGTCAGCTTGGGCAGGCCCGGCATGTCGTTGCCGCTGAAGTCGCCGGCATCGTTCTTCCACTCGTCGTACTCGTTCTTCGCCACCGTGCCGCCGCCGCGCACCCACAGCGCGCCGACCGGCTGCCAGTCGAGCGCGGCCTCCAAGCCCTGGCGGCGGGTCTTGCCGGCGGTGCGGAAGTACGCGCCGCCACCGTACGAGACGATGTCGTCCTGCACGTCGATCCAGTACGCGGCCGCGTCGTAGCGCCACGTGCCGAGGCCGTTCGTGATCGAGCCGCGCGAACCCAGTTCGTAGGTCGTGGATCGCATGGGCTCGAGGAACGGATTGAACGAGGTGATCGTGTCGAACGGCGCCGGCGGGTCGATCTCGTTGAACGCAGGGGCCTCCACGCCGCCGCCCAGTGCGGCGAACACCGTGTGCGCACCCGCCGTCCACGACACGGACGCCTTCGGCGTGACCTGCGTGAAGTGCTTGGTCGCGCCGAGCTTCGGCGTGAGGTAGTCCTCGGACACGTACCAGAGATTGTCGTAACGGGCCGCCACCTGCGCGGTCCACGCTTCGTTCCACGTCAGCGACTGCTGCACGAACGCGCCGGCGCTGTTCGCTCCCTCGCGCTTGTTCGCCACCTGGGTGGTGCCGCGGGCGCCGTGGTCGCGCAGGTTCCAGAACAGGATCGAGCCGTCCTGCCACGCCTCGTCGCCGCCCACCAGCGTGCGCGCGGTCACGCCGGGCGCCGCGTTCCAGTCCAGCGACCACGTCGTGCTGCCGCCCACGTGGTAGCGCGTGAAGTCGCGGAACCGGTTGCGCTCCGAACGCTGCTGCACGCGCGGCTCCACGAACGCGGTGGCCGTGAGCGTCTGCCGGTCGCTGATCGCGTGGTCCAGCGCCGCGGCCACGCGGCCCACGCGGTGGAAGCGCCGCTCGTGGCGCGACACGAACGTGGCATCGGCCTGCTCGCGGTCGGCCGCCAGCTGCGAGGCGGTCAGCGCGCCGGCGTACTCGTTGTAGTTGCTCGATGCGTCCGCCATCAACAGCAGCCGGCTGGCATCGGCCAGCGGCATGGCCAGCTTCAGCGAGCCGCGTGTCGTGTAGCTGTTGCTGTGCTTGCGCCAGCCCTCGTACGTGCTGTTCGAGAGCGTGAACGTGCCGCGCGCACTGCCGGCCAGGAAGCCGACGCGGCCCTGCTCGCGGTGGAATCCGTACGAACCGGCGCGTTCGTCCACCTCCACGAACGGTTTGTCGAACGACAGGTTCGAGCGCAGCTGGATCACGCCGCCCGACGCGTTGCCGTAGAGCGCCGACGCGTTGCTGCGCGAGATCTCGATCCGGTCCGCGCCGCCGATGTCGATCATGTCGAGATTGGTGCGACCGTCGGGGTCCGAGGCGGGGATGCCATCGGTGAGCACGCGAATGCCGCGCATGCTGCCGGCGTTCGAGCGCTCGCCGTTGCCGCGCGCGCCGAAGCCGCGAATGGTCACGCGCACGTCCTGTGCGCCGTCGCGGTTCTGCACGAACACGCCCGGCACGCTCGAGAGCGCGTCCTGCAGGCTGATCATGCGGCTGTCGTTGAACTGCGAGCGCGGCACCACCGACACCGCGGCCGGCGCGCGCTGGAAGCTCTCGCGGGCGCGCGTACCGGTGACGATCTGCGTGGGCATGGGAACGACCAGCGTCTCCGGCTGGGCGCTCGAGAGCGCGGCCAGGAGCACGGGAATCCAGGGATTCATGACGGAGTCCACCTCGTAGGGAAGAAGTCGAAGCTGCGGGGAGTGCCCGGCCGCCGGAGGCGTCGGGTGCGCACGGAACCGCGCCCGCGCCGGAGCGCGGCGCGGACGAAACGAGGTCGCGAGGTGGGCGCGAACTCAGTTCCGCAGGGGCACGAAGCGGGGCTGGCGCCCCGCGGGGCCCGCGGGCGCGCCGTCGGTCACGGCGCGATGGTGGAGCAGCTCGACCACGGGGCCCGCCGACGACGTCGGCAGCGCCACGCGCGTGGGAGCGTCGGCGGCCTGGTCCGCCGCGTGCGCCGTGAAGCCCGGCCGCGAGTCGCGCAGCGCGCCCGGCAGCTCGCGGGATCCCGACAGCGGCGCGGCCGCGAGCGGGCGTGCGACGGCTGCGTCGTCGTGGATCGCGAACGGCTCGCTCGGCGGCAGGTCGTACTCGCCGTCGCGCGTGCCCACGCGCAGGCGCAGCCGGGCGTGGGTCGCACCCAGGGCCGGAACGCGCCACTCGAAGCGGCTCGTCAGGCCCGGCAACTCGGGCGAGATCCGGCGCCACGGCCCGCCGTCCACGGACAGCTCGAGCTCGAGCTCCTCCACGGCCGGGTCGTCGAGCCGCCAGCGCAACTCCACCACGTCGCCGGCGCGCACACCCGCGGGCCCCGGCACCCCGGCGACCACCGGACCGGTCGGGACCTCGACCGCCGCCCGCGCCGGAAGGGCGCCGACGGAGGCGAGCGCGACCAGCAGCAGCGCGATCATCACAGGGAGAACTCGGCGCATGAGGGAAACGCTCCGGGGCGGCATCACGTGTGGGCGGGGGAATGTAGCGCATGGCCCCGCCCGCAGCCGAGGGCGAAACCCGCCTCCCGGCTTGGAGCCCCGGGGTGCCGGAGGCTACCTTCCCCGGCCCATGACCAGTGCTGCCCCCACACTGCCGGTCGCCGAACGCGCGCGCACGTACGCCTCGTTCGTCCGCTTCGAGCACACCCTGTTCTCGCTGCCGCTGATCCTGGCCGGCGTGTTCAGCGTGCCCGGCCCGGCGCTCACCGTGGTGCGCTGGCTGCTGGTGGCGCTCGCGGCCGTCGGGGCGCGGACGGCGGCCATGAGCCTGAACCGGCTGATCGACCGCGGCATCGACGCGCGCAACCCGCGCACGAAGGTGCGCGAGCTGCCCAGCGGCAGGATGAAGACCGCCGAGGGCGTGGCGCTGCTGATGGTGAGCACCGCCGTCTACCTGGCGGCATGTGCGGCCCTGGGCCCGTGGTTCCTGAAGGTGGCGATCGTGCCGCTGGCGGTGTTCACTGTGTACCCGTACCTCAAGCGCTTCACGCCGTTCTGCCACGTGGGCGTGGGCGCCGGGCTGGCGCTGGCGCCGCTCGCGGGCTACGCGGCCGCGCATCCCGATCTCGCCGCGTGGCGCCCGGCGGTGACGCTGGCGGTGTTCGCGCTCTGCTGGGTGACCGGGTTCGACGTGATCTACGCGACGCTCGACGAGGACTTCGACCGCTCGGCGGGCGTGCACTCGATGGTGGTGTGGCTGGGCCGGGAGCGCGCGCTGCGCGTGTCGGCCGTGCTGCACGTGGCCGCGGCACTGGCGCTCGGGTGGGTGGCCGTGCAGGTACTGGGCGGCCCGGGCGCCGCCGTGGCGGCCGTGGCCCGGCCGTGGGGCGCGATCGCGGCGCTGCTCTATGCCGGCACGCTGGTGGCCTTGTTCCTGGAGCAGCGCTGGGCCGAGAACGTGAACCTCGCGTTCTTCAAGATCAACGTGTGGGTGGGCGCGATGGTGCTGGCGATCGTGCTCGCCGCGCGGCTGGCCGCGGGAGGCTTCTGACGTGGCGCGTTACCTGATCGGCATGACCGGCGCGTCCGGGGCCGTGCACGCGGTGGACTTCGTGAAGCGCTGCCCCGGCGAGAAGTACCTGGTGATGAGCGACTGGGCGCGCCACGTGCTGCACGAGGAGACCGGGCTCAAGCCCAGTGATCTCGACCCGCACGTGAAGAAGACGTTCGCCGACTCCGACCTGGCCGCGCCGTTCGCCTCGGGCAGCAACCGGCACGACGGCATGGTGATCCTGCCGTGCAGCACGAGCACGCTCGCCAAGATCGCGTGTGGCATCGCCGACACGCTGATCACGCGCGCGGCGTCGGTGGCGCTCAAGGAGCGCATGCGGCTGGTGATCGGCCTGCGCGAAACGCCGCTGTCCAGCATCGCTCTCGAGAACGCGCTCAAGCTCTCGCGCGAAGGCGTCGTGATCATGCCGCTCTGCACGCCGTGGTACCGCGAGCCGCAGACGATGTCCGACGCGGTCGCCGGCTTCACGAGCAAGCTGCTCGCGCTGCTCGGCGAGCCGGCCGGCGAAGGCTGGCGCGAGCGCGAGCTGGAATAGCGCGGCTCCGGCTCGCCGTGCCCTCGGAAACCGACGAGGCGGGTCCGCTCGTCGCGAACCCGCCCCGCGCTGCACCGCTGCGATCGTGCCTTGCCGCGCGACCGCGCCCGGCTCAGTACCGCACGGTCACGCTGCCCGTCACGCGCCGCGGCGCCGACACGTAGAACTGCGAGTCGCCGATGTCGCTCTCGCTGACCGGGTGGCGGTCGTCGCCGAGGTTCCGGCCGACCACCGCCACGCGCAGCGGGCCGTGGTCCCAGCTCGCGCCGGCGTCCCACTCGTCGTAGCCCGGCGTCCAGAAGCGGTTCCGTCGGTTGAGCGGTCGCTCGTTCTGGTGGCGGAACGCCGCCCACACGCCCGCGCCGCACCGCGCGCGATACGAGAAGCCCGCGTTCCACAGCCACGCCGGCACCAGCTCGAGGCGCTTGCCCGCCACGTCGCGCATCTGGCTGTCGGGCGTGACGAACGTGAACTGCACGAAGCGCGCGTCGTGGTGCGAGAAGCCGTAGTCGAGCGTCAGGCCCGGGATCGCCGCGGGCGCCGCGTTCAGGCTCAGCTCCCAGCCCTTGAAGCGCTCGTGGCCGGCGTTCAGCAGCTCGATCGATCCGCCCGGCCCGAGGTTCGACACCACCATGTTGTGGAAGTCCATCTGGAAGATCGACGCCTCGAGCCCCAGCTGGTCGTCGAGCGCCGACGCCTTGAGGCCGCCCTCCAGCGAGTGCGTGCGCTCGGGATCGAGGATCTCCGCCGCCTCGGCCTCGGTCAGGTTGGGCGCCGCCGGCTTGAACGAGCTCTTCCAGTTGCCGAACAGGTTCAGCGCGCCGAGCGCCGGCACGTTGGACGGCGCCAGTCGCAGCACCGCGCCCAGGTCGCCCGACCACGCCTGCGTGCTCTTCTCGTCCGTCGCGCCTTCGGACTCGAGGCCGCCTTCGGTCATGCCGACCTCGAGGCTCTCGTTCGTGGCGTCGAAGCGGCCGCCGCCCGATACGGTCACGCGCGCGTGCGGCGTCCACTCGTCGTGCGCGTAGAGCCCCAGGAACGTGCGCTCGTCCTCGAAGTCGCGCGTGTCGCCCACCGGCACGCTCTCGGCGCCGGGCATCGACGGGTAGTTCGTGAGCGACTGGTCGAAGTCGAAGCCCCTGCCGTCGCCCTTGGTGCTGCCGAACGTGAGCGACGCGCCCGTCACCAGCTCGTGCGAGCCGGCCGCCTGGAACGGCGCGATCCAGCGCAGGTCGTCGAACACCGTCGTCTCCGTGGGCTCCAGCTTCACGCCCTCGGAGCCCACCGTGTCCGCGGTCGGGAAGTCCATGAAGAAGCTGCGCAGGAACGTCTGCCGGTCGTGCGTGACGCCGAACGTGTTCTCGAGCCGGCTCGCCCACGGCGCCGGCGACTCGGCGCGCAGCGCCGCCGACAGCACGCGGTGCTCGACGTGCGCGCCGAGCACGGCGTAGTTGCGGTCGAGCACGAAGTTCGGCAGCACTTCGCCGGCGTCGTACGGCAGCGGCGTGCCCCAGCGCTGGTCGTCGCGGTAGGCCTGCAGGTCGAGCGACAGCTTCCGCTCGCCGAACGCGCGCGACAGCTTGAGCGTGCCGCGATCCAGCGAGCTGCCGGCGCGATCCTGCCAGCCGTCGTCGCGCGACGACGCGAGCGACGCGCGCAGCGCGGTGCCGTCGGCCAGCTGCCCGCTCCACGTGGCGTCGCCGTTCAGCGCGCCGAACGTGCCGCCGCCCAGCGTGATGCTGTTGGCCGCGCCCTGCGCGCCGCGCGTGATCACGTGGATCGCGCCCGCGAACGCCGACACGCCGTACAGCGAGCCCTGCGGGCCCTTCAGGATCTCGATGCGCTCGATGTCCTCCACCGGGATCTGCGACAGCGACGGATTGAACGGTCCGCCCACCGGCACGCCGTCCACCGTCACCAGCAGCGCGTCGAACTCC
Organism: Candidatus Eiseniibacteriota bacterium; assembly: GCA_044222045.1. Classification (GTDB taxonomy): domain Bacteria; phylum Eisenbacteria; class RBG-16-71-46; order RBG-16-71-46; family RBG-16-71-46; genus JBGAMH01. Next base: position 52,095 of record JBGAOB010000002.1, read on the forward strand.
TTGAGGCCCCAGACGCCGATGTTCGGAAAGCGCGCGCCGTTGTCGGAGCCGTCGCCCGTGTCCAGGCCGGGCACGTTGATGAGCGCGTCGGCCAGCGTGCGCGCGCCGGTGCGGCGAAGCTCGGCGCCGCTCACCACGTCGGCGCTGCCGGCCACGTCGAGCCGCGCGCGTGTCGTCTTGGTGGCGGTCACGACGACGCGGTACTTCTCGGGATCGTGCTTCATGGTGAGCGTGTCGCCGTCCGCAGCGCGCGCCGCGGGCGCGAGGGCGGCAGCGAACAGGCACGCGGCGGCGAGCCGCGCGATCGGGAATCGCATGGGAAATCACTCCGTGTCACGGGCGGCACGGCGGGAGCCGGCGCCACGGGAACCACTCGGCGCGCAGGGGCGCGCGGGATCGGGGCGAGTCGCGGTTGCGAGCGCGCCGATCAGTTCCGGAGCGGCCGGAACGCGGGAGTGACGCGGGACGATGGGCGGGGGCGTTCGGCGGGGCCGCCCGTTGCGACGAGCGGGCCGAGCAGCGCTCCGTACGTCGGGTTCGGCGCGGCCGGCACACGATGGTCGTCCTCGATGTCGGCGTCGCACTCGTCGTGCGACTGGTACGTGGCCGTGTCGAGCCGACCACCCAGCGGCGCGCGGCCGTGGAACGCCACGCGTGCTTCCTGAAGGGCTTCGACCGGCAGCGGCATGCGCCCCGCCGGATCGATCACGAACCCGTCGGAGCGCGCCACTTCGCGCTCGCCGTGCTCCGCGCCACCGCGCAGCCGGAGCACCGCGCGGTGCCCGAGGCCCGCGGGAGCGCGCCACGTCACGTGACCGTCGAGCGCGGCGCGTTCGGTCGAGACTTGTGTCCACAGGGCCCGCCGTCCAGCGAGACCTCCAGCTCCACTTCGTAGGTGCCCGCCGGCAGATCGGACCAGCGCACGTCCACGCACTCGGACGCGGCCACGCGCGCGGGCACGCCTTCGAGCCGCGCCGCACGAGCGGCGTGCGGCGCGAGCAGGATCGCCAGGGCGAACAGGATGAGGAGCGGTGGGCGCATGTCGGTCCGCCGGAGCGGGCGGGCAGTCTCGCACGCGAAACGGCCGCCGAGCCACGGCGGAATGCGGAGCGTCGCCCGGCGCGGCTGGCGCGTGCCCGAGCGCGCGGCTAGGCTCCCCGACCGCCCGGGGCGCGAACGCCTTCGCAGGACTCCGGGCGCAACCCTTTCGCGCACGCCGCCCGCGCGCAGGCCGAATCCACGGAGTGCCATGAGCTTCCGTACCCTTCGCGAATTCCTGGACGTCTGCCGGACGAATGGCGACCTGAAGCGCGTCACGCGCGAGGTGGACTGGCAGTACGAGGTCACCGACATCGCCTGCCGCGAGGCGAAGCAGGAAGGCCCCGCGCTGCTGTTCGAGAACGTGCGGGGCTCGAAGTTCCCGCTCGCGGTGAACGTGCTGGCCGCGCACCGGCGCATCGAGTGGGCGCTGGGCCGTACGCCGAAGTCGGTCGGCGCCGAGATCGAGGAGATCTTCCACGCGCTGCCGCCGAAGAAGCTCGGCGACCTGTGGGCGTTGCGCGGTTCGCTGCCGCGCGTGCTGGCGAGCCGGCCCGCGCACGTGGGCCGCGCGCCGGTGCAGGAGCACTCGCTCGGCCCCGACCTCGCGCCGCTGCCGATCCTGCAGCTGTGGCCGAAGGACGGCGGGCGCTTCGTCACGTTTCCGCTCGTGTTCACGGAAGACCCCGACACGCACAAGCGGAACCTCGGCCTGTATCGCATCCACGTGTACGACGCGAAGACCACCGGCATGCACTGGCAGATCGGCAAGGGCGGCGGCTTCCACTTCCACAAGGCCGAGAAACGCGGGCAGGCGCTGGAGGTGGCGATCGGCGTGGGCGCGGATCCCGCCACGCTGCTGGCCGGCGTCGCGCCGCTTCCCGAGGGCATCGACGAGCTGGCGTTCGCCGGCTTCCTGCGCGGCCGGCCCACGCGCATGGCCCGCGCCACCACGCTGTCCATGAGCGTGCCCGCCGACGCGGAGTTCGTGATCGAGGGCGTCGTGCCCGCCGGCGAACGTCGCACCGAGGGACCGTTCGGCGACCACTTCGGCCACTACTCGCACGCCGCGCCGTTCCCGGTGTTCCACGTGAAGAACGTGACGCATCGCACGCAGCCCATCTTCCACGCGAGCGTGGTGGGCAAGCCGCCGCAGGAGGACCTGTGGATGGGCGAGGCCGTGCAGGAGATGTTCACCGGCGTGCTCAAGGTGATCCATCCCGAGATCGTGGACCTGTGGGCGTACTTCGAGGCCGGCTTCCACAACCTGCTCGTGGTGTCGGTGGAGAACCGCTTCGCCCGCGAGGCGCGCAAGACCGCCCTCGGCCTGATGGGCACCGGTCAGCTCTCGCTGACCAAGATGATCGTGCTGGTGGACGGCGACGTGAACCCGCGCGACCGGAACGCCGTGTTCGAGGCGATCGTGCGCCACTTCGACGCCGGCGAGGACCTGATGGTGATCCCCGGCGTGCCGCTGGACACGCTCGACTTCACGAGTTTCACGATGAACCTGGGCAGCAAGATGGTGGTGGACGCCCAGTCGCACGCGAAGCCGGTGGGCAGCTCGGGCGGCGGCACGTTCGTGGCGCCCGCGGCGCGCACGCCGATGTCCACGGTGCCCGACCCGCGCACGTTCGAGCCGCGCGTGGCCGCGTGGGTGCTCGGCTGGGGCGGCATCCTGATCGTGCAGGCGAAGGCTGACGGCCGCGCCGTGGTGGAGAGCCTCCTCGCGCGGCCCGAGTACCAGGGCTGCGCGTGGGTCGTGGCCGTGAGCGAGGACGTGCCGCTGGACGATCCGTCGCTGCTCCTGTGGGGCATCTTCACGCGGTTCGACTGCGCGCGCGACGTGATCCCCGCGAAGGTGGAAACGCGCGGCACGTGGGTGCAGTGCCACGGCCCGCTCGGCATCGACGCCACGTGGAAGCCCGGCTACCCCGACCCGGTCGCGCTGCCCGCCGAGACGATCGCGAAGGTGGACGGCTGGTGGGGGAAGGCCCCGGCCGCACCGGCGGGGAGCGGCCCGCGTGGAGTTCGGAATGCAGGGCAAGCCGATGGGCGATGAGTACGTGGACCGGCTCCTGAACCAGGAGGAGTCCGAGGACCTCGAGTTCAAACGGGTCGGCGACAAGCTCACTCGAAAGCTCGAGACTATTGTCGCCATGGCCAATACACGGGGCGGGGTGCTCGTTCTAGGGATCGAGGACGCTCGCAAGGCGTCAGGCCGGGACCGGGTTCACGGCATCCAGGAGAACCCCGAAAGCGTGGACGAGCTCCGCCGAATGATCGCGCAGAAGATCACGCCCCCACTGGACCGACCACACACGGCCCCGCCGTCCTTCCGTGAGCTGAGTTGCACGCTGCGAGACGGGACGGAAGGTTCCGTGGTGTTCGTGCGGATTGAGAAGAGCAGCGAGGTGCACTCCATCGTCGACGGTGGAACCTACGTACGCATGCAAAGGTCGAACAGGCAGATTTCGGCGGCAGAGATCACGGCTCTAGCACTGCAACGTGGAAGCAGGAGTTGGGTTGCGGCCCCCGTGGCCGTTCCATTCGATCTGCTGGACACAGCGCACTGGCGTGAGTACTCGTCGGCAAGACGCCTCACGCGTCCACTGCTGGAGTCGCTGCGCCATCTGGGCCTCGCCGTCGAGGTGGAGAGCGGCGAATCGCGGCCAACGCGGGCAGCCGTGTTGCTGTTCGGCGAGAACCCGGGTGGGCTGCTCGACTCGAAGTGCGCAGTCCGGCTGTTTCACTATCGCGGGGACCGCGTCGAACACTCGCCCGACACGAACCTGCTCCGACCTCCCAAGTCCATCTCCGGCCCGGTCGTGGTGCAGATTCGCGAGACGTTGGAATCACTCCTCGAAGCGCTTTCGACAGGCGTACAGGTGGGCTCGCTCGGGTTCGAGGTCGTCCAGAAGTACCCCGTGCGGGTGCTGCGGGAAGCGATCACGAATGCCGTCATTCACAGGGACTACGGGATTGACGCCGACATCCACGTCCGTGTCTTCTCGAATCGCGTCGAAGTCGAAAGCCCCGGTGTGCTGCCAGGAGAGGTGACACCCTCGAACATCGAGGTCATTGGATCTCGGCCTCGCAATAGAGCTCTCGTCGACCACCTTCGGGAGTTCCCGAACCCTCCGAACCTCGACGCAGGGGAAGGGGTTCGAATGATGTTCCTGGCGATGCGCCAGGCTCGCCTCTATCCACCGCTGTACGTCACTCGACCAGATCATCCGCGCGAGTCAGTTGTCGTGACCTGTTTCAATGCCGCGCGCCCCGATCTTTGGTCGGAGGTCGAGCACTACCTTGAAGCCCACTTGGACATTGGCAACGTGGAGATCCGCAATCTGCTCGGCACTGACGACCCGGTGAGGGCGTCCCGCGTTCTGAAGGCGTGGGTGGACCTCGGCCTGCTCGTCGTGACCAATCCAGCAGCTGCCAAGCAGCGCCGGCGATACCGCCGACCCGGGGCGCCCCGACTACCGGACTTGTTTTCAAAGGGGGTCGGCAAACAATCGGATGAATCTCGCTAACAGAATGTCTGACAAAATCATAGGTCGGCCGGTCATTGCGTTTTCGGCCCCGTGGGCGGCCGGCGGACTGAGGAGTGGGTGATGCCACAGCCGGCAGAGGGCTTCCGGAGAGCGTTCACTTGTACTCAGCACTGATTCTCGCGAAGCAGTCCCCGGGAGGTGCTCATGGGTAGTGAAAGCGAGTCGACTCCCGCCTCCCTCGCCCGCGAGTTCTGGCGGCTCATGGCGACGAACGACTTCTTTTCGGTCGCCTCCGTGCTCGCCGACGACTTCGTGGCCGAGTGGCCGCAATCGCGCGAGCGCATCCGCGGCGCCACGGCCTACGCGCGGATCAACGCCGAGTATCCGGCGAACGGGCCGTGGCGCTTCGAGGTGCACCGCGTGGTCGGCGGCGAGAACGACACGGTCACGGACGTGACGTTCACCGACGGTGTGCAGGGCGCGCGCGTGATCTCGTTCTTCACGATCGCGAACGGCCGCATCTCGCGCATGGTCGAGTACTTCCCCGACCCGTACGAGCCGCCCGCGAACCGAGCGCACCTCGTGGAGCGGATGGATTGAGCCCGCGTCCCTCCACGGGTCGCGCGACCAGCGCGGGCGCCGGGGCGCGCTCCCCGCGCCGGGCCTCCCGCGCCACGATCGCACGCGTGCGCCGGCTCTGCCTGTCGCTGCCCGACACGAGCGAGCGCGTGAGCCACGGCGAGCCCACGTTCTTCGTGGCGAAACGCGTGTTCGTGATGTTCGCGGACAACCACCACGACGACGGCCACGTGGCGGTGTGGGTGCCGGCTCCGGCGGGCGTGCAGGAACAGTTGATCGCGTCCGACCCGCGCACGTACTTCCGCCCGCCGTACGTCGGCGTGCGCGGCTGGGTGGGCATCGAACTCGGCCGCGTCTCCGACGGCGCACTCGCCTTCCACGTGCAGGCGGCGTGGGACCTGGTCGCGCCGGCGAAGGTGCGCTCGCTCGCTGCCGCGGCCGAAGCCACGCCACCACGCGCGGTCGCCCGCCCGCGGAAACGTCCCGCATCGGCTTCGCGCCCCCGCCGCTCACCGACTTCCCGACGGAGCACCTCGCGATGACCACCCGCGCCACCGGCACGTTCGAAGTGAAGATCTCCCCGCTCGCCGTGCACGACGAAGCCGTGCCCGTGAAGCTCGCGCGCATGTCGATCGACAAGCAGCTCCACGGGGACCTCGAGGCCACGTCGCGCGGCGAGATGCTGGCCATGATGACCGACACGCAGGGCTCGGCGGGCTACGTGGCGATCGAGCGCGTGACGGGCCGGCTGCACGGCCGCGAGGGCAGCTTCGTGCTCCAGCACAGCAGCACCATGGCGCGCGGCGTGCCGCAGCAGTCGATCCAGGTGATCCCCGACTCGGGCACCGGTGACCTGGCCGGGCTCGCGGGTGCGTTCGTCATCGACATCCGCGACAAGCAGCACTTCTACACGTTCGAGTACACGCTCGACGCCGCGAAGTAGCGGTTCGCCGCACGCGCGTCCGTCCGCGGCGCGATCACTGACGCGAACGCCGGCGACTGGCGGGCTGCATGCGCCGGCCGCTAGATTGCCGCGCATGGTCGCCTTCCCTCGACGGTGGCTCGTGGCTTCGGCCGCGCTCGCCACCGGGCTGCTGCTGCTCGCCTCGGCCCTGCACGCCCGCCCGGTTCGCCGCTCCCGCTCCGCCTCGCGCGCGTCGCGCCCCGCGGCGATCGCACCGCCCGCCGACTGCGCGTGGCGCGTGATCGACGTGCGCGAGCCGCGCGACCACGAGGACGCGTGGGAGCCGCGGCACCCGCTGCTGCGCGATCCGCTCGATCCCAACCGCGTGCCGGGACTGCCGCCGCTGGTGGCGGTGGTGCGCACCGATGCCCAGCGCCACCCGCACCTCGTGGTCGAGAACACGACGCGCGGCACCTCTCACCCGGTGGGCGGCGATCGCTGGCTGTCGCAGCCGCGCTGGTCGCCCGACGGCCGCCTGCTCGCGTGCACGGTGTGGAAGTCGCGCCAGCGCCCGTGGAGCCTGTGCCTGATCGACGTGGCGTCCGGCCGCGTCACGGAACCGGCGCTCGACGTGCAGGTCTCGTCCATGCGCTGGTCGCCCGACTCGCGACACATCGCCGTGTCCGGCGCGCGCAGCGCCCGCGACGTCGTGGTGCTGGCCGTGGTGGCGGCCGACGACGGCGAGGCGCGCGTCGTGGACTCGCTCGGCGTTTACGCGGATCACGAGTTCAGCTGGTCGCCCGACGGCTCCACGCTCGCGGTGGTGCGTCCCACCGGGCTCGTCGTGGGGCAGGAGATCGTCGAGTCGCAGCTGTGGCTGGTGGCCGTGGACGGCCGCCGCTGCCCGATCGTGCGCGCGCCCGGCCAGGTGCTGCGCGAGCCTCGCTGGGTGGACGCGCGCCGCGTGCGTTTCGTGCAGCACTCGGGGCGCGAACGTCCCGAAGCCGCGGTGGCGCGGCTGGCGGTGGTCGAGCCGCGCGGCGCCACGCCGTGAACGCCCGGCGCGCGGCGAGTGCGCTGGCGGTGCTCGCGCTGCTGGCGGGCTGCGCGCGGTTCGGCGCCACGCCGGCGGACGAGCCGGCCGGCACCGGTGTGCGGCCCGTGGACGTGTGGATCGACGCGGGCCACGGCGGGCGCGATCCCGGCAACCTCGGCGCGAGCCGCGACCCGGCGCGGCAGGAAAAGCAGCTCGTGCTCGCGGTGTCGCGCCACTTCCGCCAGGCGCTCGATCGGCGCGGATACGACGCGTTGCTGGTGCGCGACGACGACCGGTTCCTCACACTGGGCCAGCGCTCGCGCATCGCGAACGGCGAGATCCCCGACGCCGACGGCCGCCAGGCGCGCGGGCGCCTGGTCGTGAGCCTGCACCTCAACGGCAGCATCCCGTCGGTCGTGGGCACGGAGTCGTTCTGGGCGCGCGCCAAGGCTCGCGCCGCGCACGCGGACTCCTGGCGCGAGGACAGCGCGGTCGCCACGGCCGTGCACGCGGGCGTGGCGCAGGCGTTGGGTCGCATCTACGGCACGTGCAGTGCGGATCGCAGCGTGCGCGAGGCGGGCTACTCGGTGTTGCGGCGCGCCGAGGCGCCGGCGGTGCTCGTGGAGATGGGCTTCGTCACGAACGCATGCCAGCAGTCGGCGATGAGCGACGGTGCGTCGCAGAAGCTCATGGCCGAGGCGCTCGCACAGGGCGTGCGCTACGCGCTCGCCCCGCGAAGCGAGGGCGGGCGCGCGCGGCCGGAGCTGTTCGAGCTGCCCGAGAAGCCGCCGGCCGAGGACGGCCGCGGGCCGGCGCCCGCGCCGGCGGGTGCGGCAGGCGTCACGCTGGACGAGCGCTTCGAGACGGCGGCGTTCCCGCCGCGGGGCTGGACGCTCGAGCGCCTCGGCGCGGACAGCACGCAGCGCTGGTCACGGCGCGGCGACCTCGCGGGGCGCACCAGCCACGTGGCCTGGGCCGACGGCCAGCAGCGCGGCGCCGACGCGTGGCTCGTGTCGCCGGCGCTGGCGCTGGCGGACTCGAACGCGGTGCTGGAGTTCGCGTGGTCGGGCAACCGCCGCACGACGGCGGCCGTGCTCGCCGAGTGCCGCGTGCTGCGCTCGGGTGACACGCGCTGGGAGCGTGCGTGGTCGCTGCGCGGCGAGACGCCGGGGCCGGAGTTCGCGTGGCGCACGGAGCGCGTGTCGCTGGCCGATTGGGCCGGCGCGACCGTGCGCATCGCGTTTCGCGCGGCGGGCGGGCGCGGCGCGGACTTCGCGATCGACGACGTGCGCGTGGGCCGGGCGGCCGACACGCGAGGACCGGGCGCGCGCGTCGAGTCGCGTTAGGCCGCTTCGGCGGTCGGCGAGCCGGGCGGTTGCCGCAGCGCGTAAGCGCGCTGGATGGCGGCGTGCAGCTCGTCGGGGCGCAGCGGCTTGGACACGTAGTCGTCCATGCCGGCCTCCATGCAGCGCTCGCGGTCGCCGTCCATCGCGTGCGCGGTGAGCGCCACCACCGGCGTGTGACCGCCGAGCTGACGCTCGATCACGCGCCAGTGCGCCACCGCGGTGAGCCCGTCCATCACGGGCATCTGCACGTCCATCAGCACCACGTCGAACTCACCCGTCCGCATGCGGTCGAGCGCCTCGCGGCCGTCCTCGGCGGAGGTCTGCGTGCAGCGCCACTCGCGCAGCAGCTTGGTGGCCACGAGCCGGTTGATGGCGTTGTCCTCCACCAGCAGCACGTTCAGCGCGAGCGGCGGCAGCGGGGCACGGGGTTCGGTGGCCGCGGCCGGCGGCGGCGCGGGCACGTTCTCGCGGCCGACCATGGGCAGCGGAAGCACGCACGTGAACGTGCTGCCCTGGCCCACCTGGCTGGTCACGCGGATCTCGCCGCCCATCAACTGAACGAGCTGGCGCGTGATCGACAGCCCGAGCCCGGTGCCGCCGAACCGCCGCGTGATGCTGCCGTCGGCCTGGGTGAAGCTGTCGAACACCGCGTCGAGCCGGTCCGGCGGGATGCCGATCCCGGTGTCGCGCACCTCGAGCAGGAGCCGGGGCACGGGCTCGCCTTCGGAACGGGCGTGCACGAGCACCTCGCCGGAGGGCGTGAACTTGAGCGCGTTGCCGATCAGGTTCAGCAGCACCTGCCGCAGCCGGCCGGCGTCGCCGAGCCAGCCCAGCGGCACGTTCGGAGCCAGTTCCAGCCGCAGCCGCAGGCCGCGCTGGTCGGCACGGGCCGACAGCAGGCTCACGACGTCGTTGCACAACGTGAGCAGGTCGAACGGCTCCTTGCTCAGCGTCATGCGCCCGGCCTCGAGCTTCGAGAGGTCGAGGATGTCGTTGATGATCGTGAGCAGCGCGATGCCGCTGCGGTGGATGCCCTCGGCGAGCTCACGCGCCGAGGGCTGCAGGTCGCCCGCCAGCAGCAGGTCGGTCAGGCCCAGCACGCCGTTCATGGGCGTGCGGATCTCGTGGCTCATGTTGGCGAGGAACTCGCTCTTCACGCGGGACGCCTGCAGCGCCGCGTCGCGCGCCTTCGCCAGGTCGCGCGCGTGCTGCTCCGCCTCCCTGCGCGCCTCGTCGATCTGCTGCAGGTGGCGATGACGTTCGGTGACGTCGCGGCCCAGCGAGATCACGCCGACCACGCGCCCTTCCGGATCGCGCTCGGCGATCATCCGGATCTGGTGGTACTGCCGGCCCTCGGGGCCGGGGAAGTCGATCTCCACGGTCTGGGGCTCGCCGGTGGCGAGCGCGCGCATCACGCCGGCTTCGTATTCGTCGAAGACGTGCGAATCCGGCGGACCCAGCTCCGTGGGCCGGGTGCCCAGCAGCACGTCGCGCGAAAGGCCGAGCGTCTGCTCGAGGCGCGAGTTCACGTACGTGGTGCGGCCGTCGGGGCCGTAGCGGGCGATGTTGTCGGGCAGGGTCTCGGCCAGCGTGAGGAACTCGCGCAGGCGGTCTTCCAGCGATTCCGCCCGGCGGCGCTCGGAGAGGTCCGACACCAGCGTCAGGTGGTAGCCCCGCCCCTCGTGCTCGAAGTGGTTGACGCGGATCTCCACCGGAAAGTCACGGCCGTCGCGCGTGACGTGCGGGGCAAGGATGGTCTTGATGCCCGCGGCGGCGACGCTCGCCCAGTGCTCGCGCCACATTTCCATCGTGAAGCCCGTCGTGATGTCGAGCACGGTCATGTTGAGCAGTTCGGAGCGCGAGTACCCGAGCGAGCGGCACGCGGCATCGTTCACGTAGAGGATGCGCGCGTCCTCGTCGATCAGGTAGACGAAGTCCTGCACCCGGTCGAGCGCGAAGTCGAGCACCGCCTGGCGCTGACCGTGCGTCGCCGCAGGCCCCACGTCGGAGAGCAGGATCACCATGCCGCCGGCGTCTCCGCCGCGCGGCTCCACCTGGACGCGGCACCGGCGCACGCCGCTCGCCACCGCGAGCGCGCACACGTCGGTGAACGCGCTGCCCGAGCGACGCGCCGCCGCGAGACGGGCGCCCAGGTCGGGTACGGCCCGCATGGGCTCGAGGTCTTCCGGTGCGCGCCCCACGACGTCGGCGGGCGTGAGCCCGCTCAGCAGCGCGAACGCGGGATTCGCGTGCAGGATGCGCCCGTCCCCACCGCAGGCGAGCACGCCGACTTCGAGTGCATCCGCGAGCGTGCGGAGCAGAGGATCCCCACCCGGTGTGCCGGCGGGGAGCGCGGGTTCCATCGAGTGCGACATGGTGCGGGCGCGATCTCCCGTGAAGTGTCGATCGGGGGAACGGGGGGACTGGGAGTCTCGGAGCACCGGGCCGGCGCTTGAGAGTCGATTCGCCCGTGCTCCGGTGCGCGGTGGGCGACCTCGCGGGGAGCGGGAACAACTTCCGGCCGGGCGAGCACTTCCGGCGGATTCGGCCGCCGGGCCCGTGGCCCCGGCGGGGCTCAGCGGGCGACGACGACGCGGCGCTGTGCGCGCCGGCTGCCGGCTTCCAGCCGGCACGCGTAGACACCCGGCCGCAGCCCGGTCGTCTCGATCGGCACGTCGTGCCGACCCGGCGCCAGTTCGCGCTCCAGCCATACGGCGCGCAGGCGGCCCTGCACGTCGAACAGCCGCACGCTCACGAACGCGGCCGCCGGCAGTTCGAAGCTCAACCGCGCCGAGCCGCGCACCGGGTGCGGCGCCACGGTCAGCGCGAGCCCGGGCCGGGGCGCGGGGGTGGTGGCGGCCGTCGGGATCGGCGTGCCGGGCGCCGCGAAGCCGAGCCGCTTGCGGTCCACCACGAGCACCCAGTCGCCCGACGACGGCGGTGTGTACGCGCGCGCCCCGGCGGCGAACTCGCCCACCAGGGTGGTCGCGCCGTTCGACGGGCGGAACCACCACGCGCGCACGGAGTCCGTGCCCAGGGAAACGCTGGTCATCGTCACGGTGCGCGCCGTGGGCAGGTAGGCGAACAGCGAGGAGGAGTCACTCGTGCTCGCGGCCACCGCGTAGTCGGTCTGGCCGTAGAGCCCCGCGCCGCTCGTCAGCACCGTGTGGGCGTCGTCGGGCACGATCGTCCACCAGTGCCGCGACGTGAACAGGCGTTGCACCCACTGCATGCTGGTGGTGCCCGGGCTCGCGAGCGCACCGCGCCAGTCCACGGTGCCGCACCAGCCGGCGCTGCTGCCGAAGTGCCACACGGGGCAGTTGCCGTAGATGTGGCCGCAGCCGCCCCAGATCACGGTGAAGTACGCGGCCGCGCGCAGCTGCTGAGTGGAGGCGCCGTGTTCGTTCTCGTACGTGGACTCCATCAGGAAGTAGGGCCGCACGGGCAGCAGCCCGCGGCCCTCCTGCGCCCACTCGTAGTGCTGCTGCGTGTAGCTGTAGAAGCTGTTCACGGTGAGCCAGCTCTGCCCGGGCCACGCATCGCCGGCCCACGTCTCGGGCTGGTTGTGCGCGGTCCACGGGTGCACGGTGTCGTGCGCGCGGATGCCGTCCACCACCTGCAGCGCCTTCGCGGCGACCGGCGTGGGGTCCGTGTCGCCGCCCAGCACCCACACGATGTTCGGCGTGTTCGCGTACCGCGTGCCCACGTACTCGCCCCACGCGCGCATCTCGGCGGTGGTCGCCGCCTGCACCTCGGCGCACCAGCCTTCGGAGCCGCAGCCGTAGCCCAGGTAGAGCGGCGCGATCAGCAGCGTGATCCCGTCCTGCCGGGCGATCTCCAGGATCGAATCGACGTGCGCGAAGTACGCCTCGTTCGGCGTGGCGAACGGGCGCCCGGTGAACGGCGCCTGCCCGTACGCGTTGACCGGCGCGTTGCTCGCGAACTGGTGCTCGATCAGGTTGACGAGCACCACGTTGAAGCCCGCGCCGCCCCGGGACTGCAGGTAGGTCGCGGCGTCGGCGGTGTTGGGCTGCACGAACAGCGACCAGCCCGCGTCGCCCTGGAAGAACGTGGGCACGCCGTGGCGGTCGATCAGGTAGCGGCCCGTCGGGCCCACGGACAGGCTCTGCGAGCGCGCCGCGGTCGGCGCGACGAGCGCGAGCAGCAACATCGCCCAGGCCCAGAGGCCGGGCAGCGGCCGACAAAGCGTGCGCGTCATGGTGGATCTCTCCCGAGGGCGCGGCGCGTGGGGCGTTCTCAAACAGAACCTAGGCCCGTCGCGCACGGCGGGTCACGCGCGAACTCGGCCCCGGTGCACCCGCGGGAGCATTCGCCCCGCGCGGGCACGGGTCGCGCGATGGGTCTCGCGGCCCGAAACGGCGCGCGCCCTCGTTGGACGCGGTCCGCGTCGGCGTCTACCTTGGCCGCCGCCATGGACGCCATGAACGCCTTCCAGCAGGTCTTCGGCGCGCCGCGCGCGCTGATCGGCATGATCCACGTGGGTGCGCTGCCGGGCACGCCCGCCGCGCACCACGCCCTCGACAAGCTCGTGCAGCAGGCCGTGGCCGAGGCGCGCGTCTATCGCGACGCCGGCTTCACGGCGCTCGCCATCGAGAACATGCACGACCGGCCCTACCTGAAGGGCGCCGTCGGCCCCGAGATCGTGGCGGCGATGACCGCGATCGGTCGCGAGCTCAAGCGCGAGGTGCCGCTGCCGCTGGGCGTGCAGGTGCTGGCCGGCGCGAATCGCGAGGCGGTGGCCGTGGCGCACGCGTGCGGCGCCGAGTTCGTGCGCGCCGAGGGCTTCGTGTTCGCGCACGTGGCCGACGAGGGCGTGATCGAGGCGTCGGCCGGCGAGCTGCTGCGCTACCGGCGCGCGATCGGCGCCGAGCGCGTGAAGGTGTTCGTGGACGTGAAGAAGAAGCACTCCGCGCACGCGATCACCGCCGACGTGTCGCTGGCCGAGACCGCGAAGGCCGCCGAGTTCTTCCTGGCCGACGGCGTGATCGTGACCGGCGCCGCCACCGGCGAGCCCGCCGCGCCCGCCGACGTGTCGGCCGTGCGCGGCGCCACGAAGTTGCCCGTGCTGGTGGGCTCCGGGCTCGCGCCCGCGAACCTCGCCGCGTATGCCGCCGCGCACGGCTTCATCGTGGGCTCGTCGGTGAAGCAGGGCGGCCTGTGGTCGAACCCGATCGATCGCGACGCGTGCGTGGCGATCGCGAAGGCGTTCGCCGCGCTGGGCGGCGCCTGAACCGCGCCGTGCGCGCCGCCGCGTTCGGAGGGCGCGCACTCGTGAGATCCCGCCCATGACCCCCGACCTCGTCATCGCCGGCAACCTCCTGGTGGACGATGTCGTGTTCGCCGACGGGCGCACGCGCATGGCGCAGCCCGGCGGCGCGGTGCTGTACGCCACGCTCGGCGCGCTGCTGTGGGGCGCGCGCGTGGGCTGCCTGTCGGTGCTGGGCGACGACTATCCGCAGGACGCGCTCGAAGCGCTCCGGGCGCGCGGCGCCGACCTGGCGGGCCTGCGGCCGCTCGGTCGCGCTTCGCTGCGCACGTGGCTGCTCTACGAAGGACGCGTGCGCCACGTCGTGCACCGGCTGCATGCCCCCACGCACGCGGAGGTCTCGCCCACGTGGGCGGACGTGCCGGAATCGTGGCGCGGCGCGCGGCTCTTCCACATGGCGCCGGTGCCGGCGGACATGCAGCTTGCGTTCGCGGCCGAGGCCTCGGCCGCGGGCGCGATGGTGTCGCTCGACCCGTACCACCTGCTCGATACGGGCGGCATGGCCACGGGGCGCCAGCTCGCGGGCGCGGCGGACTGCTTCTGGCCGAGCGAGGACGAGCTGCTCACCGCCGACGCGCAGACCGACCCGCACGCGTTCCTGCACGCGCTCGCGAACGGGCGCTCGCACTGGCTCGCGTTCAAGCGCGGGCTGAAGGGCGGGCTCCTGTACGACGCGCGTTCGGGCCGCATGCACACGTGGACGGCGCACGCGTCGCAGGTGGTGGATCCCACCGGCGCGGGCGACGCGTTCGCGGCGGGATTCCTGACCGCGATGCTGGAGGGCCGGCCGGTGGAGGTGGCGCTCGCGCGCGCGGTGGTGACGGCGAGTTTCGCGATCGAAGCCTGGGGACACCAGGGCCTGCTGGACGCCACGCGCGGGGAAGCCGAAGGTCGGCTCGCGGCGTGGTTCCCGGGGGTCGCGTGAGCACGGCGGCGCGCCGATCGCGCGACGCCTTCCGAAAGGAGCAGCGATGAACCTGCGGGATCGATTCCTGTTCAGCGAGGAGGTGGGCCGCGCGCTCGCGGCCGGCCGTCCGGTGGTGGCGCTCGAGACCACCGTGGTCACGCACGGGCTGCCCCAGCCGCAGGGGCTCGAGACGGCGCTCGCCATGGAAGCCGACGTGCGCGAGCACGGCGCGACGCCGGCCACGATCGGCGTGGTCGACGGCAAGGTGCACGTGGGGATGCCCACGGCCGCGCTCGAGAAGCTGGCGGCGGCGAAGAACGTGGTGAAGCTGAACCTGAGTAACTTCGCGGCGGCGATGGCGCGGCGCTCGGCGGGCTCCACCACGGTGGCGGCCACCATGTTCGTGGCGCGGCACGCGGGCATCGAGGTGTTCGCCACCGGCGGCATCGGCGGCGTGCACCGCGAGGCCTCGGGCACCACGGGCCCCGGCATCGAGGACGCGTCGGCGGACCTGACGGCGCTCGAGCGCATGCCGGTGGCGGTGGTGTGCGCGGGCGCCAAGGCGATCCTCGACCTGCCGCGCACGGTGGAGCGTCTCGAGACGCTCGGCGTGCCGGTGTTCGGGCTCGACACGGACCACTTCCCGGCGTTCTGGCGGCGCGACTCGGGGCTGCCGCTGGACCGGCGGTTCGAGAGCGTGGACGACCTGGCCGAGGCGGTGCGCACGCACTTCGACCTGAACTTCGGCAGCGGCGTGCTGGTGGGCAACCCGATCCCCGAGGCCGACGAGATGCCGCGCGATCTGTACGAAACGGCGCTCGCCGGGGCGCTGGCGGCCGCCGAGGTGGCGGGCGTGCGCGGTCGCGACGTGACCCCGTTCCTGCTCGACCAGATGCGCCAGCGCACGGGGGGCGCGAGCCTGTCGGCGAACGTGGCGCTCCTGCGAAACAACGCGCGGGTCGCCGGGCGGCTGGCGGCGGTGCTCGCCACGCTGCGCTGACGGCTCCGGGCGGGCGCCGTTCGGGTGCCGCGCTCGGCCCTCCGGAATGCGGCGCTCGTCGAAAGGCCGCCGCGATTGGTCGCGCGAGCGTGGTCGCGGGGCGCGCCGGTGCGATCTGCTGCAACCCGGCGCGATAACGGGGCGTAGTCGGCGAGCGTCCCAACCCAGACGGCGGCTCGCGTGTCCAAGTCCGCGTCGATCGCCCGGTCCCCGGAGCCCTTGCCATGCGGCACTTCCTGATTCCCTCGATGTTGCTGGCCACGCTCTTCGGCGCGGGGTCGGTCGCCGCGCAGCCGGCGGACACCACGGCCGTGCCCACGCATCCGCCCGTGCACGCCTCGCGCACCGACCGTCCGATCGAGATCGACGGCGTGCTCGACGAGCCGGTCTGGGCGCAGGCCGAGCCGATCACGCGCTTCCGGCAGGGCGACCCCGACCAGGGCGACCCCGCGCGCCAGCGGACCGAGGCGTTCGTCGTCTACGACGACGACGCGATCTACGTGGGCGCGCGACTGTTCGACACGGCGCCGGACTCGATCGTGGCGCGGCTCGCGCGGCGCGACAACGACAGCCGCTCCGATCGATTCGCCGTGGGCTTCGATCCTTTCCACGACAAGCGCACGGGCTACTACTTCGGCATCAACGCGGCCGGCACGCTCTACGACGGCACGTACCGCAACGACAGTTGGGACGACGATTCGTGGGACGGCGTGTGGGAAGGGCGGGTGCACCGGGACGCCACGGGCTGGCAGGTGGAGATGCGCATTCCGTTCTCGCAGCTCCGCTTCCGCAACGTCGAGCCAATGGTGTGGGGCTTCAACCTGCTTCGCGAGATTCCGCGCATGCAGGAGGAAGACTATCTCGTGTACCCGCCGCGCAACGACGGCCGCTACGTGTCGTTGTGGCCGGAGCTCGTCGGCCTCGAGGGCCTGCGCCCGTCGCGCAACATCGAGGTGGTGCCGTACACCACGGCCAAGGCGGAGTACCTGCAGCGCCGGCCCGGCGATCCGTTCAACGACGGCTCGCGCTACACGCCCAACGTCGGCGCCGACATCCGCACCAGCCTCGGAAGCAACCTCACGCTGAACGCCACGATCAACCCGGACTTCGGCCAAGTCGAAGTGGACCCGGCGGTCGTCAACTTGAGCGACTCCGAGACGTTCTTCAACGAGAAGCGCCCGTTCTTCGTGGAGAACTCGTCGGTGTTCGGTTGCGGCAACAACGGCGCGAACGACTACTGGGGCTTCAACTGGCAGGACCCGCTGTTCTTCTATACGCGCCGCATCGGCCGCCCGCCGCAGGGCAGCGTGCCCGACAACGACCACGCCGACGTACCCGTGGGCACGAAGATCCTGGGCGCGGCCAAGATCACGGGGCAGCCGGCGCCGGGATGGAACTTCGGCACCGTGCACGCGATCACCTCGCGCGAGCGCGCCGACTTCGAACTCGGCGGGCTGAGGAAGAACGCCGTGGTGGAGCCCACCGCGTACTACGGCGTGCTCCGCGGGCTGCACGAGTACAAGGAGCAGCGACACGGGCTCGGCCTGATGACGCTGACCACGGCGCGCAAGTTCGAGGACGACCGGCTGCGGCCGGAGCTGAACAGCGGCTCGGTCGTGACGGCGCTGGACGGCTGGACCTTCCTGGATCACAGCAAGACCTGGGTGGTCTCGGGCTGGGCGGCCGCCACGCACGTGCGCGGCTCGCGCGAGCGCATCACGAACCTGCAGCGCAGCCCGCAGCACTACTTCCAGCGGCCGGACGCTCCGGGGCTCGACGTGGACAGCAGCGCGACCAGCCTCACCGGGCACGGCGTGCGGCTGTGGCTCAACAAGCAGCGCGGCGCGTCGTTCGCGAATTTCGCCGCCGGCTACATGGCGCCGGGCTTCGACGTGAACGACCTGGGCTATTTCGGGTTCGACAACTACATCAACGTGCACGGCGGCGCCGGCTACAACTGGTCCAAGCCCACGAAGCACTTCCGCAACAAGATGCTGATGGGCGCACTCGCCTCGTCGTGGGACTTCAACGGACTCCGCAACTACGGCATCGCGTTCGGCCAGGGCCGCGCCGAGTTCACGAACCGCTTCAGCCTCGAGACGAACGCCTACGTGAACCCGCGCTCGATGAGCGGCCGTCGCACGCGCGGCGGCCCGCGCATGCAGACGCTCCGGAACGTGGGCGGCTCGTTCTACCTCGACACCGA
Organism: Candidatus Eiseniibacteriota bacterium; assembly: GCA_044222045.1. GTDB lineage: Bacteria > Eisenbacteria > RBG-16-71-46 > RBG-16-71-46 > RBG-16-71-46 > JBGAMH01. Next base: position 69,895 of record JBGAOB010000002.1, read on the forward strand.
CGGCTCGCGGACGCGGTTCTACTACATCCAGCTGAACGGCGACGTGGACGAGGGCGAGTCATGGAACTGGTCCATCTCGCCCGGCTTCACGTGGAAGCCGGTCAGCTCCGCCTCGGTGTCGATCGAACCGTCGCTCGAGCGCTCGCACACCGACGCGTTCTGGGTGCGCAACGTGGTCGACGCCACCGCGACCGCCACGTACGGCTCGCGCTACGTGTTCGCCGACCTCGACCAGAAGACGCTCGTGGGTGGCATCCGCTTCAACATCGCGTTCACGCCCAACGTGAGCCTGCAGTTCTACGGGCAGCCGCTCGTCTCGTCGGGCCGCTACGAGCGCTTCAAGGAGTTCGTGCGCCCCGGAACGCGCGAGTTCGTCACCTACGGCGAGGGTGGCTCCACGTACGACCCGAACACCGGCCAGGTCGATCCCGACGGCGCCGGGCCTGCGCCATCGTTCACGCTGCGCGACCCGGACTTCACGTTCCGATCGCTGCGCGGCAATGCGGTCGCGCGCTGGGAATACCGGCCGGGTTCCACCGTGTACCTGGTGTGGACGCAAGAGCGCAGCGCGGCCGACGCGACCGGGGACTTCAAGGTGAACCGCTATTTCGTGGACGACCTCGTGGACGCGAAGCCGAACAACATCTTCCTGGTGAAGATCGCGCACCACTTCCAGCTGTAGGGGCGATCCGCGGCGGACGTCGCGACCGGCGTCCGTCGCCCGCCCTCCCCGCCGTGGCCGGCGTGCGTCGCGCAGCGCGCGTCGGCCCGCGCGGGGGTCCGCATCGAGCTGCCGTTCGCACTGGGGAGCGCGGCGGCGGCACGCGGCGGCCC
>JBGAOB010000187.1:0-9890 GCA_044222045.1 Candidatus Eiseniibacteriota bacterium
GGCCGTGCAGCGCATTCACGAGGAGCGGTCACTGAGCACGCTGTTCGTGTGAGGACGCGCGGTCGCCTTCGGGCGGTGCGCGCGAGTCTGCCGGGCGAGGCGCCCGGCGCAGTCAGGAGGAATCCATGTCGGTCATCCAGCTGAGCGGCACCCGCCGCGACCAGCTCGGCAAAGGCGGTGCCCGCAAGGCCCGCGCCGCGGGGAACATCCCGGGCGTGGTGTACGGGCACGGCGAGGAGCCGGTGCCGGTCGCCGTGGGCGCCACGGATTTCGCGAACGCGATCCGCGGCCACAAGGGCGGCAATCCGATCGTGAATCTGAATCTGGGCAGCGGCGACGTCACGGCGCTGATCCGCGACGTGCAGTACGACCCGATCACCCAGGCGATCCTTCACCTGGACTTCCAGCACATCTCGCTCACCGAGATGGTCGAAGTCGAGGTGCCGGTGCACCTGACCGGTCTCGCCATCGGCGTGAAGGACGGCGGCGGCATTCTCGAGCACCTGATCCGCACGCTCGAGGTGCGCTGCCTGCCCACCGCGATCCCGTCGTCGATCGACGTCGACGTGACGGCGCTGAACGTGGGCAACTCGCTGCACGTGTCGGACATCAAGGTCGAAGGCGTGGAGATCCTCACCGACGCGACGGCGACGGTGGCGATCGTGGCTTCGCCGACGGTCGAGGCCGAGCCGGTGGCGGCCGACGCGACCGCTCCGACGACCGCGGAGCCCGAAGTCGTGGGCGCCAAGGGCAAGAAGGAGGAGTCGGCGGAGGCTCCGAAGAAGTAAGCCGTGTCTCTGGTGCTCGGTCTCGGCAACCCGGGGGAACGGTACGCGCACACGCGGCACAACATCGCGTGGCTCGTGCTGGACGTGCTGGCGAAACGCTGGCAGGCGACGCCCGGTGACACGACGACGGAGTACCGCAGTCGCACGGCGGTCGTCCGCGACCGGAACGCGGTGCTGCTGCAGCCGCTCACGTACATGAACCTGAGCGGCGAGGCACTGGCGGCCTGGCGCGAACGGCACGGACTGGAGTTGCAGGAGCTGCTGGTGGTGACCGACGACGTGTACCTGCCGCTGGGCGCGCTGCGCCTGCGGACGAAGGGCTCGAGCGGCGGGCACCGGGGACTCGAGAGCATCGAAGCGTCGCTCGAGACGCGTGACTACCCGCGGTTGCGGCTGGGGGTGGGAGCGGCCGAGAGCAGCGAACAGCTCCGGGATCACGTGCTGGAAACCTTCGCGGCGGAGGAGCAGGGGCTGCTCCGGCGCACGGTGGAGATGGCGGCGGACGCGGTGGAGTGCTGGCTCGCCGACGGAATGACGACCGCCATGAACCAGTTCAATCGCAGGGTGACCGAGGAGGAAGCGCAATCGTGACCAAGTACGAAACGGTCTTCATCCTCGACCCGTCGTACGACGAGAACCGCGTCAACGAAGAGGTCGAGAAGCTCACCGGCTGGATCAAGGATCTGGGCGGCGAGGTTTCCGAGGTGCAGCGCTGGGGCAAGAAGCGCCTGGCGTACGAGATCAACAAGAAGCGCGACGGCGTCTACACGATGGTGGTGTGGGAAGGGCAGGGCCCGGCCGTGAAGGAGCTCGAGCGCCGCCTGCAGCTGAACGAAAGCATCATGCGCGTGCTCACGACGCTGTACGTGTCCCCCGAACTCACCAAGGGCGTGCCCGAGGGCGAGGCGGTGGCCGCGGGCGCCGGTGAGGACGCCGACGAGTAACAGACCCGCCCCCGAGCGGAGCGACCATGGCGGAGCTGAAACTCCCCGAAGTGAACCGGGTGATCCTGAGCGGGCGGCTGACGCGGGACCCCGACCGGCGCTACGCCTCGGACGGCACGGCCGTCACGAACTTCTCGCTCGCGTTCCACCGGCGGTGGACCACGCGGGAGGGCAAGCCGGCCGAACAGACGGGCTACGTGACGGTGATGGCGTACCAGCGCCTCGCGGAAGTGTGCGCGCAGTACCTGCACACGGGAAGCGCGGTGCTCGTGGAAGGACGATTGCAGATGCGGGAGTGGGCGAGCGCGCGCGGCGAGAAGCGTCAGAGCCTCGAGCTTCGCGCGGAATCGGTTCACTTCCTCGAGAAGGCGGGCACGGGGCAACCCGAGCCGGCCGGTGACGAGGACCCAACCTCAGAAAAGTGAGAACACCGATGGCCAAGGATCGTGAAGGCAAGGGCGTCAAGAAGAAGTACTGCAAGCTTTGTCTGGAGAAGGTGGCGTTCGTCGACTACAAGGACGACAAGCGCATCAGCCGCTTCGTCACCGATCGCGGCAAGATCGTGCCGCGGCGCGTGAGCGGTAACTGCTCCATGCACCAGAAGCAGCTCACCACCGCCATCAAGCGCGCGCGCATCCTGGCGCTCCTCCCGTTCAGCAGTGACTTCTACCGCTGATCGCATGGCGCTTCCGGCGCCGGGCCATGCCTCGCGTCCCGCCGCGGTCGTGCGAGCCCTGCTCGTGCTGCTGCTGCTGGCGCTGGGCTCCGCCGCGTTCGCTCCTCCGTGGGCGGCGCTCTGGCTGGGGGTGCCCGTGGCGACGGCGGCGTCGCTCCTGCTCGCGTGGCGATTCGGCCCGTGGGCATTCGCCGTGCCGCTGTCGGCCGCCGCGTGGGTGGTGGTGGATTCCGCCGCTCCGTGGTCGGGCTGGATCACGGCGGCCGGTGTCACCGGTGCGTGGATGGGCCTGCGCGAGGAAGGTGGCGGTCCGTCCTCGGGCGAACGCGGGCTGATGCTCGCGCCGCTGCTGCTGCTGGCCGCGATCGTGCCGCTTCTGCCGGGCTGGACCGGCGCGGTGAACGCGCTCGTGGCGTTCGTCCGCGAGGCGGACAAGCAGTCGCTCACGTTGATGCGGGAATCGGGATGGCCGGCCGAGCAGGTGCGGTCGTTCGAGACCATCATCCGCGACGGCGAGGCCGCGATGTCGCGCACCATGCCGCACGTGTTGCCGGTGCTGCTGTTCCTGTGGACCAGCGTGCTCGTGTCGGCCGGACGCAGCCTCGCGGCGCGCACGGCCACGCTGCTCGGTTGGCCCACGCTGGGGTCGGCACCGCTGTGCGACTGGCGGCTGCCGGACGTGGCGCTCGCGCCGCTGCTGGTGGGGCTCGCGCTGTGGCTGTTCGCGCCTGCGCGCTTCTCGCCTTGCGCGACGGCGCTCGTGGCCGGAACCCTGGCTGGTTTTTGTGTGCAGGGAGTGGCGGTCGTAGAATCCGCGCTGCTTTCGCGCGGCGTTCCGCTCGCTCTCATCGTGTTGACCCTGCTGTTCATGTTCGTGGCAGCCTGGCCGGCGTTCGTGACGACTGCGACGCTGCTCGGCCTCAGCGACGTGTGGCGGGACTACCGCCGGCTCGAGCCCGCCGCGGCCGAGTGAGGCTTCTGGGAGAGGTCCGATGGAAGTCATCCTGCTCGATGATCTGAAGGGCGTCGGCGCCAAGGGCGCCACCGTCAACGTGAAGCCCGGCTTCGCGCGCAACTACCTGCTGCCGCGCAAGCTCGCGATTCCCACCGGCACCAAGGCCGCGAACCTCTACAAGGAACTCGATCGGCAGAAGGTGCTGCAGGCCGACAAGCTGATCGCCGCCGCCAAGATCGAGGCCGCGAAGATCGACGGCCTCCAGGTCAACATCCCGGCGCAGGCGAACGAAGAGGACACGCTGTTCGGTTCGATCACCAACGCCGACGTCGCCGAGGCGCTGAAGGCCGCCGGCCACGACGTGGACAAGCGCCGCATCGAGGTGCCGGAGCACATCAAGCAGCTCGGCAACTACGATGCGACGGTCGCCTTCTACGGCGGCGTCAAGGCCACCGTGAAGGTCTGGGTGGTGCGCGCATGACGGCCCGCAGCGTCGCGTTCTCGACCGCGCTGCTGCTGGTCGTCGGCGCCGTGGCGCTGGCCGGTGCGGCGCCCGCTCGCAAGCGCGCCGCGGCGCCCGCGCGCCCGGCGGCCGTGGCGAACGACTCCGACGCCGTGCTCGTGCGCGTGGGCGGCGAGCCCATCACGCGGCGCATGGTGTTCCAGCGCCTGGAGGAGATCCCCGAGCAGTACCGCACCAACTACACGACGCCCGAGGGCCGGCAGCAGCTGCTCGACCGCATCGTGGAGGAGCGCGTGTGGCTGCTCGACGCCCAGAAGAACGGCGTCGCCGACCGGGACGCCGTGCGTCGCCAGATGGAGCAGCAGAAGCGCGACCTGCTGATCCGCACGTGGGTGAACGAAGTGATGGCCGCGAACCCGGCGCCGTCCGACTCCGAGGCCAAGGTCTACTACGACGGCCACCCGGACGACTTCCGTACGCCGGCCAACGTCACCCTGCGCCACATCCAGTCGAAGACCGAGGCGGACGCCCGCCGCGTGCTCGCGCTGGTGCGGGCGAAGGGCGCGAACTGGGACGACCTCGCGAAGAAGTGGTCGGCAGACACCACGACGCGCTCCAACGGCGGTTCGCTGGGCACGGTGACGAAGGAAGGCGCGTTCGCCGCGCTGGGCATGCAGCCCGCACTCGCGGAGTCCGCGATGGCGCTCGGCGACGGCCGCATCGGTGGCCCGTACAAGACCGATCACGGCTGGCACGTGATCAAGGTGGATTCCGTCCACCCCGAGACCGTGCGTCCGTACGAGCAGGTGCGGAACTTCATCATGCGCCAGATCCAGCAGACGAAGACGCAGGACTACTACAACGAGGCGCTCGGCCGTGCGAAGTCGCGCCTGGGCGTTTCCCCGGACTCGTCGGCGATCAAGGGCTTCCTGTCCGTGCGCAAGTCGGCGCGCGAGATGTTCCAGGAAGCCCAGAACGCCGGCGGGCCCGAGGCCCGCATCGCGGCGTACCGCGCCGTCGTCGCGCAGTTCCCCGACGCCGACGTGACGCCGCAGGCGCAGTTCATGACGGGCTTCATCTACAGCGAGGAGCTGAAGAACTTCGAAGAGGCCGACAAGGCGTTCCGCGAGCTGCTGGCGCGCTATCCCAAGTCGGAGCTCGCTGCCTCCGCGCAGTGGATGGTGGAGCACATGCGCACCGAGGACGCGCCGACGTTCATGAACCTGGAGGCGGATTCGAGCGCGGCGAAGCCCGCAACGCCGAAGAGCCCGACCGCGAAGCATTGAAGCTCGTTCCCGTACGGGTCCACGGCCTGGTGCTCGAGCACAAGACGCAGCAGAACGTCGTCGTGCTGCGCGAGGAAGAAGGCACGCGGATCCTGCCGATCTGGATCGGGCCTCCCGAGGCCATGGCGATCCGGCGGCTGCTGGCGGAGGAACCCTTTCCGCGGCCGCTGACGCACGACCTGATCGCGCTGATCGTGGAAGGCCTCAAGGCGCGCGTGACCGGAGTCGTGATCCACAAGCTCGAGGAGAGTACGTTCTTCGCGACGATCTACGTGGAGCGCCAGCAGTCCGTGCTCTCCGTGGACGCCCGGCCCAGCGATTCGATCGCCGTGGCGCTGCGCACGCAGGCGCCGCTGTTCGTGAATGCGGAGCTGCTGCAGGAGCCGCCCGCCGAGGGCGAGCCCGCCGACCCCGACGATCCGCCGCCGCCGGACGCGCCCGAGCCCGAGCCGAGCGACGAGGAAAAGGCCGAACGCCTGCGGCGCTTCCTCGAGAATCTGAATCCCGAGGACTTCGGCAAGTTCCGGCCCTGACGTCCGCGGCGCGCGTGCGCCCGGTCGTCAGTACAGGCTGAAGCGGATGCGGAACGCCGCGTACACGCGCTCGGCGCGCCCGTTGTGCCGCCACGGGCGGTAGCGGCACTGCAGCACCGCGTCGGTGGCGGCGCGCTCGAGCATCGTGTGACCGGTGCCGCCGATGATCTGTGCCTGCTGCACGGTGCCCGTCGAATCGACCAGCGCGAGGACCTCGACGTTGCCCTCGATGTCGTTCGCGAGCGCCTCCTCGGGATACACGGGGCGCACGAGCTGGTCGATCACCAGGTCGTCGGAGTGGATCAACGGCGCGTCCAGCTGCATCGCGCGGGCGCGCGCCATCATGTCGGCGTCGTCCACGCCGGCGCCCTGGGCCACGCGCTCGCCGGCTTCGGCGAAGCCGCCGCGCGTCTGCTTCTGCTGCGGGGCCTCGCCACCGCCCTTCGTGGTCGTGCGCTCGCCCACGTTGATGTCGGAGAGGCCGACCTGGTCCACGGGGCCGATCGCCTCGAGCCGGATGCGACGCACGTACTCGTCGGTGCCTTCGAATCCGAAGTGTCGCGGATCGGCGATCAGGTCGCGCGCGGGCGAGCGATGGAGCGTGAGGAGCGCTCCCAGGAACGCCAGCGCCACCAGCAGGGCGAGCAGCGACAGCCGTCGCGTGTTCGCCGCGTTCTCGAGGAAGTAACCGCTGATGCCGTGGCGCATGGGTATCCGGCCGGTGTGGGAACGTTCCGTGCCCGGTCCGTCCTACCGACCCAAGTGGAGCACGGCCCCGCGCCGGGCGTCCAGAAGAACCGTGCGAACGGTGCCCTCCCTCGCCTCGGCGCGCACGGCCATCGCGCCGGCCTCGGTGCGCAGGAACGCGATGCGACCCTGCGCATCCGCGATGCGCACGAGCGCGTCGCCCAGCGTGACGGCCGCGCCGGCCGCCGGGCGGCCGCCCGGGCGCAGCACCTGCAGCGAGTCCGCGGGCCAGTCGGCGGTGGGCGCCCATTCGCGCGCCAGCCCCACGAGCAGCGCGTACGCCTCGCGGTGCACCGCGCCCGGCGCGAGCAGCCGCGCCTCGGAGGTGCGCTCGTCGATGCGCGCGAGCGAGGCGTAGAGCGCAGGCGCCGAGGTCTGCTGCAGCGTCCACTGCGCGTCTTCCGCCGGCGCCACGCCCGGCAGCCCGAGCGCGGCGAGCGCGGCGGCCGTGTGTTCGGCCCAGCGGTGCCCGCCCGCCGACGAGTAGTAGTAGCCCAGCCGCGGCGCGTGCGGGCCGTGGCCGATGCGCAGGTAGCGCTCGGCGCGGAACGCCTCGCTGCGCCGCACGCGCTCCACGTCGAGCACGGGCGTGCGCGAGTCACGCACCAGCAGCACGTCGGCGCCGGCCGCGCGCAGCATCGACTCGAGCGCGCGCGCCACTTCCAGGTTCACGTCCGCCGCGCGCGTGCCCGAAGGGCCGACGCCGGCGGGGTCGGCGCCCGCCACGCCCGGCACGTCGCCGTTGCCCGCGGGGTCGATCGCGATGCGCCGGCCGTGCAGCGCGCCGCCGAACAGCGCCGCGAAGCGCGGCAGCGTCTCGGCGCCCGTCGCGTCCTCCGCGGGCACGTGGCGCCAGCCGGGCACGCACTCGGCGCCGGCTTCCGCGGGCAGCGTGCGCGCGAAGCGGCCGAAGCCGTCGCGGTTGAGCACGGTCGAGATGGGCGCGGGGCCCGTGGTGCCCGGCGCGTTCGCGACGGGCTCGCCCGTGCGCGCGTCGCGCGCGAAGCCGACGAGCGCGTCGGCACGGGCATGGGCCTGAGCGGGATGCAGAAGCAACGAGTCGGTGTCCACGACGCGATCGGACGCATCGAGCAACTCGACGCGCCGCAGACCCGGCGGCGGTGTCCGTCGCTCGGCGTCCGGCCGGAGTTCGCGCGTCGGTTCGTAGCGCCACGCGGCGCCGTCGGCCGTGGTCAGCGTCGTGTCGAAGGCGGCCACGCGGCCGGTATCGTCCGCGAGTCGCGCGCGGAACCGCACGCGCATCGGTTCGAGCACGGGGCGCCCGAACGCATCCGTCACCCGCGCCCGCAGCGCGATCGCCTCGTTCGCGAGCCAGCCCTCGCGCTGGAACGGCGCGTCCAGCATCACGTGCGCCGGCGCGCCCGCCAGGCGGATGCGGTGCGTCCACGCGCGCGACGCGCCGCCCGCGGCGAGGCGCGCCACCAGCCGGAGCTCGTGCTCGCCCGGCGGCAGCGGCTCGCTCGGCGCCCACGTCAGCTCCGCCTCTCGCCGCTCCAGCGGCTGCTCCGCGCCGTCCAGCCACAGGCGCGCCGCGTCGAACGCGCCGCGCACGGTGGCGCGCAGCGACGGGCCCGCGCCGCGCACGAGCGGCGGGAAGCCGGCCGCGGTGGTGTCGCCGCTCACGTCCACGCGCGCGACCTCCGGTTGCTCGTAGCGCGCACCAGTGCGCGATCCCCAGGTACAGCGCTTCGGCCTCCAGCTGCTGAGCCTGCGGCGTGCGCAGCAGCGCCTCGGTGGGTGGGTACGTGAGGTAGCTCGACTCGGTCAGGATCGCCGGCGCGTCCACGCCGCGCAGCACGGCGTAGTTGCCCGGCAGCAGCCGGTTCGCGCCAAGTCCCAGGTTGCGCACGAGCGAGCGGTGCACGTCGTCGGCGGCCTCGGCGCTCGGCCCGTCGTCGGAGAGCTTCCAGTAGGTCTGCGTCTCGTTCACCGCGTGCGAGCCGCCCGCGTCGGCGTTGTGATGCACGCTCACGAACAGGTCGGGCCGGAACGCGTTCGCCATCGACACGCGCGCGTTGAGATCCGCGCGCAGCGAGCTGTCGGCCGGCGTGAGGAAGTCGCGGTCGGTCTCGCGCGTCAGCAGCACGCTCGCCCCCTGCGCCACCAGCAGGTCGCGCAGCCGCAGCGCCACGGCCAGGTTGACCTCCGCTTCGGACAGCCCGTTCACCCCCAGCGAGCCGCGGAAGAAGCCGCCGTGGCCGGGATCGATCGCGATGCGGCGGCCGGCGAACAGCGCGAAGTCGGAGCCGGCGCGGACGCTGTCGGGGTACGCGAGGTCGTCGACGCGGCCCGCGTAGCCGGCGGGCGGTGGGGCGGGCACCGGCGGCCGGTGCGGCGCGCAGGCGCCGGCGAGCGCGGCGAGCACGGCGGCGACCAGCGTCGCGATTCGGAGGACCGCCGCGGCGGGTCGCGCGGACTCGCCCGACGCCGGGCGCCGGGAGTGCGTCGCGATCCGATCCGGGCGCATCCGTGCGTCCGCGGAAGGCAGCATGCGCGGCACCGTAGCACCCACCTCCGAGAGCGCCAAGTGCAGACGCCAGAATCCTTTCCCTTGCCTGCCGTCTTTCGGGCGTGCTAACCCTTCCGGCTCGTCCGCACGCCCCGCGTGCGCCTGACTCTTTCTTCTTCGCCGCCGGCCGCGCTCACCCGGCGCCTTCGCGAATCCGCTGAACGGGAGGACACCTCGATGAAGTTCCGTGCCTGGTTGGTCCTTGGCCTGCTCGCCCTGGGCTTCGTGGCCGCCGCCGGCTGTGGCCAGGGCGGCGGTTCCGCCTCGGGCGGCGCCGGCGAGGAGCTGGTGGTGGGCGTCTACGGATCGCTCACGGGCAGCGACGCCACGTTCGGCCAGTCCACCAAGATGGGCGTCGAGCTGGCGGTGGCCGAGCTCGAGGCCAGCGCGCAGGGCAAGATCGGCGGGCTCAAGCTGCGCACGGTGGTCGAGGACGACCAGGGCAAGGCCGAGGAGGCCGCCACGGTCGTGCAGAAGCTGATCAACCAGGATCGCGTGATCACGGTGATCGGCGAGGTGGCCTCGTCGCGCTCGATCGCGGCGGCGCCGATCTGCCAGTCGAACGGCGTGCCCATGATCTCGCCGTCGTCCACGAACCCGGCCGTCACCGAGAAGGGCGATTTCATCTTCCGCATGTGCTTCATCGACCCGTTCCAGGGCACGGTGATGGCGAAGTTCGCCTCGCAGAACCTCGGTCTGAAGCGCGTGGCCATCATGACGGACCTGAAGAGCGACTACTCCACCGGCCTCGCGAAGTACTTCACGGAGGCCTTCAAGGCCGCCGGCGGCGAGATCGTGGCGGAGCAGTCGTACCAGGCGGGCGATCCCGACTTCAGCGCGGCGCTCACGGCCATCAAGGCCAAGAATCCCGACGGCATCTTCATTCCCGGGTACTACACCGAGGTCGGGCTGATCGCGCGCAAGGCGCGCGAGCTGGGCCTGAACCAGGTCCTGCTCGGTGGCGACGG
>JBGAOB010000188.1:0-10248 GCA_044222045.1 Candidatus Eiseniibacteriota bacterium
CCAGCGCGACCGCCGCGTGCGACGTGCGCGGCGGCGCGCGCCACGCCAGCGCGACCAGCGGCAGTGTCAGCGCGAGCGCGACGCCGGCCACGACGGCGCCCGCGTCCCGTCCCAGTGCGAGCCCCGCCCACACCACCACCGCCACCGCCACCGCGCCGCGCCCGCCCATGCCGGCGCCCGCATCGCGAGGAACGTGCCGCGCGGCTGCGCCGCGGCGCCGCGAACGGCGCGGGAGGCGCGCACCCTCGCGGCGCGAAAGCGAACGGCCCCGTCCACGGTGTGGACGGGGCCGCGCGCGTCGTGGTCGATCAGGGCTGCTCGGCCGGCTTCGGCTTGGCCTTCGGCGCCGGCGATCCGCCCGACGCCCACGCGCTCTGGATCTCGGTGAAGTACTCGTCGCCCTGCAGCGAGCTCGCGCTCATGTACCAGCGCGTGCGGCCTTCGGAATCGAACGCGCCCGACGGGAACACGCCCACCAGCGCCACGCCGTTCGGAGACGGCAGCAGCGTGAGCGGGTAGCGGCGCCACACGCCCTCGGCCGAACGCACGTGCAGCCAGCCCTCGCGCAGCTCGGTGGGACGGAGCCCGTCGAGTTCCGCCGACACCACGCTGGTCTGCGTCGCCGACACCGAACGCGCCCCTCCGATCAGCGACAGCGCGGGCGCCTCGTCGTCGAGGCCGAAGTTGAACGTGGCGAAGCGCTGGTTGCCGCCCGGCAGGTCGATCACCTGCACCGGCGCGCTCACGCCGTGCCACACCACCTTGAGACTGTGCGGGCCGCGGCTCACTTCGAGCGTGGCGGGCGTCGTGCCCTTGAGGTCGCCGTCGACGTACACCTGCGCGCCCGACAACGGCGAACTGCCGGTCTCGTCGTTCAGCACCGCCTGCACCTGCAGCACGCCCGTCCCCGGCGACGTCACCGGGCGCGCGAGGACCTGCGCGTTCTGGTGGATGCCCACCTGAACGCTCTGCACCCACGCCGGCATGCCCGGCCCCGAAAACGTCACCTCGTGCAGGCCCGGCGCGATCGAATCCACGCGCACCGGCGCGAAGCCCATCGGCTTGCCGTCGATCGCCACGTTCAGCGGCAGCGACGCGTCCGCCGACACGATGTCGAGCGAGCCGGCCAGCGGCAGGTCGAGCGTCGTGCGGTCACCCTTCGCGCCCTTGACGGGGAACACCGCCGCGCCCAGGTCGGGCATCGACAGCTTCACCTCGTGGTCGCCCGGCTTGAGATCGAGCGTCGCCGGCGTGCGCTGCCCGACTTCCTTGCCGTCCACGCTGATGAACGCGCCCGGCGGATGGCTGTTCACCACCACCTCGAACGACGCGCCGCCGATGCCGAGCGCCTTGAGCCAGCGCGGCGTGCCGCCGCTGCGGCCCGTGTCCAGGTGTCCGAGCCACCAGCCGGCGGCCATCAGCACCACGACCAGCCCGGCCCACGGCGCGAAACGCTTCGCGAGCGAGCCGCGCGACGTGGCTTCGGCCGCGTCGGGCAGCGGCCAGGCGCGGCGCGGACGGCCCACGGCGACCGCCGCCGGATCCTGCGCCCACGCCACGTCGGTGTCGGCCACCTGCGGCGCGGGCACGGCCAGCGGCTGCGCCACGGCCTCCGGGGCCGCGGAAGCGAGCGCCGAATCGAGCGGGCTGCGCGGCGGCTGCGCCGGGTGCGGCGCGGGAGGTCCGAACGTGCCCGCGAGCGACGGCGGCCCCGGCAGCGGCGCCTCGCCCTCGCGCGGCGCGGTGCGCACGTGCGAAGCGATCTCGCGGCGGACCGGCTCGCGGTCGGCGCCCACGTGCGTCTCGATGACCATGGTGCCTTCGCCCGACGGCGCGGCGCTCACGTCGGCCGTCGCCGGCAGCGGCGGCGGACCCTCGGAGCGTGCGGCCTCCGGCGACGCGGGCTGGGCGCGGTCGGGCAGCGGCGGAATGCCGAAGCCCTCCGACGACGCGCCCACCGGCTCGTGCGTGATCTCGAACGAGAGCGGCGTGCCCTGGAGCAGCTTCGTGCGCAGCATCGGCAGCGCCTGGCTGAGATCCGGCTTCGGCTCGCGCGTCTTCTCGACGACCGCCTCTTCGACCGGCGCGGGCGGCTCGGGCTCGGGCTCGAGCGGAGCGGGCGCCTCGTTCGTGATCGCGGGCGGCATCTGCGGCGCGGTCGGCACGTGCGTGACCTGCGGAGCCGCGGGCGGCGACATCGCGTCGTCGGGACGCCACACCGGTGGCCGCGTCTGCGTCGGCGCTTCGGCCACGGTGGGCTCGACCGCGGGCGGAGCGGGCGGGGCCGGAGCGGGCGGGGCCGTAGCGGCGGGCTTGCCCCCCCAGTTCACCATGCGGTTGAGCCAGCGCTGCACCGGGTGCGGCGTCTCTTCGACGGTCGGTGCGGGCGCTGCGACCGCGCGCGCGGCGTCGTCCGTCGACGGCACGGCCGCGCTCGCTTCGATCGAGGGCGCATCGTCCGCGATCGGGGCGTGCAGCGAGGGCTGATCCTGCGGAAGATCCGAAGGCAGTTCGAGCGGCGGCAGCGGCGCCGCCACGATCGGTTCGACGACGGGCGCCGCTTCGCTCGGCGCGACGACGGGCGCCACGAACGGAGAAGCCGCGGGCGCTTCGACGACCGGCGCGTGCTGCTCGCCGGGTTGCGGCGCGCCCCAGTCGGCGGCCAGCGTCACGAGCGGCGCACCCGAAGCGTCGGCGCCCCAGGCCATGTCCACTTCGACGGGCGCGCCGGCCGCGAACGACGCGGCCATCGCCTCGCGGCCGAGGTCGTCGCGCACGCGCACCCACTGCGGCGAGAACTCCAGACCGTTCACTCGCACGCGCACCTGCGCCTGCCCCACCCAGCCGAACGACGCGCCGTCCTCGTGCGTGACGAACGCGAGCGAACACGGCATCGGATCGAGCCCCGACCACAACTCGGCGTGCGAGAACAGCAATCCCGTCAGCGAGTGGTGCAGCAGCGCGGGAATCGCGCGCGTGCGGCCGTCGCTGCGAGAGGTTTCTCGGGCGACGCCGGCCAGGTCGGCGAGCCAGCCCTCGACTTCCTCGGACGTGAACGACGGCGGCACGCCCAGCAGGACGAGCTGGAGGTCGGTCCCGGGGACCGTAGCGGTGAGAACTTCGCCGGTGGCCCGGGCCGAAACGGACCACCGGGCGGCGGCGGAACTGGTCAGGTTCATCGAGGGGCTCCCTCCCCGCACGCGCACTGCCCGACTTCCAAGTGGGGACGACGCAGCGGTCGCACACTAGGGAAGCACCCGCCAAGTGTCAACGGCGTTTGGACTTGTGGCATAGGACTTGCGGACTCCAGGCGAGTCCGGCCCCGTGAGCCGGCCGTAGTGACGGCGACGCCAACGGAAGGCGCCGCAAGTTGACAAGGTCATGCATTGCAGATCGCATGCCGCGGAGCGTAGGTTGCCGCAGATTGCTTGCCCCGATGTGCGGGGATCCGTCACCGGAGACCTCTGAAGATGATCATGGAACGAACGCTCCGATCGAGCCTCCTCGCAGCGCTGCTCACCGCGCTGCTGGCGCCTTCCCTGTCCCAGGCGGCCGCGCCCGGCGCGGCCTCCCGGGACACGGTCGCCGCCGCCGGGCAGGCCGTTCCGGAGATCGAGCCGGCCACGGATGCGCCGACCGACGAGGCCAAGGCCGCTCCGGACGCCGACGCCGCGCTGCTGGACCAGCCCGCCGTCGAGGACATCCAGCTGCAGATGAACACCGACGTCGTGCGCTGGGTGCAGTTCTTCACCGGCGCCGGCCGCTCCACGTTCGAGCGCTGGATGAAGCGTTCCGGGCGCTACATGGACCTGTTCCGCAACGTGCTCCAGCGCGAGGGCCTGCCCCCCGACCTGGTGCACCTGGTGTTCGTGGAGAGCGGCTTCAATCTCGAGGCGCGCTCGTACGCGTCGGCCGTGGGGCCCTGGCAGTTCCTCCGCGGCACGGCCCAGCTCTTCGGGCTCAACGTGAACCAGTGGCAGGACGAGCGGAAGGACCCCGAGAAGTCCACGGTGGCCGCCGCGCGCTACCTGAAGCACCTGTACGGCATCTTCAACGACTGGCCGCTCGCGCTGTCGGCGTACAACGCCGGCGAAGGCACGATCCTGCGCGCGATCAAGTCGCAGGGCACCGCGAACTACTGGGACCTGCGCCTGCCGCGGCAGACCGAGGAGTACGTGCCCAAGTTCATGGCCGCGCTCGCGATCTCGCGCGACCCGGCCCGATACGGTTTCAGCGAGGTGGACTTCGAGGCGCCGATCGAGTTCGACGAGATCACGCTGACGGGCGCGGTCGACCTGCGCACGCTCGCGAAGCTCGCCGACTGCAGCGTCGAGGACCTGAAGCGGCTGAACCCGGCGTTCACGGGCACCACCGCGCGCGCGAACAGCGGCGTGGTGGCGGTGCGCGTGCCCGAAGGCAAGAGCGAGCTGATCCAGCAGCGCCTGGCGAGCGGCGCGCCGATGCCGGCCGTCAACCTGACCGTGCGTCACCGCGCACGTCGCGGCGAGACCATCAACAGCATCGCGAACGAGTACTCCGTGAGCGCGGCCGAGCTGGCGCGCGTCAACCGCATCACGCGCAAGCACCCGCTGCGCCGCGGCATGATGCTGACCGTGCCCACCACGATGCGCGCCCCGGCGCCGCAGGTGGTCGACCCGCTGTCGGATCCGCGCGCGTCCACGGCGTACGTGCCCACGCGCAGCATCCGGCCGCCGGCCGTCATCCGCGGCAACAGCGACGCGAACGGCCGCACCACCTACTACGTGAAGCGCGGCGAGAACCTGGCGTCCATCGCCGCCGCGAACGGCGTCAGCGTGGACGACCTGCGGCGCTGGAACGGCCTCACCGGCGACGTCCGCGCCGGGCAGCTGCTGCAGATCCGCGAGGGCGAAGCCGCGCTCGAGGAGGTGGCTCCCCAGGACAGCGCGCAGATCGCGGCCTTGCAGCCGCCCTCGCCCGCGAAGAAGGCCACCGTCGCGAAGGCGAAGGGCAAGGCGCACGTCGCCACGAGCACGCACACCGTGCGCCGCGGCGAGACGCTGGAGCAGATCGCGCGCCGTCACGGCGTCACCGTGAAGGAACTCATGCGCGCGAACGGCATGCGTACGACCCGCGTCCAGGCGGGCACGCGGATCAAGCTGCCGGCCTGACCCCTCCGCTCTCGAAACGGCCCCGGCGGGATCTCCCGCCGGGGCCGTTTCGCGGGTGCGATGCGCCGCGGTCGCGACGCGTCAGTGCATGCTCTCGGGGCCATCCACGACGCCGCCGGCCGGCACCGGCGCGGTGAAGTCGGACTCCTCCACGCGCGCACCGATGCGCGCGTTGCGGCCGACCACGATGCCCTCCGGCAGGCGCGCCTTCTGCCCCACCACCACGAGCCCCGACGACAGGTGTTCGGGACACGCGCGGTTCGGCGCCATGTCGTCGCCGTGGCCGATCCGCGCGCCGGCACCGATGACCGCACGCTTGTCGACGATCGCGCGGTCGAGGCGCGCCTCGCGCCCGATCACCGAGTCGTGCATCACGATGCTGTCGCGGATCACCGCGCCCTTCTCCACGACCACGCCCGGGAACAGCACCGAGTTCACGATCTCGCCCGCCACGCGGCAGCCGTTCGCCACCATGCTGTGGCCGAGACGCGCGCCGCTCTCGAAACGCACGGGCGGGCGGTCCGCGCTCTGCGTGTGGATGACCCAGTTGCTGTCCGCCAGGTCGAGCGGCGGGGTCGGCGACAGGAAGTCGAGGTTCGCCTGGTAGTACGAGTCGAGCGTCCCGACGTCCTGCCAGTAGTCCGGGAACTTGTGCACGAAGACGCCCTCGCCGCGGGCGACGAGCCGCGGCAGGATGTCCTTGCCGAAATCGTGCGTGGAGTCCGCGATCGATGCGTCCTCCACGAGCCACTGGATCAGCCGGTCGCGGTCGAACAGGTAGACGCCCATCGAGGCGAGCCGCGACGTCACGGGCCCCTTCGGCTTCTCCTTGAACCCGGTCACGCGACCGTTCGGCTCGGCTTCGAGGATCCCGAACTGGCTCACGTCCTTCTCGGGCACTTCCGTGCACGCCACGGTCACCGTGGCCTGGTTCTTCCGGTGCACGGCGTACAGGACGTTGTAGTCCATCTTGTAGACGTGGTCGCCCGACAGGATCAGCACCTCGTCGGCGCGGCGGCGCTTCAGGTGGATGAGGTTCTGGTAGATGGCGTCCGCCGTGCCCTGGTACCAGTCGGCCTCGCTCGTGCCGGGCGCGGGCTGCAGCAGCTGCACGCCGCCGCGCGAGCGGTCGAGGTCCCACGGCCGCCCGATGCCGATGTGCTGGTTCAGCGACGTCGGCCGGTACTGCGTCAGGATGCCGATGTCGAAGATGCCGGAGTTCACGCAGTTCGAAAGCGTGAAGTCGATGATCCGGTACTTGCCGCCGAACGGCACGGCGGGCTTGGCCCGGCGCTCGGACAGCAGGCACAGCCGCGTGCCCTGACCACCCGCGAGAATGAAGGCGTAGCGGCTCATCGTCCCATCTCCTCGAACCAGCGACGGTTCCGCACGATGGTCCCGGCGCGCACGACGCCGCTGTCGAAGTCCTCGTAGCGGCCACCGACGCCGATCTGCGCGGGACGCTCCACGCGGCCGCCCGGCGGAATCCACGAGTCCTTGCCCACGAGCACGAGCCCCGCGAGCCACTCCATGCCCGGCGGTGCGGGCGCCTCGCCGGTGCCGATCACGGCGCCCTCACCGACCCGCACGTACTTGTCGAGGATCGCGCGCTCGATGCGCGCTCCGCCCTCGATGCGCGTGTCGGCCATCACCACCGAGTTCACGATCTCCGCGCCCGGGCCCACGACGACGCCCGGAAACAGGATCGACCGCCGGACCGTGCCCTCCACGCGGCAGCCGTTCGCGACCAGGCTGTCCTCGATCAGCGCCGTGTCCGGCAGGATCAGCGGCGGCCGCTCCTCGTCGCGCGTGAGGATGGGCCAGTTCGTGTCGTGCAGCGTCAGCCGCGGCTCGCGCTCGAGCAGGTCGAGACTCGCGCGGTAGTACGACGCGGCCGTGCCGACGTCCTCCCAGTAGCCGCCGAACTCGTGCGCGTACACGCGTTCGCCGGCGTCGAGCATGGGCCGCACGATGTCGAGCACGATGTCGACGGGGCGGCTGCGCAGCATCTCGCCGAGCACCTCGGTCTCGAACACGTACACGCCCATCGACGCGAAGGGCGCCATGGAGCGCTCGGGCTTCTCCTCGAGCATCTTCACGCGGCCGCCCCGGTCGGTGGTGACCATGCCGAACCGGCGCGTCTGGTCGGCGGGCACGCGCGTGACGGCGAGCGTCACCGACGCACCGCGGTCGTCGTGCGCCGCGAGCAGCGCGCGGTAGTCCATGCGGTACACGTGGTCGCCCGACAGCACGAGCACGCGCTCGGGCGCGTAGTGCTCCACGCGTTCCCAGTTCTGCGTGATCGCGTCGGCCGTGCCGCGGTACCAGCCCGCGTGGTTGCGCGTCTGGTACGGCTGCAGGATCTCCACGCCCGGCACGCGCGGTCGAGGTCCCACGCGCGCCCGCTGAGCCGATGTGGTCGTTCAGCGACGCCGGCGCGTGCTGCGCCAGCACGGCGACCTGCTCGACGTCGGAATGGCAGCAGTTGCTGAGGCAGAAGTCGATCACACGGTACTTGCCACCGAACGGCAGCGCGCTCACCGCGCGTTCCAGGCAGAGCACGCCCAGCCGCTCGCCACTGCCGCCCGAAAGGATCAACGCCATCACGTCGCGCATCGTGTCCTCACGCACCGGAGGTCCACCGCATACACGGACCTGCAAGCGACCGCACACTAGGCGGGCAGCTCGACGCCGGGTCAAGACACGACGGGGGCTTCGGCGACGCGTTCGCGGCCCGGCGGGGCGGCGGCGCACGCAGCCTATCACGACGACGCGCGGTCGCTCCGGGGAGAGCGACCGCGCGTCGGGGCGTGTCGAGCGCTACCAGCTGTACGAGGCGGACACGAGGTGCGTGGCGTCCAGGTTCTTGTCGTCCGGGAACTGGTTGTCGTCCGCCGCGAAGAAGCGGTTCAGGTCGGCCGCGTAGTCGACGCCGAAGTGCCGGTAGCGCACGCCGGCTCCGGAACGCGAGGGTCTCGTTGCCCAGGCTGGAGCGCAGCGCGAACGTACTGCGGTACCAGTACTCGAGCCCGGTGCGCACGTCGGCGGTGATCGAACCCAGCTTGAGCTGCGCGTCGAGTTGCCGGTCCTCGAAATTCCACGCGAAGTCGGTCGCCCACGTGAGCGCGTGGCGCTCGGCCGGATGGAACTCGAACGCCGCGCCGGTGACGATGGAGGGCGACACCAGCTCCTTCGTGCCGTTGCTCCACGACAGGTAGGTGGTCGTCAGGTCGTGCACGACCGCGCCCACCGTGATGGCGTCCGACGGCATGTAGAGCAGGCCGGCGTCGAGCCCGGCGCCGAACGAGGTGACGTGCTCACCCGCGAGCGTGTCGGGAATGCTCTGGCGCACGAACTTGAGCGTGCCGCCGAACGCGAGCCGCTCGCCGCGCTGGCGCGCGTACGAGAGCCCCAGCGCGAGATCGGCGCTGTTCGCGCTCAGCAGCTGGTCGGACGACAGCAGCAGCCGCTCGCCCGGATCCCACTGGCCGTTGCTCTGGCCCGGATCGGGCGTGAGCGGATCGTTGTCGGGACCGTAGTCCTGGAAGTCGATGCCCGGCCGCAGGCCGCCGGGGCGCGGCGTCACCGGGATGTCGTTGACGCCCACCCACGTGCCACTCAGGCCGAACGCGCGGCGCCGCCTCTTCGCCCATCGGGAACACGGCGCTGCCGAAATCGTGATTGACCAGCGAGCCGAACTGCTCGGCGTGCTGCAGGAACGCGATACGGCAGGCAGACCATGCCGGCGGGTTCCAGGGCGAGGTCGCATCGTCGGTGACGGCGCTGAACGCGCCACCCATGCCGATCGCGCGCGCCCCCACCGGGATCTTCATGAACTCGCCGGCGTACTTCGTGGCCATGGCGGGCACCGCCAGGGCCAGCAGGACTACCGTCGCGAACAGCCGGAACACGAAGCGCGTCATGCGACTCCTCGGTGGATGTGAGGCCCGCCGCAAGCTACGGTCGCGCTCGTTCAGCTGTCAACCGGTCCCGGAGTCGAATGCCACTGCGGCATGTTCGCCTCCCCGAGCGGTCCGGCGATGCGCCATTCCCCGCGCACGCGCACCAGCTCGTTGCCCGTTCTGAACTTGCGCTCCTCGCGGTTCCCGCGGGCGCGGTAATGCACTTCGTACGACACCAGCACGCGGCCGGCGGTCACCGGCAGCGAGCGAAACCCTTCCAGCCAGAGGTCGTCCGTCGGAGGCAGGAACCAGAGCGCCCCGGGCAGGGGCAGGTCGTTGCGCCCCTCCACGAAGCACTCGTAGGCCCCGTCGGTGTCCCCGACTGCAGCGCGGACCAGTACGTGACCAGGACCGAGCTCGGCGACCGGAAGCGCGTGTCGATGCGGAAGCGCCCCCCTGCCCCAGCAGGCTGAGCGCCGCCAGCATCGCGAACATCCACGCGCGCAGGCTCGCACCCGGCGAGGGCCTCGGGCGGCGCACCAGCGCCTCGTCGCCCTCCCCGGACTCGCTCCCTGCTACCCCAGCGGGAGGCGCGGGGGTTCCATAGATCTCCGCCCGCGGCGGTCGAGGAGCCAGAAGGTCGAGTCGCAAGGTGCTACGGGACCTCGCTCGGTTCGGGTCGGAACGGGATTCGTGCGCCGGCGCGCGCGGTCGGCACTGGGAGGAAACCGACCGCGCCGCTCACTGCAGGAGGGCACGAATCGTTCCGCAACGGCGCGTCGGGCATCCTGCCCGACGACACCGCTCGGGCAACGCCGGAGGAAGAGCCGCTAACGCGCAGGTGCCAGGACGTCAGCGCCGGCGGCCACGCCCCTTCCGCGGCCCGAACGTCGACGGCTTCGCGCCGGAACGTCCAGCTCGGCCGCCCCCGACCCTGAGCGATTGGGGCGCGCGCCCCGGCCCGACGGGCGGTCGGCCTTCAGCGCGGCGGTCATGCCGAGCGTGGTGCGTCGCCGACGCCGCGAGTGGGATGACCGCCTGGGCCCGCGGCCTGGTCCGGCCGGACGCGGTCGATCGATCCGGCGAAGCGCCGTGCCGGCGCCGCATCGTCCTGGCCGGTTCGCCGCGGCGGACCCGAGGCGCCGCGCGAGAACTTCCGCGGCGGCCCCGAACCCTCGTCGCGCGAAAACCGCCGC
>JBGAOB010000189.1:0-9651 GCA_044222045.1 Candidatus Eiseniibacteriota bacterium
ACCTCACCCGGTACCTCCGGCTTCTCTTCCACCGCAACCCGTAAGGAGTCACGCATGCCGATCACGCAGCCGCTCACGTTCTCCTGGTACGAACTGGTCACCCCCGACGTGCCCGCCGCTCTCGACTACTACCGCAAGGTCTTCGGTTGGACGACGAAGGACTCCGGCATGCCGGGGGGTTTCTACACGATCATCGAGGCGAGCGGCCGGTCGATCGGAGGCGCGCTGAAGCTGACCGACGAGATGTGCGCCGCGGGCGCGCGGCCCGGCTGGATGGGCTACATCGGCGTCGACGACGTGGCGGCGAAGACCGAGGAACTGGTCGCGGCGGGCGGCAAGGTGATCCGGCCGGTGGTCGAGATTCCCGGCGTCATCCGCTTCGTGATCGTGGCCGACCCCTGGGGCGCCGTGTTCGTGATGTACCGCGGGCTCGTCGAGGGACAGGAGATGCCGCCGCCCCCGCCCGGCACGCCGGGCTTCGTCGACTGGCGCGAGCTGCACGCGGGCGACGGCGCCGGGGCGTGGGAGTTCTACTCGAAGCTCTTCGGGTGGACGAAGGACATGCCGGTGGACATGGGGCCGTTGGGCGTCTACCAGACGTGGGCCGCGGGCGGGCCCCCGATCGGCGGCATGATGACGAAGATGCCCGAGACGCCGGCGCCGTTCTGGCTCTACTACGTGTGCGTGGACGGCATCGACGCCGCGATCGCGCGTGCGACGGCCGGCGGCGGGAAGCTGGTCCACGGTCCGAGCGAGGTGCCGGGCGGAAGCTGGATCGCGAACGTGATCGACCCCCAGGGCGGGTTCTTCGCGATGGTGTCGAAGACGAAGTAGCGCGACGTCCCGCCTCGCGGGAACACGCACGGCCCGTGGGCCCGGTGACGACTCGCCGGATCCGCGGGCCGTACCGCTTCCGCGTCCGCGTGGCCCTCGCGTGAGCGGGCCACGTCCACCGCCGGGCTCAGGCCCGCAGGCCCCGCTTCTCGACGAACGCGCTCCATCGCGGGTCGCCGTGCAACGGGCGGAGGTGCGGGGTCGACAGCAACTCCACCAGCCCGCGATCCTGCTGGGCATGAGCACGTTCGAGCCACTGGAACGCGGCGTCGTGCTCGCGGCGCGCGCCGTGGATCTCGGCGACCTGGAACGCTGCGTCTCCGGCGAATCGCTCGATCAGCTCCCGCAGCGCGCCGGTGGCCTCCGCCTCGCGCCCGAGCGCGTGCTGAAGGATCGCCACCGACCACAGCCGCAGGGCGTCGTCGGGTTCACGCCGGGCTTCCTCGAGCGCTTCGCCGCCCTGCCCCTGTCGCAACAGCGCCAGGGCGAGCATGGCCCGGGTGACGATGCGCTGCGGCGTCAGCTCGAGCGCCTTGCGGAACGCGAGCGCGGCATCGTCGCTGCGCCCCGCGTAGTACAGCGCCCGGCCGAGCGAGTGATAGGTGTTCGCCCCGAGCGGGTCGAGTTCCAGCGCGCGCCGGAAATGTGCGATGGCCCCGTCGAGGCGGCCGAGCGCGAGGGCCAGCACGCCCGCGCGACGCAGGGCGCTCTGGTTGCCCGAATCCAGCTCGAGCGCCCGGCGCAGCGAGGCATCGGCGCCCCGCCAGTCCTGCTCGAACGAGAGCTGGATGTTGCCCCGCTGCGCGTGCGCCTCCGCGAGGTTCGGCTCGACCGCCAGCGCGCGTGAGACGGCGTCGCGCGCCCGGGCGTACGCATCGGCGACCCCTGCCCAGCCCGCGTCGGCCTGGCGGGCGTACGCCCACGCGAGTTCGGCCCACGCGAGCGCGAACTCCGGATCGCGCTCCAGCGCCTGGCGGAGGTAGCCGACGGCGCTCGCGGTGTCCTCGCGCGTGCGGCGGTCCACCAGGTGGCGCGCCAGCAGGTAGAGCCGCTGCGACTCGGGGTCGGCGCCGCGGCCACGCGCGGCCCGGGCGACGTCGACCCGGGCAGCGCCACTGCGCGATGTCGTCCTGCACCGCGAAGATGTCGTCGAGCGTGCGGTCGTACGTTTCGGACCACAGGTGCGAGCTGTCGGCCACGTTCAGCAGCTGCACCGAGATGCGCACGCGGTCGCCCGCCTTGCGCACGCTGCCGTCGAGCACCGTGGACACGTCGAGCCGGGCGCCGATCGTGGCGAGATCCTCGCGTCCGCCGCGGAACTGGAACGACGACGTGCGCGCCACCACGCGCAGGCCGCGGATCCGCGCCAGCACGTTGATCAGCTCGTCCGCGAGGCCGTCCGAGAAGTACTCGTCGCCGGGGTCGGCGCTGCGGTTCGCGAACGGCAGCACGGCGATCGAGGCGAGACGCTCCGGCGCCGCCGCGGCGGCGGACGCGACCGCCCCCTGCTCCACCGCGCGGCGCAGCCGGCGAAGCTCGTGGCAGACCTCGAGCGCCGACGCCGGACGCTCGCGCGGCGCCTTCGCGAGGCAGCGCGCCACCAGGCGCTCGAAATCGGCCGGCAGCTCCGGCCGCGAGAGGCGCAGCGGCGTCGGCGTGTCGCGGAGGATCGCGGAGCTCACGTCGACGGGGCTGTCCCCCGCGAACGGCCGCCGTCCGGCGGCGAGTTCGTACAGCACCACGCCGAGCGCGAACAGGTCCGTGCGTGCGTCCACGGCGTGGCCGCGCAGCTGTTCCGGCGCCATGTACGGCAGCGTGCCGAGCAGCTGTCCGACGCCCGAGAGCGGGGTCGAGACGGTGGCGCTGTCGGAGGCGTCGCTGCCGCCGGGCGCGTCCTCGCCGACCGGTTTCGCGAGGCCGAAGTCCAGCACCTTCACCCGGCCCTCACGCGTGAGCATCACGTTCGCGGGCTTCAGGTCGCGGTGCACGACGCCCTTTTCGTGGGCCGCGGACAGCGCGTCCGCGATGGTGATGCCCAGGTCCACCACGCGGGCCACCGGCAGACCGCCCGGGGTGACCTGCTGGTCGAGCCCCTGGCCCTCGACGAGTTCCATGGTCAGGAACCGGAAGCCGTCCGCGTCCTCGACCGTGAACAGCGTGACGATGCTCGGGTGGTTGAGCGCGGCCACGGTCCGCGCCTCGCGCTCGAAGCGCGCCAGGCGCTCCGGGTGCGATGCCACGTCGGCGGGCAGCACCTTGAGCGCCACGTCGCGTCCGAGCCGTGCGTCGCGCGCGCGGTACACCTCGCCCATGCCGCCGGCGCCGAGGAGCGCGACGATCTCGTAGGTGGCGAGGCGGGTCCCGGCGGTGAGTGGCATCGGCCGGAATCTAGCGCATGTCGGGTCGCTGCGAGTGGCGGGCGCATCGCGTTCCACTCGGCGTCGCCACTCCCGCTGGGAAAGCCGGACGCTGCGCATCGCTTCGCCCCGGTGCCGCGCCCGGCCGGTGTTCGGTGACGGGGGGACGGCAACGCCGCCCGGGCGCCCCGGGCCGGAGGGGGATGCGCGGCCTCCCGCCGCGGAGGGCCCCGTGTCCGGAGCGAGTCTCGCCGACGTGCCGAGGGGAAGGTACGGTGCCCGGGGACGGGCACGGGCCTTCCCGTGTCACGCGAAGGCCCCGGCTCAATCGAGCGCTGGACCGACCACTGGGCATGGGCGGTGTGCGAGGCGCGGTTGCTCTGTCGACGGAGAACGTCGCCCGATTCGCCCTTGTGTGCAGGCAGCATCACTTGGAAGGATGCGAGAGTCGGATCGGCGCGGGTCCTCGCCCACTCCGCCTTCGCGGAAGCCCCCTTCGTCGGCCCACGACCTCGGCCCCTCATTCCACGGATCGATGGCGGCGACCGGCAGTTGCCGGCCGCACGTCGGCCGGCATCACGGTGCCACGGCGGGCACCGGGAGGGGCATGCGCTCGCTACGAGGGATCGTCGCGTCACCTGTGCTCGCGAGCGCTCGGCCTTCGGTCGTGCCCGCTCGTGCCGGCTCCCCTCCGCTGCGACGCCCCGTGCACGCCTTGCCCGGCGACCCGCCGCGCACGCGCAGATGGCGTCCCGCCGGGGATTCCCCGGTTCCGCGAGCCCGCCGATCGCCCGGCGTGCGAGCTTCCGCACACGCACGGATCCGCGCATGCACACTCAAGGAGGGCCCGAACTGGTCGTAACTTCAGGAGTGCGAACGATGCCACTCCCGGGGCCCCCTCGGTGTTCGTCCGGACATTCGTTTTCCTTCGACACCTGTTCGCATGCAAAGGGTCGTGAACATGCCCACCGGTCTCGTGGCGACCTTGCAGAAATGCCCCACCGGCATCTCCGGATTCGACGAAATCTCCAACGGCGGCCTGCCGCGCGGCCGGCCGACCCTGGTGGCGGGCCAGGCGGGTGCGGGCAAGACCCTCTTCGCCTTCGAGTTCGTGATGCACGGCGTCGAGGAGCACCAGGAACCCGGCGTCTTCGTCTCGTTCGAGGAAGCCCCCGAAGAGCTGATCGCCAACTTCAACAGCATCGGGTTCGACGCGCAGCGTTCCATCGATGCCGGGCGACTCCGCCTGCTGCACATCGAACTCGATCCGGCCGAGACGGTGGAGGCCGGTGAGTACGACCTGGAGGGCCTCTTCCTCCGCCTGAGCGCTGCGATCCAGTCGACGGGCGCGCGACGCGTGGCGCTGGACGCCGTGGAGAACCTGTTCTGTACGTTTCACGACGAGCGGGCGCTGCGCACGAGCTTCCGGCGGCTCGTGGCGTGGCTGAAGCAGAAGGACATCACGGCGGTCATCACGACCGAGCGCGGCGAATCGACCATCACGCGGCACGGCCTCGAGGAGTACATCGCGGACTGCGTCGTGGTGCTGGACAACCGCGTCGAGGACGAACTCGCCACCCGGCGCCTGCGGATCGTGAAGTACCGCGGTTCGGCGCACGGCACCGACGAGTATCCGTTCGTGCTCGATCCGGACGGGTTCTCGGTCATCCCCATCACGTCGGCAGGCCTCGCGTACGACGTCGGATCCGAACGCATCCCGTCGGGCATCGGTCACCTCGACACGATGCTGGCCGGGGGGCTCTACCGCGGCAGCAGCGTGCTCGTGAGCGGCACGAGCGGCACCGGCAAGACGAGCATCGCCGCCCACTTCGTGGACGCGGCATGCCGCCGGGGCGAACGGTGTCTCTACGTGGCCCTCGAGGAGTCTCCCGGGCAGATCGTCCGCAACATGCGCTCGATCGGCCTCGAGCTCGGGCAGTGGGTGCAGGCCGGGCTGCTGCGCTTCCACGCGTCGCGCACCACGTCGACCGGGCTGGAGACCCACCTGGCGTCGATCACGCGACTGGTCGACGAGTTCCAGCCCGAGGTCGTCGTGGTGGACCCGATCACGGCGTTCCTCACGGCGGCGAACGACGATCGCGTGAAACTCATGCTGGTGCGGGCCACCGACCAGTTCAAGACGCGCGGCATCACGTCGCTGTTCACCGCGCTCACGCACGGACGGGATGCTCCGGAGTCGTCGACCGTGGCGATTTCGTCGCTCGTGGACGCATGGCTGCTGCTGCGCAACCTCGAGCACGGCGGTGAGCGGACGCGCGGACTCTACGTGTGCAAGGCCCGCGGCCTGGCGCACTCGAACCAGATCCGCGAGTTCGTGCTCACCGACAACGGCGTGAAGCTGGTGGACGTCATGCTGGGGCCCGACGGACGGATCCTCACGGGATCGGCGCGACTGCTCCACGCTCGCGAGGTCGAAGGTCAGTCGCGCGACCGCGTCGCCCTGGCGCAGCGGCGTCGCGCCGTGCTCGAGACACGGCGTCGCGTGCTCGACTCCAAGATCGCGGCGATGCGGGCCGAGTTCGAGGACGAATCGAAGGCACTGGAACTGGAACTCCACGACGAAGGCGAACGCGCCGCGCTCGCCGACCAGATGCGGGGCGAGCTCGCGACGGAGCGAAGCGCCTCCCACACTCGCTAGGAAGGCGGTGCTGACATGAACGATTCGACGGTCGTCGGAAGCGAAGCCACCCGCACTTCCGCGGAGTGGGTCCTGAGGCTGTACATCGCGGGTCAGACGCCGAAGTCGCTCGCCGCGCTCTCGAACCTCCATCGCATGTGCGAGGAGCACCTGATGGGCCGGTACGAGATCGAGGTGGTCGACCTGCTGGAGCGGCCGCAGCTCGCGGAAGGCGACAAGATCGTGGCGATCCCCACGCTCGTGCGACGGCTCCCCGAGCCCATTCGCAAGATCATCGGTGACCTGTCCGACACGGAGAAGGCCCTGGTCGGTCTGCAACTCAAACCCCGGCAGCTCTGACGCACGATGGCCGCATCGCGAGTCGAACCACCCGAAGACGACGATCTCCGGAACCGGTTGGCCGAGACGGAGGAGGCGCTGCACGCGCTCCGCTCCGGGGAGGCCGATGCCTTCGTGACCGAGTCCGGAGACGTCCTTCGGGTGGCCGGCTCCGACAACCCCTACGTCACGTTCTTCGACGCCATGGGTGAAGGCGGCGTCACGCTGGACGGCGACGGGGCGATCCTGAGCGGGAACCCGCGCTTCGCGACGATGATGAACCAGCCGCTCGACACGCTGCGCGGGACGCCGTTCCTGCACTGCATCCGGCCCGAAGACCGGTTCGGCGTCGCCGCCTTGCTGGCGCGCTCGGGCTCGGCGGCCGGCGAGGCGTCGCTCGTCGTTCCCGCCGGGCTGCTGCCGGTGCGGCTGTCGATCCGCACGGTGGAGACCGACGATCTGCCGCTGCGCTGCGTGGTCGTGACGGACCTGAGCGAGCTCGTCACGGCCGACGCGGAGCTCCGTATCGCCGCGATCGCGTTCGAATCGCAGGACGGCATCGTGGTCACGGACGCCTTCGGCACCATCGAGCGCGTGAACGGCGCGTTCACACGGCGGACGGGATACGACGCGAGCGAAGTCCGTGGGAGCACGCTGGCCCTGTTGCGTTCGGGTCGGCAGGGTGACGCATTCTACGAGGGCCTGTGGCGCACGCTCACGGACCTGGGCTACTGGCAGGGCGAGGTGTGGATCCAGGCCAAGTCCGGCGACGTCTACGCCGAGTGGCTCACCATGTCGGCCGTGCGCGGTGCCGACGGAGCCGTGACGCACTACGTGGGCACCTACTCGGAAATCTCCAAGAACCGCGAGGCGCAGGCGGAGATCTACCGCCTCGCCTACTACGACCCCCTCACGCAGCTCCCGAATCGCCGACTGTTCTACGACCGCATCGACCACGCGCTCGCGGCGAGCACGCGGAGCGGGCACTACGGGGCGCTGATCTTCCTGGACCTCGACAACTTCAAGACGTTGAACGACACCCACGGTCACGACTTCGGGGACCAGCTGCTGGCGGAGACGGCGCGCCGTATTCGCGGCGTCCTCCGCGAGGTCGACACGGTCGCGCGGCTGGGCGGCGACGAGTTCGTGGTGCTGCTCGAAGACCTGAGCCCGGCTCGCGGGCTGGCGGGCATCCAGAGCCGGGGCATCGGCGAAAAGCTGCAGCACACGCTGGCGCGCCCCTACGTGCTCCAGGGCAAGCCGTTCCACTGCACGAGCAGCCTCGGCATCGCGCTGTTCCACGGGCACGACGAGACGGCCGACACGCTGCTGAAGCACGCCGACCTCGCGCTGTACCGCGCGAAGGGCGCCGGGCGGAACGCGATGCAGTTCTTCGACCCGGCGATGCAGTCGGCGCTCGACGCCCGCTGCGCGACGGAGGCCGACCTGCGCCACGCGATCGAGCGAAACGAACTGGAGCTGTTCTACCAGCCGCAGCTCGACGGCGCGCGCCGGCTCATCGGCGCGGAAGCGCTGTTGCGGTGGCGGCACCCCCGCTGGGGACTGGTGCAGCCCGACGCGTTCGTGCCGATCGCCGAGGAGACGGGTCTGATCGTGCCGATCGGCGAATGGGTCATGCAGTCCGCCGGGCGGCAGATCCAGGCGTGGTCCCGCTCACCGGTCACGCGCGACCTGAAGATCGCCGTCAACGTGAGTGCGCGGCAGCTGCGCAACGCCGAGTTCCCTCGCCAGGTGCGCCGCATGCTCGCGCTGACCGGCATCGACCCCGGCCGGCTGACGGTGGAGATCACCGAGAGCCTCGTGGTGCCCGCGCTCAGCGACACGTTCAAGATGATGGAGTCGCTCAAGGCGTTGGGTGTCGGCTTCTCGCTGGACGATTTCGGCACCGGCAACTCGTCGCTCGCCTACCTGACCCGCCTGCCGCTCGACGAGCTGAAGATCGACCGGTCGTTCGTGCTGAACCTGCCGGCCAATCGCAACGACGCGATCGTGGTGCAGACGATCCTCAACATGGCGAGCGGACTCGGGTTGAGCGTCATCGCCGAGGGCGTCGAGACCGACGCCCAGTGGGCATTCCTCGAGCACCACGCGTGCGGCGGGTTCCAGGGCTTCCTGTTCAGCCAGCCACTGCCGGCCGCCGAGTTCGAGGCGTTCGCGGCGTCCCGCTGATCGGCGGGCGAGCAGCCGGACGCCGCGCCCCCGCCGATCGAGCGAGGCGACTTAGCGCTTCCCGTGCGTCGTGCCGGGCCAGCGGTCGGTGCGGAACGGCGACGCCGGCAGCCCCGTGCCGCCCGTGAGATCGCAGCCGGGATTCGCCGCCCAGCCGTAACGCGCGGCCAGCGGGCGCTCCACCGCGTCGCACGTGAGCACCACCTCGTCGCCGGCGATGCGGGCCTGCGCCCAGTGGAAGCGCCGATCCGCGCCGGCCACCGCGAAGCCGCGCGGCGCCGCGCCCTCGCCCGCCCGGAGCCCGCCCGCCGTGTGGTCGAAGCGCAGCCGCAGGGCACGGCCTTCCGCGCGCATCGAGACGAAGCGCGGGCCCGACGCGACGCCGCCCCGTCCGTACACCTGGTCGAGCGCGACCAGCGACAACCGGCGGCCCACCTCCTGCTTGTTGCGTGGGTGGATGTCCTTCGCGTCGCCGATGTCGATCGCCACCGCCATCCCGGTGTTCGGCGTGGCGAGCGTCATGGACTGGGCCTCGCGCAGTTCCGCCCAGTCGCTCTCCCCCGGCTCCTTCGGCGGGTCGAGGAACCCCGCGAGCTGCACGAAGAGGAACGGGAACGGGCCCTGGCCCCACCACGCGCGCCAGTCGCGGATCATGTTCGGGAACAGCTCGCGATACTGCTCGGCGCGCGCGACGTTGGCCTCGCCCTGGTACCAGAGGGCCCCACGGATCGCGTACGGCGCCAGCGGGGCGATCATGCCGTTCGCGAGCACCCCCGGCTGGTGCGGATCGTCGGGGTCGCGCGGGCGCGGGCCCAGCTCCGCGAGATCGAGCGACACGCGATGCAGCCACGGGCCGGCGAGCGGCATGGTGTCGGATGCGCTCGCGGCGAGCTTCATCATCTCCGCGTCGCCCCACAGGCCACCGCCCCCGATCCAGTCGTACACGCGCACCGCGATCACGTGCCGTCCCGGCGTGACCAGCCGACCCGGAACCGTGTAGACGCGCGGGCGGTCGTAGACCGAATCGTGCCCCACGGCGACGCCGTCGAAGTACGTGGTGTCCACGTCGTCGATGCGGCCGAGCTGCAGCGTGAGATCGCGACCCGCCCATGATGCCGGGACGTCGACGTGCCGGCGGAACCACACCACGCCGTCGAGATCGGGATGCCCCGCGTTCTCCCAGCCCGTGGGCAGCGTCATCGGCGCCCAGTCGCGGTCGTCCAGCGCCGGCGCGGACCACGGTGGAGTGGCGACGGATCCGCGATCGGCCTTCGGGATCGCCGCGAACCACGC
>JBGAOB010000190.1:0-9757 GCA_044222045.1 Candidatus Eiseniibacteriota bacterium
CCATGAAGCGGTGGCGTGGGCTGTTACTCGTGGTGATCGCGTGCGCCGCGCAACTGGGAAACAGCAGCTGGAGTGCAGGCGTCCCGGTCCATCGGCCTCGGTTGGTGGATGATCTGAGGTTCGCCGACCTTGCTTCTCGACTCTGTGACGCTGACTTCGTCGCGGTCATGCGAATCGAAAGTTGGAAGCTTTCGTCGCGGACCATCCGGGGTGGATGTGGGATCAGCAGCGACGCGCTGCCGCCGGTTCCGAGGGTGGATGTCACGCTGAAGGTCGAACGCGTCATCAGTGGAATCGCGGACGCCCCGGAGATGACGGTCACGCTTTACGGAGACAAGCTGAGAAGCGGCGCTCCACTCGCGTGAGGCCACGAAGTCCTCGTCGCCGCCGACCGGAGGTGTTTCGACGACTGGCGGCTGTGGGGTTCGATGCTCATCGTGCGGGAGACGGACGGCGCACTCGCGCCGCGATTCCAAGGCGGAGAGGATGAGATGCCGACGCTGTGGGGGGTGCGTGTCAACAGTCCGATTTCGCTAACCTCTTTCGAGAGAGCCTGGTCGGAGCGGGGATATGGCAACGTGTTGGACGCATTCAATGGCGCCACAGCTGTCGCCTCGGCGCGGGTCACGGCGATCGCATGGATCACCGATACGACGGGCTACTGTGACTTGCACGGTCTCGAGTGGGTCGTTCGCGGAGCTACGGAGACGAAACTCCCGACGCGGCTCTTCTATCGACGACCGCACTCGACCCAGTTCGGATTGCAGGTGGGAGACACGATTCTGGTCCCGCGCGGGGGCAAAAGGGCGGACAGGGGGCGATCCACGATGGTGGCGGGACTTCCGAACGGTCTTCGCACGCAGTTCGGCTTCGTGCCGGCGGCAGGCGTCCAAGTCAGGTCCCTGGGCCGCGCGCTGCGAAAAGCGGAGGGCGGAAATCTCCGGGTTCGGAGCCTCGTCGGAGGGCAGTGAAAACAGCCGACGGAAGCGGTGCACGGGATGATCGTAGGGCGAGGGCCGTGCCGCTCGCAGTGAACGAGGGCGCCCTGGCGGCGAGCGCGCGCTGTCCGACTCGGGCTGGTTTCTTCGGGACCCTCTTCCTACTCGTCTCGCTCGCCGCGGACGCCCCCCGCAAACAGCCGCGGCCCGCGCTCAACTGGAGCGCGGGCCGCCATGTTTCGCGCCGCCGGTCGTCAGAACTGCTGGTGCTCCGTCGAGTCCTTGAGCGCCGCCGTCGAGCTGGTGCCGCCCGACAGCACGTTCTGCACCTCGTCGAACCAGCCCGTGCCCACGAACGACTGGTGCTTCACCGCCTGGTAGCCCGCCTGCTTCTGCGCGTCGAACTCGCGGTCCTGCAGCCGCGAATACGCCGTCATCGCCTCGTCGCGGTAGCCGCGCGCCAGCTCGAACATGCTCATGTTGAGCGCGTGGAAGCCGGCCAGCGTCACGAACTGGAAGGCGTAGCCCATCGCACCCAGCTCGCGCTGGAACCTGGCGATCGTGGCGGCGTCCAGCTTGGACGACCAGTTGAACGACGGCGAGCAGTTGTAGGCCAGCAGCTTGCCGGGGAACTGCGCGCGCAGGCCCTCGGCGAACTTCTTCGCTTCGGCCAGGTCGGGCGTCGACGTTTCGCACCACACGAGGTCGGCCACCGGCGCGTACGCCAGCCCGCGCGCGATCGCGGCGTCGAGGCCGCCCTTCAGCTCGTAGAAGCCCTCCACCGTGCGCTTGCCGGTGAGGAAGCGGCGGTCGCGTTCGTCCACGTCGCTCGTCAGCAGCGTGGCGCTCTGCGCGTCGGTGCGCGCCACCAGCACGGTGGGCACGTCCAGCACGTCGGCCGCCAGCCGCGCCGCGTGCAGCTTCTGCACGAACTCGCGCGTGGGCACCAGCACCTTGCCGCCCATGTGGCCGCACTTCTTGGCCGACGCGAGCTGGTCCTCGAAGTGCACGCCGGCGGCGCCCGCTTCGATCATGGCCTTCATCAGCTCGTACGCGTTCAGGTCGCCGCCAAAGCCGGCTTCGGCATCGGCCACGATCGGCGCCAGCCAGTGCGTGCCGGTGGGGTTGCCGTCCAGGTGCGCGATCTGGTCGGCCTTGAGCAGCGCGTTGTTGATCCGGCGCACCACGTTGGGCACCGAGTCCACGGGGTAGAGGCTCTGGTCGGGGTACATCTGGCCGGCGGTGTTCGCGTCGGCGGCCACCTGCCAGCCCGAGAGGTAGATGCCCTTCAGGCCCGCGGCCACCTGCTGCACGGCCTGGTTGCCGGTGAGCGCGCCCAGCGCGCGCACGGGCGGCTCGCTGGCCATGAGCGACCACAGCCGCTCGGCGCCCAGCCGCGCCAGCGTGTGCTCCACGTGCACGCTGCCGCGCAGCCGTACCACGTCCTCGGCCGTGTAGCCGCGCTTCACGCCCTTCCAGCGCGTCTCGTCCGACCACGCGCGACGGATCTCGTCAGCGGATCTGGCTCTGGTCATCGCGTCGTCTCCCGTGCACCCGCCCGCGGGGCGGGTTCTGAATGATGCGTGCCGGCCCGGGGAAGCGACCCCGGCCGGCCGGTCGTCAGATCGGATCGAATGCGCCGTCGCGGATCATGGCCTCGCTGCGCCGCCGCGCCTCGCGCAGCGTGTTCGCGTCGCCCACGTCCTTGCCCAGCGGCAGTTCCGCCACGAGGCGAGCCAGCTCCTCGTCGTAGAGCCTGCCGAGCAGCGCCTCGTCGTGCGGGACCGGGGCGCCGTCCGGCCCGGAGATCGGCACGTCGGCGGCGTGTCTCCAGCGCTGAGCGAGCATGAGCCGGTAGATGCGGTCCGTGGCCAGGTCCTCCATGTAGCCGTCCAGAAGGCTGGCCCCGTTGCCGTTCAGCACGCCGTTCCGGTAGCGGATCGTGGTCCGCACGGCCGCCCGCGTGCCCTCCAGTGAGCGCCGGCCCACGCCCTCGGGCACCGGCCGCAGGTCGGGGTAGCGGTCCTTCTGCTCGGGCCGGCGGTCCATCTGGTTCGGCACCGGGAACTGCGCCACGGCGATCGCGTTCTGATCGGGGTGGCCGGTCCACGCGCCGTCCATGAGGCACGCCGCCTCGTTCTTCTTGTCGCGCTCCAGCACCTCCAGCGCGCGCGCGTTGAGCTCGGCGTCCACGCGGCTCGGGTAGAGCGCCGTCATGCCGCCGATCGCCAGCGCGCCGCGGCGGTGGCAGATGTCCACCAGCAGGAAGCGCAGCCGCTGGAAGAACGGCACGTCGTGCGGAATCGTGTTGCGGTCGGGCAGCACCCACGCCGGGTTCGCGAGGTTCCAGTGGATGAGGCTCGCCATGTAGTCCCAGCGGCCCAGGTTCAGCCCCACGATGTGGTCGCGCAGGTGGAAGAGGAACTCCTCCATCTGGTAGGCGAGCGGGTGCGACTCCACCAGCGCCATGCAGCGGATCGTATCGGCCGGCCACTGCCGCGCGGTTGCGACCGCCTGGAACGCGTCGCGCCACCACAGCGCTTCCTCGGCGCTCTCCGACTTGGGGATGTAGATGCACAGCGGGTGCTTCCACCTGGCCGGGTCGGTGCCGTACACGATGCGCGCCAGGTCGTAGAGCGACGCCGACGTGACGCCGTCGGGCGTGACGCCCGCCTGCGACAGGTGCAGCCCGCGCACGCGGCTCCAGATCACCGTGGGGCTGGCCTTGATCCCCACGCGCGTGCCGCGCTTGCCGTCGTCGTAGGCGAGCGAGCCTTCGAGTGCCGAAAGAATGTTGGCGATGCCGCGCTCGAGGTTGGGCCACGCGTTGGCCATGGAGTCTTCGAGGTCCAGCATCACGCCCGGCGCGCCCGAGTTGAGCATCTTCACCACCAGCTCGGCGTCGTCGGCCGGGCCCGTCATCTGGTTGCGCTGGTCGGCGCACCATTCGGGCAGCTCGATGCGCCAGTCCGACGTGGTCGCCTCGGATGGCGGCAGGTGGTTGGGCAGCCGGCCCGCGTGCGCGGCCGCGAGGCGTTCGCGGCGCTGGCGGGCGAGCTGTTGCTGCCGCGGAGCGAGCGCCGCGTGCAGCGGGAGGTAGAAGTCCAGGAAGCCGGCGGGCAGGTCGCGCGACGGATCGAATCCGTCGGGCGGGCGGTTCATGGCGGGCGCGGCAGGGACGCTCA
Source organism: Candidatus Eiseniibacteriota bacterium (assembly GCA_044222045.1). Taxonomy (GTDB): domain Bacteria; phylum Eisenbacteria; class RBG-16-71-46; order RBG-16-71-46; family RBG-16-71-46; genus JBGAMH01. The sequence goes on from JBGAOB010000190.1 coordinate 4,124, forward strand.
CGAAAGGACTCCTCGATGGGTGGGGTCGATGCGCGTGCGGTAGAGCAGCGGCGCGCAGTCTCGCACAGCGAAGCAGCCCTCGCCCGTGTGACGTGTCGCGGTGCGCGGGAAGTATCGGCCGGAGGCGGGAGAGGGCTCGGACGCGGTGCCGCCGGCCTCCCGGGCGGCGCGGCGCACGCTTATGCAGGGCAGCCAGTTAGGGCGGGCACTGCGAGTCGATTTTGAGGTGTGCGCGGGCCGGGCTCGAGGCTGATGAGCGCTCGGCCCGGTCGCTCGATCGGCGCCCACGCACCCGATCGGCATCGTGACGCGATCGGCTATCCTGCCGCCGCTCGCCGTCCGTGGTGAGTGCTCCGAGTGCAGCCCGAGTCCCCAGCCCGGGAGTCCGCATGTCCTCGACGAACCTCCGTGCGAACGCGCATGTCGCGTCCGACGCGCGCGATGTCCGCAACCACCGCCTCGCCACGGAGGACGCCCCATGCGCGTGACCGCCGCCGATCTCGCTCCGTTCGTCGAGATGGCGCTCGGCGCCATTCATCGCGAGTACCCGTACCACCTGATCGTGCTGCTGCGCTCCGACGCGGACGTGCGCACGCCGCGCGAGCTGACGCCGGCGTTCCGCGGAGCGTTCGACTGGCACTCGGCGGTGCACGGGCACTGGGCGCTCGTGCGCGCGATGCGGCTGTTCCCCGACGCGCCGTGGGCGCCCAGCGCGCGTGCGGCGGTCGGCGCCAACCTCACCGAGGCGCACCTGCGCGCCGAGTACGCGTTCGCGTCGGCGGCGGGGCGCGAGGGCTTCGAGCGGCCGTACGGCATGGCGTGGCTGCTGCAGCTGGCGGCCGAGCTGCGCGAGTGGCGCGACGACGACGGCGGTCGCTGGAGCGCGGCGCTCGCGCCGCTCGAAGCGCTGGCGGCGGAGCGGCTGCGCGACTACTTCACGCGCCTGCCGTGGCCGGTGCGCTCGGGCGAGCACGCGCAGAGCGCGTTCGCGCTGGGGCTGGCGCTCGACTGGGCGCGCTCGGCGCGAGAGGACGCGACGGCGGCGCGGCTCGCGCAACGCGCGCTGGACTTCTACTCGGCCGACCGCGCGGCGCCGATCGCGTACGAACCGTCGGGCCACGACTTCCTGTCGCCGCTGCTGGCCGAGGCCGACCTGCTGCGCCGCGTGATGGCCCGCGACGAGTTCGCGCACTGGCTCGAAGCGTTCCTGCCGGCGGCCGACGACCCGGCGCTCGCGCGCTGGCTCGAGCCGGTGCGCTCGCCCGATCGCGCCGACGGCAAGCTGGCACACCTCGACGGGCTGCAGCTGTCGCGCGCGTGGATGCTCGCGGGCGTGGCGGCGTGCCTGCCGGAGGCGTCGCCACTCGCGGCCCCGCTGCGCGCGGCGGCCGACGCGGGCCGGCGCCTGGCGGTGTCGGCGGCGCGCAGCACGCACTACGCGGGCACGCACTGGGTGGGCCGCTTCGCGACGTACCTGCTGACGGACCGCGGGCTCAGCTGAGCGGGCGTTGCGCGGCGCCGCGGTTCAGCGCGGTGCGCGCGCTCGCGCGGAGGCGATGGCGCTCTGCAGCGCGCTCCAGCCCGCGTCGTCGGGCGCGCCGCGGTGCAGCCACTCGATGCGGCCGTCGGCATCCAGCACGATCAGGCACGGATCGTCGCGATGCTCGAGCCCCACGCGCGGCTTCCACGCGGCGGCGCCCTTCCACACGCACAGCACGTTGTCGTGCATGGGCTGCGGTGTGCCGCGGCGCATGCCGCCCACGATGAACGGCTTCGCGAGCCACGACGAGCCGGTCATCATCGGCACTTCCCACAGCGACACCAGCGGGTCGCCGCCGTAGCGCGGGGTGAAGCGCTCGGCCCAGGCCTCGACGGCGTGGCGCGACTCGTACGTGAAGCCCAGCAGCAGCAGCGTCACGCGCCCCGCGGCGGCATCGGGCAGCGTGGCATGCCGGCCGGTCAACGTCTGGCCCGCGAGCGGCGGCAACACCTGCCCCGGGGCAAGTGGTTCGGCGGGGCGGGAGGCCGCGGCCAGCGGTGAGGCGAGGGCGGCGAGCAGCAGCAGGGCGAGCAGGGGTCGGATCATGGCGCGCATTCCGATGAGGGTGCAGGCCCGTGGCCTCCCTGCACAAGTCTGCGGCGTCGCAATGGACCTGCCGGGCGACCGCTCGGCGCTGCTTCCCGTGGGAGAACGGCACGCGCATCGGCCCGCGGAACGCCGCGCTCGCGATGCTAGCCTCGGCGCGATCGCTTCCGGCCGCCGCGCGCATGTCGCGCCGCTTGCCGCGCCACACCGACCGCGGCACCCCCACGGGGGCGCACCTCGACACCCGGCGTCCGCCATGATCCGCGCCTCGTTCGCCGTTCGCTGCTGGTGCCGTGCTGCCTCGTGATGCTCTGCGCTGGTCGCGGCGCAGCTCGATCCCAGTGGTCGGCCATACGCTGATCGCCGACTTCTACGCGCAAGACCAGCTCGCCGGCGTGCGCGACGCCGCGGGGCGACCGGTGTTCGTGTGGCGCGACGGCAGGTCGAGCGCGGTCATCGGTCAGCGCGTGGGTGCGAACTATGACCTGCTGTGGGGCCAGGCGGGCGTGCCGCTGGGTGTGGGAGCGAGCGCGAACGATCAGCCCGCGATCGCGCGCGCCGGTGACGACGTGATCGTGGCGTGGCGCCGCATCGACGCCGACGCGGGCGACATTCTCGCCGCGCGCGTCGCGTCAGCGAATGGCGCCGAGCCGTGGACCACGCCGTGGGTGGCGCTGTGCGCGGCACCGGGACAGCAACAACCCGCGGTGGTGTCCGACGATGCGGGCGGCGCGATCGTGGCGTGGACCGACTTCCGCTCGGGCGTGGCCGAGGTCTACGCGCAGCGCGTGGATGCCGACGGCGCGGTGCAGTGGGCGACCGACGGCATCGCCTTCTGCGTGCGGCGGCGGCGGCGCGTGGCTTCGTCGCTGGTCACCGACGGCGCGGGCGGCGCGATCGCGGCATGGTGGGACGCGCGCGGCGGCTGGTGGGCGCAGCGCGTGAACGCGGCAGGGCCACCGCGTGGGCGCGAACGCGTCGCGGTGCTGGCCAGCCTGCTGCTGCGCGGCTGGGCCGCGATCGCCGACGGCCGGCAGGGACTGGTCGCGACGTTCGAGAAGACCGACGGCACCGGCTTCTATCGCGACCTGTACGCGCAGGGCCTGCGCCCCGACGGCACGCGCGCGTGGCCCGACTCGGGCGTGGTCGTGTGTCGCGCGCGCTACTTCCAGCGCACGCCGGCCATGCTCGCCGACGGCGCGGGCGGCTTCCTCGTGACGTGGGAGGACTGGCGCACGTTCCACTTCGCGGAGGTCTATGCGCAGCGGGTGGACTCCACGGGTGCGGCGGCGTGGACCACCGACGGCGTGCGGCTGTGCAGCGTCAGCTCCACGCCGGCGTTCCCGGCGATCGCGTCGGACGGCGCGGGTGGCGCGGTGGTGGGCTGGCAGGACGATCGCAACGGGAACGTGGACCTGTACGCGCAGCGCGTGGACGCCTCGGCACTCCGCTGTGGACGGCCGACGGCGTGGCGGTGAGCACGGCGCCCGACTCGCAGGTGGCGGTGGTGGTGCTGGGCGTCGGCGCGGGCGGCGCCACGTTCGCATGGCAGGACCGACGCAACGGCGGGCTCGGCCCCGACCTGTACCTGCAGAACGTGCGATCCGACGGGTCGCTCGACACGACGTTCGTGGGCGGCGCGCCCGTGCCCGCCGGCGCGGAACTGTCGCTGGCGGCGCCGGCGCCGAACCCGGCGTGGCGCGAGGTGCGCGTGCGCTGGACGCTGCCGCGCGAGGGCCGCGCGGTGGTGCGCGTACTCGACCTGCAGGGGCGCGAGGTGCGGCGGCTCGCGGACGGCGCCGTGCCGGCGGGCGTGCACACGGCGGCCGGGACCTGCGCGAGGTAGCGCGCATTCGCGCGCCCGGCGTGTGGCTGCTGCAGGTGGAGAGCGCCGGGCGGGTGGCGACCCGCCGCGTGGTCACGATCCGCTGATCGGTTCCGGCGACGACGCGCCGACGTGCGCGGCGGCCTCGATGGGCCCCGCGCGGCACTGGTGCCGTGCGACGTGATGGCGAACAGCGCCAGTTCGACTGCGCCGCCACGGCCTCGCCGTAGAGCATGCCGTTGGCGCCCCAGCGCGTGTGCGACCAGCCGTCGACGCTGGTCATGTACGCGATCGGCGTGTTCGAGAGCGAAGCGAACAGGCTGTACTTGGTGGCCGCCGCGCCCTGGCCCATGGCCTCCAGCACGAACGCGCTGAAGCCGGCGTACGTGAGCCCCATGATGAACGCGTACAGCGTGGTGTAGACCACGAACATGGCCCAGCGCGGCGCGAGCGCCATGGCGATCACGCACACACCCTGCGACACGCCGAACAGCACGTACGCCCACTGCCGGTGCATGCGGTCGCAGATCCAGCCGCCCGCGAGGCAGCCCGCGGCCGACACGAGCCCCGCCGCCACGCCGGTGACCAGCGCCACGGTGTCGGCGGACGCCTTCCAGTCGCCGGCGACCGCGGACCACAGGCCCGACGCCGCGCCGGAGCCCACGGGCAGGAGGCTCAACACCAGCGCGAGGAAGCCCAGGCGCGAGCGCGCGACGTGCCACAGGTCCTTCACCACGTTGACGAGCGTGCGGCCCACCGTTTCGCCGCGGTGCGTCACCACCGGCTCGGGCACGCCGCGCATGGCGAGCATCGACAGCAGGCACGTGGCGCCCAGCACCGCGCCCGGCAGCCACGCGTGCTCCACGCGCTGCGCCATCATCAGGCCGATGCCGCCGCCGATGCCGGAGCCGCCCAGGTTGCCCGCCTGGAACCAGCCGCTCGCGCGGCCCTTTTCGTTCTCGGGCACGCCGTACGCGAGCAGGCTCTCCACCGCCATCGCGAGGAACGTCACCGCCAGGTTGGAGACGAGCACGACCGCGGTCAGCAGCGGCAGGCCCTTCGCCGTCATGGGCAGCGCGCCGGTGGCGAAGATGCCCAGTCCGCTGGCGGCGCACGCGAGGAAGTACCATCCGCGGCGCGTCCAGAACGAATCCGAGATCGGCGCCCACAGGAACTTCCACGTGTGGGGGATGTAGCTGATCGCGATGAGCCCGGCGACCTGCGCCACGGTGAGCCCGGCCTTGGTGAGCTGCCAGGCCACGGTCACCGTGAGATAGCCCGACATCAGGCCGAACGGCAGGATCAGGAACATGAACACGATCGGGTGCACGTGCGGGCGTCGGAGCATGGCGGCGGAGACTAGTGGCGACGTGGGGGCCGCGTCACCGGAAATCGTGCCGGCGCGGAACGACGGGAGCGAGCTTCGCCTGCGGGCGGACGGTCGCGCCGGCGCCTTCGCGCGAGTCTCGCCACGCGCGACGGCGAGCGGCTCGCGCGAGCACCGCTACAGCGCGCGGTCGAGCGCGGCGATCAGGCGCGACACCTCGGCGGGCGTGTTCACGTGCGCGAGGCTCGCGCGCACGACGCCGCCCGCCGCGCCCAGCCCCAGCGCTTCCACCGCGCGGTACGCGTAGAAGTGCCCCCAGCGCACGGCCACGCGCTCGGCGTCGAGCCGCCGTGGGACTTCCGACGCGTGGCGACCGTCGACCACGAACGACGCCGT
>JBGAOB010000191.1:0-9420 GCA_044222045.1 Candidatus Eiseniibacteriota bacterium
CGGGGTCCGCCGGAGCGTCGTGGATCGGAAGTCCCGGCGGTGAGAGCTGCGCCGGCGCCTGCCTCGGCCTCGGGGTCCGCCGGAGCGTCGTGGATCGGAAGTCCCGGCGGTGAGAGCTGCGCCGATGCCTGCCTCGGCCTCGGGGTCCGCCGGAGCGTCGCGGATCGGAGGGCCCGGTGTCGTGCGAAAACGCGAGCGGGGGCCCCGAGGGGAGCCCCCGCCGCCTGCCCGGGTCGAAGAGTCCCTAGACCCAGGCCGCCAACGCGCGCGTCTGCTCCTGGCCCCCCAGCGACATGGCCAGCAACGAGCCCGCCAGCATCGCGCGCTCGAGGTCGCTCTCGTCGAACGGGTCGCCGTCGCGCTTGTTGCTCAGGTTGAGCACGCCGTACAGGCGGTTCTTGAACACCAGCGGCACCGAGATGAACGAGTCCGAGTTGTACGCGTCCTGCCCCGTGCCCTGCACCGGCGAGACTTCCTGCTTCATGCGCACGAACAGCGGCTTGCGGTTGTGCGCCACCCAGCCCGCGATGCCCTGGCCCACGCGCACGCGCACGCGGTTCGCCACCGCCTCGTCGAGGCCCCGGTGCGCGAAGATGCTCAGGCTCTCGCGGCTGTCCTCCATGCGCATCAGGCTGCAGCGGTCCACGCCGAAGTGCTCGCAGAACCACGACACCAGCATGCGCGAGAACTCGGCCTCGTCGTGCTCCTGGGCCAGCACCTGGAAGACTTCCTTGAGGAAGTTCATCGTGCGCTGCATCTCGCCGAGCCGCGACTGCGAGATCGCGAGCTGCGAGAACGCCTCCTGCAGGTGCGCGGCGGCCGCACCGCTCTGCTCTTCGAGCGCATCGAGCGTGCTCTTCACGCGCGACAGCTCGTGCCGGTAGGCCGACGAGTTGCGGTCCAGCGCCTCGATCTCGCGCGTGAGCGCCTCCAGGCGCTGCGTCTTGTGCTGGTTGTCGGCGGCCAGCTGCTCGGAGTGGGCCTGCAGCTCGCGCAGCCGGTTCTGGAACTCGGCCGCGACCGTCTGCGAGGCCTCCTGCTGGGCGGCCAGCACTTGCGCCGCGGGCGCGGGATCGGGCACCGGGCGCGGGTCGCGCGCGTACAGGTGCCGCGCCAGCGACATGGCGGCCAGGCTCTTCACCGGGATGATCTCGCCCACGGCCCGGCTGCCGAACGCGTTGCGGCGCGGGCTCACGATCACCAGCATCGCGATGAGGTCTTCCTGGTCGGCCAGGGGCATGCACACGCACGAGTGCCACGGCGTGCCGGCGGCGATGGGTTGGATCTGGGGATGTTCCGTGGAGTCCGGTTCGTAGCTCGGGCTGGACTGGAACAGGCGGGCCAGCAGCGACCGGCGGTCGGTCGCATTGAAGAATGCACTGGGGTGGAAGAACTTTCGCACGAGTCGGGCGGGGAGCTGCTCCACCGGAACGATGATGTCGCGACGCTGCAGCCGGCCGGTTTCGCGGTCGTACACGCGCACCAGCGCGTCGCGGCTGACCTCGTAGAAGGCGAGCGTCGGGTGCCAATCCGGCTGCACGGCGCGCAGATACGCCAGCAGGGTGTCGACGACACCTTCGGTGTCCTTCGAGCCGGTGAGCTTGTCCGAGATGTCGCGCAGGTCGAACTTGGACACGATGCCTCCCCAAGAATGAGTCCATACCGAGCGTGGGTCCGCGCTCGACTGGCAATGCCCATGCCGTCCGCCCGACGAGTGTTGCAGCCTGCACGCCGAGTCTGGTTTCTTTCGCCGAACGCGCCGCGACCCCGGAGTCCACACCCCGTCCTCACAGGAGCGCACGATGCCCCGACTGATCGCCGATCGCGCGGTGTTGCACTCGACTTCGGACCTCGGCCGCGTGATGGCCGCGGCGCGTGCGCGCGAGCAAGCCGGCGAGCGCGTGCTGCACCTGGAACGGGGCGAACCCGACTTCGACACGCCGCCGCACATCGTGGAAGCGCTGCACCGGGCCGCGCGGGACGGCCGGACGCACTACCCCGACCCGCGCGGCGAGACGGTGCTGCGGGAGGCGATCGTCGCGAAGCTGGCGCGCGAGAATCACATCGCGGCGCATCCCGACGACGTCACCGTGACGTCGGGCGGCACGCACGGGCTGTACGTGGCGCTCCAGACGCTGATGTCGCGCGGCGACGAGCTGCTGGTGCTGTCGCCGCACTGGATGGCGCTGCCCAAGCTGGTGGGTTTCGTGGACGGCGCATCGTGGCGGTCGTTCCCGGCCTACATGGACGTGGCCACGGGCGCGTGGAGCCCGGCCGAATTCGAGCAGCGCCTGCGCGACGCGCTGCGCCCCGAGACGCGCGGGCTGTACGTGAACACGCCGAACAACCCCACGGGCGTGGTGCTCACGCGCGAGCAGCTCGAGGTGATCGCGCGCGTGGCGATCGAGCGCGACCTGTGGGTGCTGAGCGACGAGGCGTACGAGCACCTGCTGTACGACGGCGCGACGCACGTGAGCCCGGCGTCGCTGCCGGGCATGGCCGAGCGCACCGTGAGCGTGTACACGCTCAGCAAGAGCTACGCGATGACCGGCTGGCGCATCGGCTACGTCGTGTGCCCGCCGGCGATGCGCGCGGTGGCCGGGCCGATCGTGGCGTTCTACACCACGTACGGCGTGTTCCCGGCGTCGCAGGTGGCCGCGGCGGCGGCGCTGTCGGGATCGCAGGACTGCGTCGAGCAGATGCGCGCGGCGTACGACGAACGCCGCCGGCTGCTGCTGGCGGAGCTGGAGGGCTGCCCGGCGATCCGCGTGCCCGCGCCGCGCGGCGCGTTCTACGCGTTCGCCGACGTGTCGGCGGCGCGGGGCGATCGCGACGTGCACGCGCTGATCGACGAGTGGCTCGCGCTCGGCGTGGCGGCACTGCCGGGCACGGCGTTCGGGCCGGCGTACGGCGACTGGGTGCGGCTGGCGCTGTGCACGCGTGCCGCCGACGTGGCCGAGGCCGCGCGCCGGCTGGCTCGGCAACACGCCGCCGCGGCGGCGCGATGAGCGAGCCGCGGCGCTGGTGCCCCGAGTGCGGGTGCGACTACGCGCGGGAGATCGTGGCGTGCCCCGCGTGCCGCGCGGTGCTGGTGGACGAGCCGCCGGCGCCGGCGGGCGAACCGGTGGTCGTGCAGCGCGTGCCCGACGCGGCGGCCGGCGCACTGCTGTGCGGCATGCTCGAGCAGAACGGCGTGCCCGCCGTACTGCGCAGCGCATCGATTCCGGGCTATCCGGCCGTGGCGCGCGACTGGAGCAGCATCGCGTGGGGCGAGATCCTGGTGCCGGGTGAGCAGCGCGACGAAGCACGCGCCCTGATCGCCGACTACCTGGGCGAACTCGAGCGCGGCGGCGTGGTGCGCGACTCCGACGTGGAAGGCGACGCGCCGGGCGACGCCTGAACGACGAAGCCCCCGTCCGCGTGCGCGAACGGGGGCCGGCGTCGAAGGATGTGTCGCGGGCTCAGCGATAGATGGTCTTGAGCGCGCCCCACGTGTGACCGAGCGTCGGCGTCGGCAGCGTGCACGGCACCGCGGAGCCCACCGTGAAGTCGGCGGAGTTGCTGTCGGTGTCGATGCCGCCCGCGCCCTTGCGCACGGCCGCCGTCGTGGCGTTGATCGTGCCCGTGGGGCCCGCGCCCTCGAAGCAGTTCGTGGTGGTGCCGTAACCGACCACGTCCACCACCGCCGCGCCCGAGGGGCACGCCGTGCCGGCCACGATCAGCGTGTTGTTGTTCGTGAGCGCGACCTTGCCCGCGCCCGCGGCCATCGAAATCGTGCCGGTGGCGATCAGGCACGTGGGCGGCAACGTGGTGCCGTTGGCGCCGCCGCTGGCTTCCGCGATCAGCACGTAGCCGCCGGCGGGAATGATGGTGCCGGTCGGGATGTCGGTCTTGGCCCAGCTGGTGCCGGTGGTGGCCGCGTACTGCACGGCCCAGCCTCCGATGTTCACCGGCGCGCCGCTGCGGTTGAACAGTTCGATGTAGTCGTTGCGCCAGACGGCGCCGGCGTTGCCGCCCGCACCATAGACCTGGCTGATGACGACGTTGCCCACCGCGAACGCCGGCGAGGCTCCGAGCACCGAAACCAACAGGAGTGCCGCGAGCAGAGAGTGACGAGAGCGCATGGCCTGACCTCCGAAAGGGAGTGGATGCAGGCGAGCGAGCGGGGCCGGTCGGGGGCGGGCAGCTCGATCGAGGAAGGAACGACGAGGCCGACGACGTCGGGGGACGGGCGGGCCGGGGCCGGCGGGGCGATGTCGCCGCCGCGCGTCGGGGGAAGCTACGGGCCCGCGGGGTCGGCACCAAGCGGAATCGTGGGCCGCCGCGAATGGGCGCCGCGCGGGATCGGCGTCGGGCGCCCGCGTGCGTTGCGGGGCAGCGGGATGCGCCGCCGGTCCCGGCCCCCGCGGGAGCGTCCGGCCGCGAGCGTGGCGCGCTACTCGTCCTCGATCACGATGTGCGCGACGTCGCGGCCCGTGGGCGATTCCTCGGAGGCGTCGCCTTCTTCCTCCTCGACCTCGATCACGAACTCGCCACGCACGCGCTGCGGCACGATCACGCGCGAGAGCGCGTGCTCGAACACCTCGTCCATGGTCTCCACCGGCACCAGCACGAGCCGATCGCGCACGTCGGCCGGGATCTCGTCCAGATCCTTCAGGTTGAGCGCGGGGAACATCATGGTCTGGAAGCCGGCGCGGTACGCGGCCAGCGCCTTTTCGCGGATGCCACCCACGAGCAGCACCTTGCCGCGCAGGCTCACTTCGCCGGTCATCGTGACGTCGTGGCGGATCGGACGCTCCGACAGCACCGACGCGATCACGAGGCCCACCGTGATGCCGGCGGACGGGCCGTCCTTGGGCACGCCGCCCATCGGGAAGTGGATGTGGATGTCGAACTGGCTGAACGCTTCGGCGTCGATGCCGAGCAGGTCGGAGCGCGAGCGCACGTACGAGTGCGCGGCCTGCACCGACTCCTTCATCACGTCGCCGAGCTGGCCCGTGAGCATCACGCGGCCGCTGCCGGGCATCTTGAGCGCTTCCACCACCAGCACTTCGCCGCCGGCCGCCGTCCACGCGAGGCCCATGGCCACGCCGACCTCGTCGTCCTTGCCGGCCATCTCGGGCTGGTACACGCGCTGGCCCAGGTAGCGCACCAGCTGCGTCTCGGTGACGTTGTGCCGGCGGTTGTCGCCGGTCGCGCGCGCCCGCGCCACCTTGCGACACACGGTGGCGATCTGGCGCACGAGCCCGCGCACGCCCGCTTCGAGCGTGTAGTGGCGCACCATCGCGCGCAGCGCGGGCTCGCCCAGCGCGAGGTCGCGCGGGGACAGGCCGTGCTCGCCGAGCTGGCGCGGCACCAGGAAGCGGCGCGCGATCTCGATCTTTTCGTCCTCGGAGTAGCCGGACACCTCGATGGTCTCGATGCGCTCCTGCAGCGAGTCGGGCACCAGCTCGAGGTGGTTCGCGCACAGGATCAGGATCGCGTGCGACAGGTCGATGGGCAGGCCCAGGTAGTGATCGGTGAAGTGCGCGCTCGACTCGGGGTCGAGCAGCTCCAGCAGCACCTCCGCCACGCCGAGGCCGCCCTCGCCGACGAGCCGGTCGATGCCGTCGATCATGAGCACGGGGTTGCGCGAGCCGGCCTCGCGCAGCGCGCGCACGATCTTGCCGGGCTGCGCGCCCGGCGCGGTGCGCGCTTCGCCCACCAGCTCGGCGGCGTCGCTCGTGCCCGACACGCTGATGCGCGCGAACGGGCGCCGCAGCGCCTTGGCCACCGTGGCGCCCAGGGACGACTTGCCGGTGCCGGGCGGGCCCACCAGGCAGAGCGCCGGGCCGGGCAGGTCGGGCTTCAGCTGCCGCACGGCCAGGTACTCGGCGATGCGTTCCTTGGCCTTCTGGAGCCCGAGATGCTCGGCCTCGAGCACGCGCTCGACGCCCCGCAGGTCGGCGTCCTCGGGCACCGTGGCGTCCCACGGCAGCGACCAGAGCCAGTGCAGGTAAGCGCGGACCTGCGCCGCTTCGGGCGAGCCGGCCGGCAGCCGGCGCAGGCGGTCCATCTCGCGCTGGGACTGGCGGGCGACCTCGGAGGGCAGCGCGGCCGTGGGGCCGGGCCGGGCCGGCGACGGCGGTTCGGGCGACACGCGCGACGACGGGGCCTCGAGCGCCGCCGTGGCGCGGAGTCCGCGGGTGGCCTTCCTGGCCTGCAGGGTGCGCTTGCGCTGCGGTCGGGTCATGGCATCCCTCGCCTCGAGAAGTGTCGCGACCGAAGGCGTGGCCACCGCGACCGGAATGCCGCGGGAGCCCGCCATCCGACCCTCCATGCACGTCGGTTGCCGCGATCGATCGCGAGCTGCCGGGACGCGGAGCGCCCGGGTGGGCGCGTTGCGGCGCGTGCACTTGGACGATCGCGGGCGCGGCTGGCGCGGGTGCGGACGGTGTCGGGTGGCGAACGCGCGCGCCGGTGGGGCTTTGCGAAATCACCCAGCCGACGCGCTGCGGTGGTCGGAAGCGTGCGAAGCGCACGGGCCCTGTGCGAAACGCCCCGGAACGCACGAAGCCCCGCCTCGTGGGAGGCGGGGCTTCGGGGTGAAGCGATGGCGGGACTAGCGGTACATCGACTTGATCGAGCCCCACGTGTTGCTCTGGGTCGGGACGCTGAGGCAGTCCTGGTTCGCCGGCGAGGCCGAGTTGCGCGGCACCGGGTTCAGAACGACGGTGAAGTTGGCCGAGTTGTTGTCGGTGTCCACCGTACCGCCGCCGTTACGGACGGCGCCCTGCGTGTTGCTCAGGCCCGACACCGGAGTGGTCTCGGGGCACGTGGTCGAGGCGCCGTACGCAACCTTGTCCACGAGGCCGGTCTCGGCGCCGCAAGCCACGTTCGAGTTCACCGCCGTGAACAGGCCCACCTTGCCGGCGGTGGCGCTGGCGTTGATCGCCGTCGACGAGAAGTCGGCGGGCACGGGCAGCGCGGCCCCGACGGTTCCGGCCGCTCCGAGCGAGACCAGGATGTACTTGCAGGGCTGGATGATCGTGTTCGCCGGGAACTCGAAGTGGGCGGAGCCGCCGGACGTGCCCCACGTGCCGCTGGCCGAGCCGTAGGCAATCGACCAACCGCTGATGTTCACGGGCGAGCCCGAGTTGTTGAAAAGCTCGACGTAGTCGACGGAATACGTCGGCGAGCCGGACGTCGCGCCGCCGCCACCGTACACCTGGCTGATACGGACCGCGTTGGCCGCGAGCGCCGACGACGCGCAGAGCGCGACGAGCGCGAGGGTGGTCGCAAGCTTCTTCATCGTGGGTCTCCTTGGAAGGATGCGGAGCTAGGTTGCGCACCGACGATGCGGTGCGACCTCGGGGGTGTGCACCTGGCCCGTTGGAAGCCCTCTCTGTGGCTGCTCCGAGTGGGTCATGTGTACTGTTGCCGACATAAGGTTAGCGGAGTGGCTCGCGGAATCTCAAGTAACCGGTGTGGAAATTCGCCCCGGGTTCGGTGTTTCCGAACGAACGGACAGCCGTGCCGACATCCCGTCCGGGCGCGTGCCCCCCAACCTGGGTGCGACCGCCCACTCACCCCGGGCGTCAGCGAGCCGCGGGGGCCGCCGGGGGCGCGGCTTTCATCGCCTTGCGCCACGTGTGGATCGCATTCGCCAGCAGGAAGACAGCGAACGCGCGCGCGAGCAGGGCATGCGGCATCGACTGCGCGATGGAGGATGCCAGCGGCGCTCCCAGGGCCGCCCCCGCGAACAGCCAGGGGACCAGTTTGCCGAGTACGTTCCCGTGCCGGGCGTGCTCGAGGGCGCCGGCGGGGGCCGTCACCAGGATCACGGCGAGCGACGTGCCCTGTGCCATGGGCTGCGGGACGCCGAACAGCAGCATCAGCGCAGGCACCATCAGGATGCCGCCCCCCACGCCGAGGTAGCCCGCCAACAGCCCGGTGAGCACGCCCAGCGTGAGGTCCGCCGCGATCGTCACGGCCAGCGGGTAGGCGTGCGCGTGCGCTTCGGGCGCGCGCCACAGCAGTCGCGCGGCGACGAGCACGAGGAAGCCCGCGAACACACGCAGCAGCAGCTGGCGGCTCGACTTCGCCGCGAGTCGCGCGCCCCAGCGCGCGGCCGGGATGCTGCCCAGCGCGAGCAGTGCCGCCGTGCTCCACGCCACGTTGCCGTGCCACGCGTAGACGGCGAGCCCGGTCAGCGCGGTGGCCGCGATGGTGGCGAGCGACGTGCCGTTGGCCTGGTGCGGCGTGGCGCCGAAGAACGAAGCGAGCAACGGCACCAGGATGATGCCGCCACCGACGCCGAACAGTCCGCCCGCGAATCCGGCGACGAGCCCGCCGAGCAGGGCGCGCCAGCCGCCGCTTCGTGGCATGGAGGCGTCAGTGTGCCGCGGCGCGCGAGGCCGACGCGAGCCGGCCGCCGTGCGTGTCGGGCTCCGACGCGCCGGCGTGCGGGGGCGTGGCCTTCTGGATCAGCCGCACGGCGTCGGCGAACCGCGTGGCTTCGGTCGGCGCCCCGAGCACGACCGCGATCAGGTCGCGTCCCTGCTCGCGCACCCACGTGGCGAAGCAGTAGCCCGCTTCGTTGATGAAGCCCGTCTTGCCGCCGAGCACGTCCCAGTGCCCGTACAGCAGGCGGTTCGTGTTGCGGAACACGTGGTCGCGACGATCGCTGCGGAACGCGTACTCGCGCGTGGTGGTGACGTCCTGGATCAGCGGATCGTGCGCCGCGGCATGCAGCAGCCGCGCGACGTCGGACGCCGTCGACACGTTGCGCTCGTCGAGCCCGGTGAACTCCACGAAGCTCGTGCCCGACAGTTTCAGCTCGCCGGCCTTGCGGTTCATGCGCGCCACGAACGCGTCGGACGCCAGCCCCGACTCGCGCGCGAGCACGCGAGTGGCGACGTTGTCGGAGCACATCAGGCTCATGTGCAGCAGGTCGCCGAGCGCCACCGACTCGCCGGAGCGGAGCTGCGTGTGGCCGCCGCCGTCGAGTTCGGCCGAGGTCACTTCGACCGAGCGGCGCAGGTTCGGCTTCTGCTCCAGGAACACGAGCGCCGTCATCAGCTTGGTCAGGCTCGCGATGGGCACCGAGCTCTTGGCGTTCTTCTCGAACAGCACTTCACCCGTGCGCGGATCCACGAGGATCGCGTTGCGCGCGTAGACCCCGCCGGCGGGCGGGGCGGCGCGGCGTGCGCGGCGACCGCGCGCGGCGAGGCGCCCCTTGCGGGTCGTGCTGCTCTTGCCCTTGCGCAGCGACGCCTGGCCGGACGCCTTGCGGCTGGTCGGCGATTTCGAAACCGTTTGACGCGAGCCCGTGCCGGTGGACTTGTGCTTGGGGCTGGCGCTCGACTTGGACCGGGTCGACGGCGTGGTCTTCGACCGGGGCGTGGTGCGCGTGGTGTGGGCGGTGGCGGACTCGGCCAT